>NZ_JACAPN010000053.1:0-27779 GCF_013385665.1 Pseudomonas sp. D4002
CCACCCCCCCCACAGAAAAGCAGAGCTGCATCAGCTTCAGATTTGGCTTTCGCTCTGGATCTTGCCTTTGCTTTTAACACTCAAGCCGGCCGGGAGGCCGCTGTGCTCTTGCTTTTGATCTGCGGGCCCCGTCAACCACGATGGCCGCAAGTAGGCACGGTGGAGCGGGTAAATCGGCAAGGATGCCGATTTAGCCGCGCCGGGCCATGGATGGCCCGTCGCGGCGGCCCGCGGAACCGGGCCGGAGTGCGGGCATGCCGAGCCTAAGCGAGGCACCGAGTGGTGGGGCAAAGACCTTTTGGTTACTTTTGGGGCGTTTGCCAAAAGTGACCCGCTGTAAGAGCGGAACCATAAGCGGCCGTTACCTAAATAACGGATATGTACCCAACCCTCAGGACTTCAGCGCCTTCTTAGGATAAATGTCATACCGACTGGATTTCCCATCCAACGCATGACTCGGCTTCACCCCCTCAATACAAGGCGCCTTACGCGGCCGCTTGACCACCACCCGATGACTGGCCAAAGCCAACGCCGCCGCCAACAACGCCGGCGCATCCGGATCATCCCCCACCAGCGGCCGAAACAACCTCATCTCCTTCTTCACCAACGCCGTCTTCTCCCGATGCGGAAACATCGGATCCAGATAAATCACCTGAGGCGGCTCCCCCTCCCAATCGCGCATCACCTCAATGGAGTTGCCCTTGAGCAACCTCATCCGCGCCACAATCGGCGCCACCTCAAAATCCTCTGCACCTCGCGCCAATCCATCTTCCAGCAACGCCCCAATCAACGGCTGGCGTTCAATCAGGCTCATCTCGCAACCCAGGCTGGCCAACACAAATGCATCCTTTCCCAACCCCGCGGTAGCATCCAGCACCCTGGGCCGCACGCCCTGCGCCACACCCACCGCCTTGGCAATCATTTGCCCGCTGCCGCCGCCATACAGACGCCTGTGCGCCGCCCCACCCTCCACAAAATCCACCCGCACCGGCCCCGGCGCCTCAGGCCCCAGCTGTTGCAACTGCAGCCCCTGCTCCCCCACCTGCAAGGCAAAGTCCGCCTCATCCAGTTGCAAAGGCAACCCCAGCTGCTCGGCCCAGTGCTGCGCACGTGCCTGAAAACCTTCGGCCAAGGCCTCGACCCGAATGCGGCTGGCCGCTGGTTGTTCGCTCATCGGTGACTACGCTCAAAAATATTAAGGATCGGCAAAAAGCGGCCGATAAAAAAAAGGATCCGGCATTTTGCCAGAGCTGAGCGACGATCGAGAGAAATGTCAGACATTCCTTCGCTATTCACCGGTGTACTGCCGACCCACAACCACTTCGGCCTGCGCAATACCCAAGCGCTGGCCGGCGTCAGTCATGTGTGGCAGGACTTCTTCGCCCAGGCGTTGGCCGAACAGCTCGGCGACACGCCGGGCGCGCTCGCCAAGTCGGTGGCGAAACCTGTGGACCCGGCGGTAGAACCCAGCGAAGGCAGTGACCTGCTGTCGCAGATCGTCACCCAGCGCGCCTGTGATGTGACAGACACCGAGATCGCCCCGCCCGAGCCGCTGTTCCTGCCTATCGCCGAATTCGAACTGGAACTGCTGCCACCGGCCCCGCCACCGTACCCGGCGGAAGAAGTGGTCGCCCAGCAAAAGCAGCAAAACTTCGAAAGCGCCTGGGTGCGCCCGATCGTCCTGGCCGCCGGCCAATCGCTGCCCGAACCGGGTCCGGCGCCGCAACCACGCCCGCTGCATTTGCCGATCGCCGAATTCGAACTGGACCTGCTGCCACCACCACCGCCACCGTTCCCGGCAGAAGAGCTGGTTGAGCAACAGAAAGCCCTGGATTTCGACAGCCGCTGGGCGCGTCCGCTGATCCTGCACAACCTGCGCCTGGCCGCCTGACCCTCAGCGACACACCCACCACCGACCCATGTCCAGATGAAAGTGATTACGGTGGGCGGCGTTGTAATCCGGGCTCAACACCACATTGAAATCCTTGCAGGCGCCGTCGCGCACTTGCCGCAGGAAGCGCGCACGCTCGCCGTCACCCGGCCAATCCTTGAGCACACTGATGGTGCGCCCGTCCGCCAGGCGAAACCCGGCGATATCCAACGCATTGGCCGACGCATGCTGGCTGAGTCGCCCGTTGGCGCGGTTGTAGATATTGCGACAGGCAAAGCTGCCCAGGTGATCGACCCGCGTCACTGCCTGGCCAAACACCGCCTGGGCCGCTGGTTGCAGGCTATGGCGCTCGAACAGGGCGAACGCCACGGCCAGCGGGCAACTGGCGAGAAAGCTGCTGCTCAAGCCGACATCAGCGCCTTGGACCCGCAATGTATTGCGCAGCGGGCAAGCCGCGTCGGCAGGGCTGTCCGCCTGATGGGCGACCCGCAGCCCGGAGGTCTTCAGCACTTGGTCACATAGGGCAGGATCATCCTGCAAACGCCCAAGCTTGAATCGGGTCAGCAGGTTCGGGCTTGCCCGCACGTCCAGCGGAGCCCACGGGTTCCACTCATCGGGCAGCGGCACCCAACCCCGCCACACGCCAACCAACACACCACCTGCCAACACCAGCAGCACGCCCAGCACCTTGAAGAAACGCACGCCTCAGCCCTTGAACAGTTGATTGGCCTGGTTGAACGGCATCGAGCGCTCAGCGAAGGTAAACGTGCCCAACTCATGAACCTCCTGGGCCGCCCTGAAGAACTCGCCATAAGCCGCCAGGGCCATGGCCGAGCCGACGCTGATGCGCTTGACGCCCATCTCGCTCAACTGCGCCACGCTGAGTTTCAGGGCGCCTGACATCAAGATATTCACGGGCTTGGGTGCAACCGCCTTCACCACCGCCAATACTTCCTCGGCACTGCGCAGGGCCGGTGCATAGAGCACGTCGGCGCCAGCTTCGGCGTAGGCCTGCAGGCGGCGAATGGTGTCGGGCAAATCCAGCCGGCCATGCAGGAGGTTTTCCGCGCGGGCGGTCAGGGTGAAGGGGAATGGCAAACTGCGGGCAGCGGCGACTGCGGCTTCGACGCGCTCCACGGAAAGGTCAAAGGGATAGATCGGGTCGACGGCAATTCCGGTGGCGTCTTCGATGGAGCCACCGACAATCCCAGTCGCTGCCGCCCGCAGGATAGTCTTGGCGCAGCCTTCAGGGGTGTCACTGAAGCAGTTTTCCAGGTCGGCGGCGACGGGCAGCGAGGTCGCCTGGACGATCGCCCCGGCATTGCCCAAGGTGTCTTCCAGGGACAACGCACCTTCGGCATCCGGGCGGCCGAGGCTGAAGGCAAAGCCGGCGCTGGTGGTGGCCAGGGCTTCAAACCCCAGGCTGGCGAGCATTTTTGCAGAGCCCGCATCCCATGGATTGGGCATCACGAACGCGCGGTCACGCTCATGCAGGGCCTTGAAGGTTTCGGCGCGAAGGGTTTGGGCATCCATGACTGACTCCTGTCGGGAAAAGGAGCCTTAGAGTAACCCCAGTTGCTCCGCTGCGGGTTCTCGATGCAGGGTGGGCAATGCCGGCAAGCCGGGCAAGCGCAGCATCAATTTCTCATGAAAGCGCAAGGCCAGTTGGGCGGCCAGGCGGTTGTCGGAAGTGTGAAGAAACACGTAGGGCGTACGCCTCTCTTCGATCCAGCCGGCAACCTTTTCAATCCAGGGCACCAGGAACGGGTCATTGGCTTCCAACTCCGGATGGCCAATAAAGCGCACTTGCGGAAACTGCGTCAGCGCCGCCGGGCGAGGCGGCACCTTGGGCTTTTTCGATTGGGCGTGCAGCACGGCTGCCGAGGTGGAGGTGCAACTGAACAACGCACGCGGGTCCAGGCAGATGCGCTCGACACCGCGGTCGCGCAGCAAGCGGTTGAGACTGCGCTCGGCGTCGCCCTTGGCGAAAAATTCCGAGTGACGCACCTCCACCGCCAACGGTCGCTCCAGCCCGTCGATAAACCCGGCCAACTCACCCAGGCGCTGCGGGGTAAAACTGGCCGGCAGCTGCAGCCACAACGGCGAAATACGCTCGCCCAACGGGCTCATCAACCCCAGGAAACTTTCCGCCGCCGGCAACTGCTCGATCAGGTTGCCGCTGTGGCTGATATCCCCCGGAAACTTGGCCGTGAAGCGAAAATGCTCGGGCATGATTTCAGCCCAGCGCTGCACGGTAGCGACGGAAGGACGGGCGTAGAAGGTGGTGTTGCCCTCGACGGCGTTGAAGACCTGGGAATACAGGGCAAGGTAATCGCTGGAGCGGGCGTCGGCGGGATACAGGTATTCGCGCCAGGCGTTTTCACTCCAGGACGGACAACCGAGGTAGTAAGGCAACAGCATCAGATATGGATATCGAGGCCCAGCACTTCCATATCCCATTCGACAAAGCCGGCAGTGGTCAGGTAGCTGGCCAGGGCATTGGCGACGTTTTTGCTCATGGAGCGCGGGAAGATCATGTCTTGCTGGCGGGCAGGAACGCCGCTGGTGCGTGCACCGCCGGAACCCTGGGAACGGGTTGAAACAGCAGTGTTGTCAGACTGGATTTCAACAAAATCGGGCGAGTCTTCGACGGAGTCGTCTACCGTCACGTTCGCCTTGCGAGGCTTACGCTTGAGGGGGTAGGACTGTGATGAAAAGCCGTCTATGCGCATACATGCGAACTCGGTATCGGTGATGGCATTTTAGTGGCGCTTTCCATGGCGCGCAAATGCTCTGGTGATAACTAGAACACATAATTGGTAAAAGGTTTAAAAGCGCGGGCAAATTCTGACGATTGGCTATTTTTGTCTGAAATTGCCCGCACTTTTGACGTCAAATAATCCCGCGTTCAGCCTTGGTCTGCGCCACTTTATCCCGCAGGTACACAGGGGCTGCCTGGTCGGCCGGAATCGCCTCGCCCCGCTCCCAGGCAAAGCGTGCCAGGGCCAGCAGGTCTTCGGCATGGGGCAGCATCCCCGCATCCTGGCCGGCAAGCGTCACGCCAATGCGCTCGCCGTAGCCCCAGCCGGTGCCGGCACCGAACCAGTCGCCGCTGGCATCGCCCGGCAACGCCGCCGCTTCAGGTGGCAGCACGGCTTCAGCGCCGATCAGGCGCATCTCGCCAGCGGTTTCGCGGTAGCAGCCCCAATACACTTCATCCATGCGCGCATCGATGGCCGCCGCGACCTGGTTGGCGCCGTGTTCGCGAAATGCCCGCTGCGCCAGCACCGCCAGGTTGGACACCGGCAACACCGGACGCTCCAGCGCAAACGCCAACCCCTGGACCACACCGATAGCGATGCGCACGCCGGTGAACGCGCCCGGGCCGCGCCCGAATGCGATGGCGTCCACTGCCGACAAGGTGGTGTCCGCGTCCAGCAGCAATTGCTTGATCATCGGCAACAGCTTCTGCGCGTGCAGGCGCGGGATCACCTCGTAGTGGCTCGTAACCTTGCCATCGTGCAGCAGGGCAACGGAGCAAGCTTCAGTCGCGGTGTCCAGGGCCAGCAAGGTGCTCATCGGTGTATGCATCCACGTTGAAAAAAAGTGCGTCAGTATAAACAACAACGGCCCGCAAGCGGGCCGTTGTCAATCAAGCGGATGAACGATCAGATCAGCGCTTCCAGTACTTTGCCAGTGATGGCTTCAACCGAACCCACACCTTCGATGTGGCTGTACTTCGGCTTGCCCTGGGCGGCCGAGAGTTTCTGGTAGAAGTCCACCAGCGGCTTGGTCTGGGAATGGTAGACCGACAGGCGATGACGCACGGTCTCTTCGGTGTCGTCCTTACGCTGTACCAGGTCTTCGCCGGTAACATCGTCCTTGCCCGCGACTTTCGGCGGGTTGTAGACGATATGGTAGACGCGGCCCGAGGCCTCGTGAACACGACGACCGGCAATACGCTGCACGATCTCTTCGTCTTCAACGGCGATTTCCACCACGTTGTCCAGCTCGACGCCGGCCTTCACCAGGGCTTCAGCCTGGGGAATGGTGCGCGGGAAGCCATCGAACAGGAAACCGTTCTTGCAGTCGTCCTGGCTGATGCGTTCCTTGACCAGGTTGATGATCAGGTCATCGGAGACCAGGCCGCCGCTGTCCATCACGCTCTTGGCGATCAGGCCCAGCTCGGTGCCGGCCTTGACGGCCGCACGCAGCATGTCGCCGGTGGAGATTTGTGGAATGCCGAATTTTTCAGTGATGAACTTTGCCTGAGTACCTTTACCGGCCCCGGGAGCTCCCAGCAGAATGACGCGCATCGATGTGCTCCTCAATTTTTTATAGAGATGACGCTCGGATTCGCCGCGTGGGGCCAATCTCGGAAATTTTGGGTCCAGGCCGCACAAACGGCCAAAGGCTGATCAAGATACACAGCAGGCCCAAACCACACAAGCCGCCGAAAGTAGGAGAAACCCGCGCCGCGCTGGCTTTATAGGCAGGTACAACCCTGACAGCAAAACGCCGGTCGCCAATTTTACGGCGACCGGCGCGGGGTATCTGCAAGCTATTGAGAACACGCCATAAATGTCAGCCGGTGTTGCGCAAACCAGCGGCAATACCGGCCACAGACACCAGCAGCGCCTGTTCCAGAGGGCTGTCTTGTGCCGCTTCCTGTTGCCGCGATCGGGCCAGCAATTCGGCCTGCAGCAGGTGCAACGGGTCCAGGTAGGTGTTGCGCAGGCGGATGAACTCCAGCGTATCGGGGCTGTGGGCCAGCAGCTGAGACTGGCCAGTCAGGCCAAGCACCACACTGCACGCCTGCGACAATAGGTCGCGTAAGTGCGCGCCCAATGGCAGCAGATCGGGCTGCACCAATCGCTCGTCATACAGCCGGGCGATGTCGGCGTCGGCCTTGGCCAGCACCATTTCCAGCATATCGATGCGGGTACGAAAGAACGGCCACTGCTCGCGCATCTGCCCCAGCAACTCGCCTTCGCCACGCTCCAGGGCATTGTTCAACGCCGCTTCCCAGCCGAGCCAGGCGGGCAGCATCAGGCGGGTCTGGGTCCAGCCGAAGATCCACGGGATCGCCCGCAGGCTTTCAATGCCACCAGCCCGGCGCTTGGCCGGACGACTGCCCAGGGGCAAGCGACCCAGTTCCTGCTCCGGCGTGGACTGGCGGAAATACTCGACGAACTGCGGATTTTCCCGCACCACGGCGCGGTAAGCGCTGACACCGTCGGCGGCCAATTCGTCCATCAAGTGGCGCCAGGCCGGCTCCGGTGGTGGCGGTGGCAGCAAGGTTGCCTCCAGCACCGCCGCCAGGTACAGGTTGAGATTCTGCTCGGCGATGTCCGGCAGGCCGAACTTGAAGCGGATCATCTCGCCCTGCTCAGTGGTGCGGAAACGCCCCGCCACCGACCCAGGAGGCTGCGACAGAATCGCCGCGTGAGCCGGGCCGCCGCCGCGGCCTACAGTGCCGCCACGACCGTGGAACAGCAGCAGTTCGACTTGTTGTTCGCGGCAGATTTCCACCAGCCGTTCCTGGGCCCGGTATTGCGCCCAGGCGGCGGCGGTAGTGCCCGCGTCCTTGGCCGAATCCGAGTAGCCGATCATCACTTCCTGCGGGCCCTGCAGGCGGGCGCGATAACCCGGCAACAGCAGCAGTTTCTCGATCACCGGGCCTGCGTTGTCCAGGTCAGCCAGGGTCTCGAACAACGGCACCACACGCATCGGCCGTTGTACGCCGGACTCCTTGAGCAGCAGTTGCACGGCCAACACGTCCGACGCGGCGCCGGCCATGGAGATGACGTAGGAACCCAGGGACGCAGCCGGTGCGGCAGCGATTTCCTTACAGGTGTTCAGCACTTCGGCGGTGTCTGCCGAAGGCTTGAAGTAGCCCGGCAACAAGGGTCGACGGTTGGCCAGTTCCTTCATCAGGAAGCTGATGCGCGCCTCTTCGTCCCAATCCTCGTAACGGCCGAGGCCCAAGTAATCCGTGATTTCGGTCATGGCCGCGCAGTGGCGGGTGGAATCCTGACGTACGTCGAGGCGCACCAGGAACAAGCCAAACGTCACAGCCCGACGCAGGCAGTCCAGCAGCGGGCCGTCGGCAATCACACCCATGCCGCAGGTGTGCAGCGACTCGTAGCACAGCTCCAGCGGCTCGAGCAGCTCGCGGTTGTTTTGCAGCACATCGGCGGGCGCCGGCGTGGTGCTGGTCAACGAGGTGTGGGCCCATTGGCGTGTGGCGCGCAGCCGCTCACGCAATTGCTTGAGCAACGCCCGGTAAGGTTCGACGCTGTCACCCACCTTGGCCTGCAATGCCGGGCTGGCCTGTTGCATCGACAGTTCGGAGGCGAGGTGGTCGATGTCGCGCAAGTACAGGTCAGCCGCCATCCAGCGCGCCAGCAACAGCACTTCGCGGGTGACCGGGGCGGTGACGTTGGGGTTACCGTCGCGGTCGCCGCCCATCCAGGAAGCGAAGCGAATCGGCGCGGCCTCCAGAGGCAGGCGCAGGCCGGTAGCCGCGTGCAAGGCGTGATCGGCCTTGCGCAAATAATTCGGGATGGCGTGCCACAACGAATGCTCGATCACCGCAAAGCCCCATTTGGCTTCGTCTACCGGCGTGGGCCGGGTGCGGCGGATTTCTTCGGTGTGCCAGGCTTCGGCGATCAGGCGTTGCAGGCGATTGCGGATCTGCTCGCGCTCGGCGGTGGTGAGGTCGCGGTGATCCTGCAGGGCCAGTTGTGCGGCGATGGCGTCGTATTTCTGGATCAGGGTGCGGCGGGCAACTTCGGTGGGGTGGGCGGTGAGCACCAGTTCGATTTCCAGCCGGCCCAACTGGCGCGCCAGGGATTCGCTGCTGTGGCCTTCACTCTGCAGGCGCGCCAGCAGTTCCGGCAGCACCCGCGACTCGAACGGCGCCGGGGTTGATTCATCACGGCGGTGGATCAACTGATACTGTTCGGCGATATTGGCCAGGTTGAGAAACTGGTTGAAGGCCCGCGCCACCGGCAGCAGTTCGTCTTCCTTGAGTTGATTGAGGCTGGCACTCAGCTCTTCGCCGGCCACCTGCTCCGAGGCTGCGCCACGGCGGTCGGCCTTGGCGCCTTTACGGATCTGCTCGATCTTGTCGAGGAATTCATCGCCGTACTGTTCTCGAATCGTGTTGCCCAACAGTTCACCCAGCAGGTGAACATCCTCACGCAAACGTGCATCGATATCGCTCATCAGCCAATCTCCAGCAGAAAATCCGGGACGCTTTGATCTTCAAGAGTGCCGCCCACGGCGACGTCTTACAAGGAACTTTAAACCTTGTGAGTTGCAGCTAGTCTCAACAGTAAGCCGCAGCGTTATCCGCGCTGGCCGGCTGGTCACTCATCATCGCCCGCGTACCGTGGGCTCCATTGAGGTTGCCATGAAAATCCGAGAACTGGCCCAGCATTGGGAAGAAAACGCCAAGGGTCGCCTGACCAAAACCGAATACGCCATCCATCTGGACGTGGAAGCCGCCGCCAGGCTGGCGGCGATCTCCGAGATGTACCCCAAACGCCATACCGAAGAACTGCTCGGCGAGTTGATTGGCGCAGCCCTCGAAGAGCTGGAAGCGAGCTTTCCCTACATCAAGGGCAAGCAGGTGATTGCCACCGATGAGGAAGGCGATCCGCTGTATGAGGATGTCGGCCCAACCCCACGTTTTCTCAGCCTGTCACGGCGTTACCTGCACGACTTGTCAGCTCAGTCCGACAAGCAGAAACACTAGTAAACCTGCGCCTCAAAACCCTTAACCTCCCGTATTCAGGGCCTCCCACAGGCCCTGGATACCGCTGCGCCATGCAAAAGTTCCAACTTTTAAACGCTGACCGTTCAGTCAAATATTTTTTTAGGCAAATCGCCATCTTCGCTGAACTATTCAAAAAAGCCTCCGGTCACAGCCAGTAAGCCATCACTTGGAACAGCCGTTTGAATAGGCGTCCTGAGCTAACCGCCGGGCCCCGCAGACACTGCAAGCCGGAGATGGATTTGATGTTTTTCAGGAGTTACCTAATGGAGTTGAAGACGATGAAGACCAGCACTGCCAAAACCTCGTTTAACCACCTGCGCGGGCTTAAATTGGCCGCGCTGGCAATCGGCACCAGCTTCGTACTGGCTGGCTGCGCCGGCAACCCGCCGACCGAGCAATACGCTGTGACCCAATCTGCGGTGAACAGCGCTGTCAGCGCCGGCGGTACCGAGTTCGCAGCCGTGGAGATGAAGTCTGCCCAGGACAAACTGAAGCAAGCTGAAATCGCCATGCACGACAAGAACTACGACGAAGCCCGTCGCCTGGCCGAACAGTCCGAGTGGGACGCTCGCGTAGCAGAGCGTAAAGCCCAGGCTGCCAAGGCCGAACAGGCTGTGAAGGATTCCCAGAAAGCTGTTCAGGAGCTGCGTCAGGAAGGCATGCGCCCGGCTGTGATCCAGCCGCAACAATAAGCCGCCGCCCCTGATTGCATTGCACCCGAAACCGAATTGAAAGGACGACACGACTATGCGTAAACAATTGATGATCCCTGCCCTGCTGGCGATGAGCGTTGCTCTGGCGGCTTGCTCCACCCCGCCGAACCAGAACCTGGAAAATGCTCGGACCAACTTCTCGGCCCTGCAAGCCAACCCGCAAGCCACCAAGGTAGCGGCGCTGGAAACCAAAGACGCCAGCGACTGGCTGGACAAGGCTGACAAGGCCTACCGCGACAAGGAAGACCAGAAGAAGGTCGACCAACTGGCCTACCTGACCAACCAGCGCGTTGAAGTGGCCAAGGACACCATCGTCCTGCGTGAGTCCGAAGCCAAGCTGAAAAACGCCGGTGACGAACGTGCCCGCGCCCTGCTGCAGGCCCGTGACGCGCAGATCAAGCAACTGCAAGACAGCTTGAACGCCAAGCAGACTGATCGCGGCACGCTGGTGACCTTTGGTGACGTGCTGTTCGCCACCAACAAGTCGGACCTCAAGTCCAGCGGCCTGGTGAACATCACCAAGCTGGCGCAGTTCCTGCGCGATAACCCGGACCGTAAAGTGATCGTCGAAGGCTACACCGACAGCACCGGTTCCGACTCGTACAACCAGAGCCTGTCCGAGCGCCGCGCCGCTTCCGTACAGCGCGCACTGGCCAACCAGGGTGTGGATATCTCGCGCATCGTGACCCAGGGCTATGGCAAGGAATACCCGGTTGCCGATAACGGCAGCGTTTCGGGCCGCGCCATGAACCGCCGCGTTGAAGTGACCATCTCCAACGACAACCAGCCGGTCAAGCCACGTTCTTCGATGGCCAACTGATCGATTGATGCTGGAAAAAAAACCCACGTTACTGTGGGTTTTTTTTCGGGTCGTCGAACCGGACAGGTCGATTGGGATCCTCGGCTGGTAGCTCTATCTTCCCGCCGTAGCCATGTTCCGACAGCTTGTCGAGCAAGTGCTTGAGCTTATGATCCTCGGCGTCGAGCATTTCCAGCTTCTCGTGCCCCCTGAGCATGTTCACCATGTTGCTTATTGCAGCAATATCTATCGCCACCTTCTCGCCCCGACTCGTGTAAATCACATCGCTTCTGTGGTGCGTTACGCAATACGGTTCCAGATATTTCCATCATCAACTACGACTGCACCGGAGGGCCCAGCCCGCACACCACGCCGCCCGCTCCGTCGCTGAATGATCGTTTGAGGCCGCATGAAAAATCCCGCCAAATGGCGGGATTCTTTTATTTGCAGGCCAGGAATCAAGAGGTCCCAGTGCGCTTCAAGAGCATCGGGTCAGTAGCTTACTTGCGCCGAGTTATCCTGCTCCTGCCCTTTGAGTTGGGCCAGCTCCGCCTCGAGCCTCTTGAGCCTTTCCTCAAGGCTTTCTTCGCCCTGCGCGCCCTGTGCACCACCGCCTCCTTGGGCGATCTGGTTCTTCAACTTCTGAATATCTTGTTCCAATTGCTGAAGTCGCGAATCACCTCCCCCCGCAACGGCAGTGAATGGGGAAGACGAGTTGTTTACGCGAGGAATGTCCATTCAAGTGACTCCAAATTAAGTATCCGAGATAACCGATCCAGCGCTGCTGGCCAGTACGGAATCTGTGGCAATCCACTTAAAATGGTTCCAGACCTTTCCCACTCGACTCGCGCTACTGCTCCAATTGCGGCGTTTCCTGCCCCATGCAACGCACTGCCTGCTTCTTGCTGTTGACCAGTACGCCGGTCAGCCCTTTCTGTTCGGTATCAAACAGCACCAGTACGCCATCAACGCATTGCGCCACCTGGGCGGCCGGGGTCAGGGAGATTTTGTAATCCTCGCCCGGCACGGTCTTGAGCATGGTGAAGTCGCTGAGCAGCAACGCATCCTCGGGCTTGGCGAAGTGCAAATAGCCGTAGTACCACAGGCAGCCAACGGTACCGATGATGGTGCCGATGCCGGTGAGGATCAGGGGGATCATGTTGCGTTCTTCGCTCATTGCGGGTTCTCTGCGTTGGAGTTCGGGGCCGCCGGGTAATTGGGGATTTCCCCCAGGCGGCGCAGCCCGTTGAAATGCTGGGGGTCGTCCAGGTAGCGCAGCATCACGGTTTGCCAGGTCTTGTCGGCAAAGGTTTGCACGTGGCCACCCCGGGTCAGTTGCAGCACCCGCGGTGGCGGCGCAGCCTGATACAGGCGAATGCCGTTGGAGAGCGGCACGATCGGGTCGTCCAGGCTATGGAATAACAATTTCGGCACGCCGGTCAGCCGGGGCATGGCGTTGATCGCACTGTCGCCGTCCGGCACCAGCCACGACAACGGCACCTGGAACGGCCATGTTAGCCAGGAGGTGCTGAGGGCGAATTGTCCTACGTCACGATAACTGGCCGGCACACCGTCCAGTACCAGCGCCTTGAGCTGCGGCTGACGTTCGGGATGTTCCGCCAGGTAGTGCACCACTAGCGCGCCGCCCAGGCTTTGGCCCAGCACGATCAGTGGCTGGCCCTGGGTTTCGGGGGCGTTGTCGATCCACTTGAAAGCGGCGTCGATGTCCTGGTAAACCGCCGGCAGCGAAGGTTCGCCTTCGGACAACCCGTAGCCGCGATAGTCCACCAACAGCACTTGATAGCCCTGCTCCGGCAGCCACCAGCTGCCGCCGAGGTGCCAGGCGAGATTGCCGCCATTGCCGTGCAGGTGCAGCACCGTGCCCTTGAGCGGCACGCCGGCCTTGGCCGGCAGCCACCAGGCGTGGAGCTTCAGGCCATCGGCGGTGGTCAATGTGACGTCACGGTATTGCAAGCGAGCCTTTTCCGGGGTGAACGGCATGCCGCGCTCCGGATAGAACAATAAGGAGCTGCAGCCGTTAAGGGTCAGTAGCAGGCAAAGAATGCCGAGGATTCTCATCCGTTGAAGCCTCGTGAATGGGTTGGGAACGATCCTGAAGACCTATGGAGATCAAAGGTGGGAGCGGGCTTGCTCGCGAATGCGGTGATTCAGTAACCACATCTGTTGCTGATACAGCGCATTCGCGAGCAAGCCCGCTCCCACATTTTGACTGAGTTCCTTCAGAGATATCGTTAAAGGATATTGGAGTAATCCGCCTCGATCCGGTCCAGGCTCAAATGGTTGAGGAAGTTGGAGAAACACATCCACGCCGCCAACGCATTCATGTCGCGGAACTGATCCGGCAGGTATTTGGGTGGCACCACCAGGCCTTCGTCCACCAGTTGGCGCAGGGTACGCATGTCTTCCAGGGTGGTCTTGCCGCAGAACAACAACGGCACTTGCTCCAGCTTGCCTTTGCGCACGGCCAACTGAATGTAGTTGTAAACCATGATAAAGCCCTTGAGGTAGGACAAATCCTTGGTAAACGGCAGACCCGTAGGCGTCGACCCACGGAAAACCCGGCTCGCGTTGCCGTAGCTTTCCGCCATCTCAAAGCCCTGCTCACGGAAGAACTCGAACACCTGCAGGAAGTCGGCTCCCTGCTCCACCATATGAATGGCGCGAGTGCGGTTGGTCAGCTTGCGCAGGCGGCTGGGGTAGGAGGCGAAGGTGATGATTTCCATCAGGATCGCCAGGCCTTCCTGGGTCACGGTCGACGAGGGCGGGCCCTTGGACAGGAAGGTGCAGATCGGCTGGTTTTGCCCATTGAGGGTGGTGCCCACGTGCACCAGGCCTTCATGGACCTCCAGGGCGCGCACGTCGCGGTCGTTGAACATCGCGTCGGCGCGGATCTTGATGTAGTCGGCACCTGCCGCCGCATCCGCCACGATACCGTCGGACTCGAACACCCGGATGGTTTCCTCGGCCTCGCCGAATACCTTGTTCAGGCGGCTCTGCAGCAGGTTGACGGCGTCCTTGGCGGTCAGGGTCTTGGCTTCGTCCTTGAGGTCGCCACGGCCATCGATATTGTTCAGGTAGTCCGACATCATCAGGCCGAGGTCGGCCAGGGTCGGGTCACCGGCATGGAACGCATCGGAAGCGGCGCCGTACAGCTCCTGGGAGATCAGGCCGAAATCCTCGGTGCCCCGCGCTTCGAGCATGCGCACCACCATGCGGTATTCCTTGCACATGCGCCGCATGATCTGCCCGACCGGGTTGAACTGGCCAAGCTGGCGGGTGATGTCACGCTCGATGTTCTGGAACTCCAGCTTCACCGCGCTGGAATCGAACGACAGCGGCCGGGTCAGGTAGTAGTCGCGGTCCACCGCCGGCATTTCCTTGCCCTTGGCCTTGAGGAATCCCTGGCGAATATTCTCGTCCCACTTCACGGCGTCGAGGACGCGAATCGGTGTTTGCGCCAGCACAATGCGATCGGACAAGGCGCGTATCGTCTGCTGGTAATCGTCCACCCGGTACTTCCTCTTTAAACGTTATTTGCCTGCACGCTGGTAGCGCACGGCTTCGACGAACACATCGGCATTGGCCGGATCATCCAGGTACGCAAATACCCGGGCCATGGAACTGTCGATCAACACACCGGCACCCTCGACGGTTTCGACGGTGCTGCCACTCAGGACCTTCTGGCCGACCGCCTGGTGGACCTGATCCAGGTCGAGGTTGTAGACCACCAGCTCGTGCTCATCATTCAATTCGAACCCGGCGAGGATGTAATGCCCGCCGAACCTGGCCGGCAATGGCGCCGACAGATACCAGCGGCTGCCATGCCGGGAAACCGTGAACAGGTATTCATCCCGCTGGCCCGGCTTGGCCTTAGGGTAGCTCACGGCTTTGTAGCGGTGCTCACCGACGCGGCTGATTTGCAGGTTGAGCGGCTCACCCCAGGCGTTTTTGCTGGCCCATTTGCCAAGCAGACCATCAGGCGCCGCCTCGCTGGCGGGCAACGGGTCCTTGAAGGTCACCAGGCAACCGCTGAGCAACAGGAACGACAAGGCGATCACGACGACGCGCCAGGCTTTCATTGGACAATCCCCTGTGTCAGACCGAAGCCAACACCAAATGCATGTAACGCTTGAGGATCTCAAGCATTTCTTCGCTGGTCAGAGGCTCTGCGCCGTCCAGCAGGCCCTGATATTCCATCCGACCGATAATCGCCGTCAACACTTTGGCATCCTGTTGCGGCTCGCGGGAACCCAATACCTGGAAAAACTGGCAAGTGCCCTGCAGCAGGATTTGCTGGTGGGAGCGCACCAGCTCGGCCAGGCGCGGGTTCAGCAGCGCTTCCTGGCGAAACGCCTGCTCGGCCATCAGGTGCTCACGGCGGTTGAGCAATTGGCGTTGCACGTAATCGGCGGTCAGGCGCGCGATGTCATCGGCCAGTTGCGAGCGCGACTGCGGGCTGCCGTCGCCATAAGCCACCATCTCGCGCAGCAGGCCTTCGTTACGCACCCACAACTTGCCCATGAACGCGGCGCTGCGCTCCACATATTGGGCGAAGGTGTCGGTGAGCAGGTCGTCGATGTCCTTGAAGTAATAGGTGGTGGCCGACAACGGCACACCGGCTTCCGCCGCCACCGCACGGTGACGCACGGCACGCACGCCTTCGCGTACCACGATGCGCATCGCTGCATCGAGAATGTCCTGCCTGCGCTGCTCACTGCCCCGGCGACTGGCCTTGCGGCCCTGGTACTGAACACTTTCAGCCACGGCAGCGGCAATGCCGGCGGCACCCTTTTGAGCCATTACGCGGTTCACGACGGATCTTCCTCCACAGTGTGACGCGGAGCGTCACGGGCTGCGTTCCCACGCGGAGCGTGGGAACGATCACCTGGCGCTGTTTACTTGACGCTTATAAACGCCACATAAAAAAGCCGCCTTATAAAAGGCGGCTTCGGATTTCGCTACGGTTACGCTTGTGGCCGCATGTGCGGGAACAAGATCACGTCACGGATCGACGGCGAGTTGGTCAACAACATCACCAACCGGTCGATGCCGATACCTTCACCGGCGGTAGGCGGCATGCCGTATTCCAGGGCGCGTACGAAGTCGGCGTCGTAGTGCATCGCCTCGTCGTCGCCAGCGTCCTTGTCGGCCACCTGGGCCATGAAGCGCTCGGCCTGGTCTTCGGCATCGTTCAGCTCGGAGTAGGCGTTGGCGATTTCACGGCCGCCGATGAACAGCTCGAAACGGTCGGTGACGTTCGGGTTGTCATCGTTGCGACGGGCCAGCGGCGACACTTCGAACGGGTACTGGGTAATGAAGTGCGGCTGCTCCAGCTTGTGCTCCACCAGCTCTTCGAAAATCATCACCTGCAATTTGCCCAGGCCTTCGAAGCCCAGCACCTTGGCGCCGGCTTTCTTGGCGATGGCGCGGGCCTTGTCGATGTCGTTCAGGTCATCGGCGGTCAGCTCAGGGTTGTACTTGAGGATCGAGTCGAACACCGACAGTCGCACGAACGGCTCGCCGAAGTGGAACACCTTGTCGCCGTATGGCACGTCGGTGGTGCCCAGGACCAGTTGCGCCAGTTCGCGGAACAGTTCCTCGGTCAGGTCCATGTTGTCTTCGTAGTCGGCGTAGGCCTGGTAGAACTCCAACATGGTGAATTCAGGGTTGTGACGGGTCGAAACGCCTTCGTTACGGAAGTTGCGGTTGATCTCGAACACTTTTTCGAAGCCGCCAACAACAAGCCGCTTGAGGTACAGCTCAGGCGCAATACGCAGGAACATTTCCATGTCCAGCGCGTTGTGGTGGGTTTCGAATGGCTTGGCTGCGGCACCACCCGGGATGGTTTGCAGCATCGGCGTTTCAACTTCGAGGAAGTCGCGCTTCATCAGGAAGCTGCGGATGTGCGCAATAACCTGCGAACGCACGCGGAAGGTCTGGCGCACTTCTTCGTTGACGATCAGGTCAACGTAGCGCTGGCGATAGCGCTGCTCGGTGTCGGTCAGGCCGTGGTGCTTGTCCGGCAGCGGGCGCAGGGATTTGGTCAGCAGGCGCACGCTGGTCATTTCAACGTACAGGTCACCCTTGCCGGAACGCGCCAGGGTGCCTTCGGCGGCAATGATGTCGCCCATGTCCCAGGTTTTCACCGAGGCCAGGGTTTCTTCGGACAGGGTTTTGCGGTTGACGTAGACCTGGATGCGACCGGTCATGTCCTGGATCACCATGAACGAGCCACGGTTGAGCATGATGCGACCGGCAACCTTGACCGGAATTGCAGCCTCTGCCAGCTCTTCCTTGGTCTTGTCCGCGTACTGTTTCTGCAAGGCATCGCAGTAGTTTTCGCGGCGGAAGTCGTTCGGGAAGGCATTGCCCTTGGCGCGCTCGGCAGCAAGCTTTTCCTTGCGCAGGGCGATCAGGGAGTTTTCTTCCTGTTGCAGGGCTTGCGGGTCGAGTTGTTGGTCGCTCATGTCTTTAAATTTTCCATCAGGTTCGTTGTCCCCGGCCTGCGGCCGGGGATCGCCGGCAAGCCGGCTCCTACAAAGGAGTTACAGGCCAGATTTCAGGCTGGCTTCCAGGTATTCGTCGATATCACCGTCGAGCACCTTGTCGCAGTCGCTGCGTTCGATGTTGGTACGCAGATCCTTGATCCGCGACGCGTCGAGCACATACGAGCGGATCTGGTGACCCCAGCCGATATCCGACTTGGTGTCTTCCAGCGCCTGGGACGCGGCGTTGCGTTTCTGCATTTCCTGCTCGTACAACTTGGCCCGCAGCATTTTCATGGCGGTGTCCTTGTTCGCGTGCTGGGAACGTTCGTTCTGGCAGCTCACCACGGTATTGGTCGGTACGTGGGTAATACGTACGGCCGAGTCGGTGGTGTTTACGTGCTGGCCACCGGCACCGGAGGAACGGTAGGTGTCGATCCGCAGGTCTGCCGGGTTGATCTCGATTTCCACCTTGTCGTCGATCTCTGGCGAGACGAAAACGGCGGAGAACGACGTGTGGCGACGGTTGCCGGAGTCGAACGGGCTCTTGCGCACCAGGCGGTGTACGCCGATCTCGGTCCGCAGCCAGCCAAAGGCGTATTCGCCCTTGATGTGCACGGTCGCGCCCTTGATGCCGGCGACTTCACCGGCCGACAGTTCCATGATGGTCGCGTCGAAACCGCGTTTGTCGGCCCAGCGCAGGTACATGCGCAACAGGATGTTGGCCCAGTCCTGTGCTTCGGTGCCGCCGGAACCGGCCTGGATGTCCAGGTAGGCGTTGTTCGGGTCCATTTCATGGCTGAACATGCGGCGGAATTCGAGTTTGGCGAGGTTTTCCTCGAGACGGGCCAGCTCGGCGACGACATCGCCCACTGCGCCTTCGTCGTTTTCTTCGACGGCCATGTCCAGCAGGTCGCGGCAATCGCCCAGACCGGTGTTCAATTCGTCGAGGGTGTCGACGATCTGCGCCAGCGCAGCGCGCTCGCGGCCCAGTTCCTGGGCATATTCAGGTTTGTTCCAGACAGCCGGATCTTCAAGCTCGCGATTGACTTCGGTCAGACGCTCATGCTTTTGATCGTAGTCAAAGATACCCCCGAATAGTTTCGGAGCGCTCGGACAGGTCCTTGATGGTGTTAAGGATCGGGTTGATTTCCATGGCGGGCAGCACTCGTTGGCGAACTTTTGAAAGCCGACGAGTATAACGACAAACGGCTGATAACGGCAGTCCGCTTGGCCGAAAAGGCGGGGATATGCACCATCCAGACAGCGATGAAGATCAAATGTGGGAGCGGGCTTGCTCGCGAATGCGGTGGTTCAGTCGCCAGATGCATTGACTGACACACCGCATTCGCGAGCAAGCCCGCTCCCACATTAGGTCTGCGACATCCCGCAGACCGTATTCCCTACTCGATCCCCACCTGATTGCGCCCATTGTGCTTGGCCAGGTACAGGCCCTTGTCCGCCGCCGAGATCAATTGCCGGCAATCGGTGCCCTGCACCGGGGTCATGGTCGCCAAGCCAATACTGATGGTCAGGCTCGCCCCTTCTGCCGGGGCAATGTGCGGGATTTTCAGGCTCGCCACCGCCTGGCGCAGCTTCTCGGCCACCAGCCGTGCCCCACCCGGCGAGGTATTGGGCAGCACCAGGGCAAACTCTTCACCGCCATAACGCGCCGGCAAATCCGAAGGACGGCTGCTGGCATCACGAATGGTCGCCGCCACCTTGCGTAACGCCTCGTCGCCTTCCAGGTGGCCGAAACTGTCGTTGTAGGTCTTGAAGAAGTCCACGTCGATCATCAGCAGCGACAGTTGGGTCTGGTCACGCATGGCGCGGCGCCATTCCAGTTCCAGGTATTCGTCGAAATGCCGGCGATTGGACAGCCCGGTCAGGCCGTCGGAGTTCATCAGCCGTTGCAGCACCAGGTTGGTGTCCAGCAACTGCTGTTGGCTGACCCGCAGCGCCCGGTAGGCCGCGTCCCGTTGCAACAGGGTCATGTAGGAGCGCGAGTGATAGCGGATGCGCGCCACCAGTTCGATGTTATCCGGCAGCTTGACCAGGTAGTCGTTGGCCCCGGCAGCAAACGCCGCGCTCTTGATCAGCGGGTCTTCCTTGGTGGAAAGCACGATGATCGGGATGTTCTGCGTCGCCGGGTGATTGCGGTATTCGCGCACCAGGGTCAGGCCATCGAGACCCGGCATCACCAGGTCCTGCAGGATCACCGTCGGCTTGATACGGATCGCCTGGGCAATGGCCTGGTGCGGGTCGGCGCAAAAGTGGAAGTCGATATTGTCTTCATGGGCCAGGCCCCGGCGTACGGCCTCGCCGATCATCGCCTGGTCGTCGACGAGCAGCACCATGGCGGCGTTTTCGTCGGTCTTGAAGTCGTCGAGCTGCAAATCATTCATTTACGGTCACCTGAATTACTACCTGCAGGCCAGGACAGCGTGTGATATCGGTCATTTTGCGAATACCTCCAGCAATCGTGGCGCAATTCTGTCCAATGGGCGAATTTCAACAGCCGCGTCAATCGCCGCTGCCGCTTTGGGCATGCCGTAAACAGCACAGCTTTGCTGGTCCTGCGCGATGGTCAGGTAGCCTTGCTGACGCATCAACTTAAGTCCCTGGGCGCCATCACGCCCCATCCCCGTCAGCAGCACGCCAACGGCATCGCCATTCCAGTAGCTGGCGACGCTCTCGAAAAACACGTCGATGGACGGCCGGTAAATCTCGTTCACAGGCTCTGCGGTGTAGGCCAGCGTGCCGTTCTTCAGCAGACGAATGTGATGATTGGTGCCCGCCAGCAACACGACACCGCTTTGGGGCGGCTCGCCTTCCCGGGCCAGGCGCACCGGCAGGCCCGAGGCACTGCTCAGCCATTCGGCCATGCCGGCGGCGAACACCTGGTCCACATGCTGCACCAGCACAATGGCCGGCGAGAAGTCCCGGGGCAAGCCCTTGAGCAGGGATTCCAGGGCAGCCGGGCCGCCTGCGGACGAACCGATGGCCACCAGGCTCTGGCGTTTGCCCGTGGCCCGCTGGGGCGCAGGCTCGGCCCGCACGCGGCTGCCACGCTGGCCAATCAGCCAGCCGATATTGAGGATCTTGCGCAACAGCGGTGCCGCGGCGTCCTTCGGATTGCCCACGCCCAGTGCAGGCGTGTCAACCACGTCCAGGGCGCCATGGCCCATGGCTTCGAATACACGGCTGACGTTGGCCTGGCGGTCGACGGTGACAATCAGGATCGCACAAGGCGTCTCGGCCATGATCTGCCGGGTGGCCTCCACACCGTCCATCACCGGCATGATCAGGTCCATCAGAATCAGGTCGGGCGTGAACTCGGCGCAACGCTGCACTGCTTCCAGGCCGTTGCCCGCAACCCACACCACTTCGTGGGCCGGCTCTAGGCTCAACGCCCGGCGCAAGGCCTCCACGGCCATGGGCATGTCATTGACGATCGCAATCCTCATGCCCGTGCTCCTCCGATCAGCTCCACCACCGCGTCCAACAGCGCGTCGTCATGGAAGCTGGCCTTGGCTAGATAATAGTCGGCGCCGGCGTCCAGTCCACGACGACGGTCTTCTTCCCGATCCTTGTAGGAAACAACCATCACCGGCAGGGATTGCAGGCGAGTATCACGGCGCAAGAGTGTGACCAATTCAATACCGTCCATGCGAGGCATATCAATGTCCGTGATCAGCAGGTCGAAGTCTTCGGAGCGCAGCGCGTTCCAGCCATCCATGCCATCGACTGCCACGGCCACTTCATAACCGCGATTAAGTAACAATTTGCGTTGCAGCTCACGCACGGTCAGCGAGTCATCCACCACCAGAATACGCTTGCGCGGTGCTTCGAGGGTTTGCTGGGTGCGTCGGGCGATGCGCTCCAGACGACCGGTATTCAGCAGTTTGTCCACCGATCGCAGCATGTCTTCGACGTCGACGATCAGCACCACCGAACCGTCATCGAGCAACGCTCCGGCGGAGATGTCCTGGACCTTGCCCAACCGGTCGTCCAGGGGCAATACCACCAGCGTGCGCTCGCCGATAAAACGCTCCACGGCAATCCCGTAGACCGCATCGCGCTCGCGGATCACCACGACCTTCAGGGTTTCCTGACTGCCCTGCCCCGGCGGGCGCTGCAGCAACTGGCTGGCGGCGACCAGGCCGACATGCCGGCCTTCGTGCCAGAAATGCTGGCGGCCTTCCAGTTGCACGATGTCGTCGGGCGCAAGATCGCACATGCGCTCGATGTGGGCCAGCGGGAAGGCGTAGGCCTCTTCGCCAACTTCCACCACCAGGCTGCGCACTACGGACAGGGTCAACGGCACCTCCAGGTGGAAGCGACTGCCCTGCCCCGCCGTCTGCTCCAGCACCACCGCGCCGCGCAACTGGCGCACCATATGCTGCACCGCATCCAGGCCGACCCCGCGCCCCGAGACCTCGGTGACCTTGTCCCGCAGGCTGAACCCCGGCAGGAACAGGAACGTGAGCAGTTCCTCTTCGCTCAGGCGCAGGGCGGTTTCCACCGGCGACAAATGCCGATCGACGATGGTGCCGCGCAGGCGCTCAAGGTCGACACCGTTACCGTCGTCGCTCAACTCCAGCACCAGCAAGCCGGCCTGGTGAGACGCCCGCAGGCGGATCAGGCCTTCAGCCGGTTTGCCGGCCAGCAGGCGTTGCTCGGGCATTTCAATGCCGTGGTCCACAGCATTGCGCAGTAAATGGGTCAGCGGCGCTTCGAGTTTTTCCAGCACATCGCGGTCGACCTGGGTTTTCTCGCCTTCGATTTCCAGGCGTACCTGTTTACCAAGGCTGCGGCCCAGGTCACGCACCATGCGCACCTGCCCGGCCAGCACGTCGGCAAACGGCCGCATGCGGCACGCCAGCGCCGTGTCGTACAAGACTTGGGCGCGTTGCCCGGCCTGCCAGCCGAACTCGTCGATTTCGGCGGTTTTTTCCGCGAGCAGCGCCTGGGCTTCGCTCAACAGGCGGCGGGTATCAGCCAGCGCTTCCTGGGCTTCCAGGCTCAGGTCGACGGTCTTGAGGTGGCCGTCGAGGTTTTCCAGGGCGCGGGCGCTGTTGCTCTGGATGCGCTTGAGGCGTTGCAAGCTGGCGAGGTAAGGCTTGAGCCGCTGGGTTTCCACCAGGGACTTGCTGGACAGGTCCAACAGGCTGTTCAAGCGTTCGGCGGTCACCCGCAACACCCGCTCGCCGCCTTCGGTCATGCGCTTATTTTGGCGCGGCAGTTCGGCACTGACCGGCGGCGCGGGTTCGGGCTCCGGCGGCAGGGTCAGCAGCGCTTCCATCGACAATTCAGGTTCTGGCGCGGGCGTTGGCGGCGGCGCAGGCTTTGGCGCAGCGGGCGGTGCGACTTTCTGCGACGGATCGAGCAACCGCTCCATCAATGCCACATAGGACTCGATGTCCGCCGGGCCCACGGTATTGCCCGGCGTAGCAATGCGCATCAGCAAATCGGTGCCTTGCAGCAGTGCGTCGATATGCTCCGGCAGCAGGTACAAGCGGCTTTCCTGGGCGCTGACCAGGCAATCTTCCATCACGTGGGCCACGCTGACCCCCGCGTCCACCCCGACAATCCGCGCCGCGCCCTTCAGGGAATGGGCGGCGCGCATGCAGGCTTCGAGCTGGTCGGCCTGGGTCGGGTTGCGCTCCAGGGCCAGCAGGCCGGCGCTGAGCACCTGGGTCTGGGCGTCGGCTTCCAGGCTGAACAGCTCCAGCAGCGAGGCATCGCGCATCTGGTCGGGGGTCATGTGAGGCTCCGGGTCACGGCAGACAACAATTGCGCCTCGTCCAGCCAGCGCAGGCTGCGGCCTTTCCACTGCAACACCCCTTGGGTATAGCGGGCGCTGGCCTGGGTGCCCGACGCAGATGCCGCATTCAAGGTGCGTTCATCAATGGCATGGATACCGTCCACTTCGTCCACCGGCACCACCACGGGGCCGTCCTGCGCCGCGATGATCAGCATGCGCGGCATGATTCGTGCGCCACTGGGGCCGCTGCCGGTGCTGTCCAGCCCCAGCAATTCCACCAGGGACAGGCACGCCACCAGTGCGCCACGCACGTTGGCCACGCCCAGCAAGGCGCGGGAACGCTGATGGGGCAAGGAATGGATCGGCTGCAACGGCGCCACTTCCACCAGGCAGCGAGTGGCGATGCCCAGCCATTCTTCGCCGAGGCGGAACATCAGCAGCGAACGGGTGAGGACATCACCCTCGACTTCCGGCGTCGCGACGGGGCGGTGATCGTCCTGCTGCAAGGCATAACGGTCGAGCAGGCGCGTGGCGGCGGCGGAATACACCGAGCAATTGCGACAGTGAATGTGCTCGGCCAGCAACGGGCAGGACTTGTCACCGTGGATGCCGATGCGGTTCCAGCAGTCATCGATGGCCTGGGTATCGGCCAGGGTCAGGTTCAGCTCGGGATCCAGGGTCATGATTTACGCTCACTGTCAGCTCGCTCGCTGCGCGCGGCACGAGCCTGCAAACGCCGGGCGCCGGCGACATCGCCCTGGGACTCGAGCAACGCGGCCAGGTGCATCAAGGCCTGCGGGTGCTGGGGTTCCAGGTACAAGGCTTTTCTGTAATAACCCTGGGCTTCCAGGGCGCTGCCGGCCACATCGCTGAGCAGGCCCAGCCAATAAAACACCTGGGCCGCCGGCGGATGGCTCTGCAAATAACGCTCGCAGGCAGCACGGGCTTCCAGGCTCTTGCCTTCATTGGCCAGGGTCGCAATCTGACTGAGCAGATCGGCGGCGTCCGACTGCGGCGGCGGCGGCTTGATCGGTACCACTTGCGCACTGACGGTGCTGAACGGCCGGGGCCTGGTCGGGATAGGCGCGGCACTGCGCTGAGGAATCGGCGCGGGCATCGGCACAAATACCGGTTCAGGCGCGGGCTCCGCATGCCGGCTGAAGGCAAACGACTGCGGCACGCCAATCGAACGCATGCCCAGGCGCCCCAGCAGGCTGCCTTCGGCAGGCCCGATAAACAGCACGCCATCGACGTGGGTCAGGCCCTTGAGCACTTCAAACACCTGCTTCTGGGTCGGCTGGTCGAAGTAGATCAGCAGGTTGCGGCAGAACACAAAATCGTAGGTGGGCTCGTTGGCCAGCAGCGTGGGGTCCAGCAGGTTGCCCACCTGCAGGCGCACTTGTTCGCGTACCCGGTCGGCAATCCGGTAGCCGTCGGTTTGCTCGGTGAAGTGGCGATCGCGGAACTCGAGGTCCTGGCCGCGAAACGAATTCTTGCCGTACACCCCACGGCGGGCGCGCTCCACCGACAGCGGGCTGACGTCCATGCCCTGCACCTTGAACTGATGCGGCGCCAGCCCGGCGTCGAGCAAGGCCATGGCAATCGAATAGGGTTCTTCGCCGGTGGAACACGGCAGGCTGAGGATCCGCAGGGCGCGCATCTGCTTGATTTCGGCCAGGCGGGTGACCGCCAGCCGGCCCAGGGTGGCGAAGGATTCGGGGTAACGGAAAAACCAGGTTTCGGGGACGATCACCGCTTCGATCAGCGCTTGCTGTTCGTCGGTGGAGGCCTGCAATTGCTGCCAGTATTGATCGGCGGTCTGCGCGCTGAGCGCCATGCTGCGCTGGCGTACGGCACGCTCGATGATCGCTTCGCCCACTGAGGCAACGTCCAGGCCAATGCGCTCCTTAAGGAAGTCGAAGAAGCGTTGATCACTGCTCATCAACCCTCCTCGCCCGCAGCAAACAGCAGCGCCTGCACGTCAGCCGTCAGCAGGTCCGCCACGCCGATCCACTGCATCAAGCCACGCTCGTCTTCGCGCACCGGGCCCAGGTAACGTGCCTGGCGGTTGTCCAGGCCGTAGGGCTGGAACTCCGCCGGGTCACAGCGCAGGGTATCGGTGGCCTGTTCGAGGATCAGCCCCAGCCAGCGTGCCGGAACCAGTGCATCCGGCTGATAATTGACCAACACCAGGCGCGTGCTGGTGCGGGCCTGGGCCGGCGTACCGAAGGTCAAGGCACTGAGATCGATCACCGGCACCATTGCCCCGCGATGGGCAAAGATCCCGGCGACCCACACAGGCGCATGGGCAATGGGCTTGAGCGGCAGGCGCGGCAGCACCTCGGCCACTTCCGTGGCCTTGAGGGCATACCGTTCATTACCGATGTGAAACACCAGGAACAGTGCTTTCTTCACTGCCGCAACGGCACCGCGTTTAGCCGCGAGGTCGTTCATCAGACTTTAAAACGCGACACGCCGCTGCGCAGGCCGACGGCGACCTGGCTCAGCTCGTCGATGGCAAAGCTGGCCTGACGCAGGGACTCCACGGTCTGGCTGCTGGCATCGCCCAACTGCACCAGCGCGTGGTTGATCTGCTCGGCGCCGGTGGCCTGGGCCTGCATGCCTTCGTTGACCATCAACACCCGTGGCGCCAGGGCCTGCACCTGATGGATGATCTGCGACAACTGCTCGCCCACCTGCTGCACCTCGAACATGCCACGGCGCACTTCTTCAGAGAACTTGTCCATGCCCATCACCCCGGCCGACACCGCCGACTGGATCTCGCGCACCATCTGCTCGATGTCGTAGGTGGCCACGGCGGTCTGGTCGGCCAGGCGCCGCACTTCGGTGGCTACCACGGCAAACCCGCGACCGTACTCACCGGCCTTCTCGGCCTCGATGGCAGCGTTGAGGGACAACAGGTTGGTCTGGTCGGCGACCTTGACGATGGTCACCACCACCTGGTTGATGTTGCCGGCCTTCTCATTGAGGATCGCCAGCTTGGCGTTTACCAGGTCGGCCGCGCCCATCACCGAGTGCATGGTTTCTTCCATGCGCGCCAGGCCTTGCTGGCCGGAGCCGGCGGCCACCGAGGCCTGGTCGGCGGCGGTGGAGACTTCGGTCATGGTACGGACCAAGTCCTTGGAAGTAGCAGCGATCTCCCGCGAAGTAGCGCCGATCTCGGTGGTCGTCGCGGCGGTTTCAGTGGCCGTGGCCTGTTGTTGCTTGGAAGTCGCGGCAATCTCGGTGACCGAGGTAGTGACCTGTACCGAAGAGCGCTGTGCCTGGGACACCAGGGCGGTGAGCTCGGTCATCATGTCGTTGAAGCCGGTCTCTACTGCGCCGAATTCGTCCTTGCGTTCGAGGTTCAGGCGTTTG
The DNA here is from genome assembly GCF_013385665.1 of Pseudomonas sp. D4002. Taxonomy (NCBI): domain Bacteria; kingdom Pseudomonadati; phylum Pseudomonadota; class Gammaproteobacteria; order Pseudomonadales; family Pseudomonadaceae; genus Pseudomonas; species Pseudomonas sp. D4002. The sequence continues at coordinate 26,838 of NZ_JACAPN010000053.1, forward strand.
CTCAAGTCGCCGGTGCGCATGGTTTCGAGGATGTCGACGATGCGTTTCATCGGCGCCATGATCGCGCGCATCAGCAGCAGGCCGCAGAGGCCAGCGGCGAGGATCGCGAGGATCAGCGAGACGCCCATGCTGATTTTTGCAGCGGACACGGCGTCGTCGATAGCGTTGGTGGCGCGGTCCGCGACGTTTTTGTTTTCGGTGATGATGTCGTTGAGCTTCATGCGGCCTGCGGTCCAGGTCGGGGTCAGCTCGGCGTCGAACAGTTTGCGGGCGGCGGCCACGTCGTGGTTCTGCAGGTGGTCGAGAACGCCGGACAGGGCCTTGTTATAGGCCTGGTGCAGGGCTTCGAATTTATCGAATTCGGCCTGGTCCTCGCCGCCGTTGATGGTCGCCTTGTAATTGGCCATCTGGGTGAGGATACGGGTTTCGAAAGACTTGAAGTCGGTCTTGTCGGCGTCGGTGAGGCCCTTGTCTTCGCGCAGGCCAATGATATCGAGGGTTTGCAGGTAACTGTCGACCCAGGCACTGCGGATCATCGAACTCAGGTACACCCCCGGGACTGCGTCGTCACGGACTGATTCTTCGCTGAGTTCGATCTTCAACAGGCGTGAATACGAGACCACTACCATCAGCAGCATGATCGCGATGATGACCGCAAAGCTCGCCAAAATCCGTTGGCGCAAGGTCCAGTTCTTCACAGTAATTCCTCGAGGGCCATTCAAATGGAGAGGAGTATAGCTGAGCGGATGCCATCATTAATCAACGGGTTGTGGGATCTGGGTCACGCTCGGGGGAGGAAAGTTTTCTTGGGGGGGCATATCTGTTGCTGCGGTAACGGCTGCTATTGGTTCCGCTCTTACAGCGGCTCACTTTTGAACAGCGCAAAAGTAAGCAAAACGCTCTTGCCCCACCACTCGGCACCTCGCTTAGGCTCGGTGTGCC
>NZ_JACAPN010000054.1:0-15528 GCF_013385665.1 Pseudomonas sp. D4002
AGACCTTTTGGTTACTTTTGGCTGGGCCGGCATTCCGGGCGTTTGCCAAAAGTGACCCGCTGTAAGAGCGGAACCCTAAGTGGCCGTTACCGAAGAAACGGATATGTACCCCCCTCCCCCCATCTCATGCTAAACCCCTGGCCCGCCAGCAAAACACCGCACTGACCGCAATCGCCGCCCCCGCCACGCCAAACACCCAAGGCGCCGACGCCACCGGCAACAACAACCCCGCCAGCAAAGGCCCAAGCCCCGCCCCCACATCACGCCACACCGCATTCGACGCCAACGCCGAAACCCGCATCGCCCCCGGATTACGCTCCGCCACCAGCGTCGTCACCAACGGCAACTGCAACGCCCGCAACACCAACACCGCCGCCGCCCCCACAATCACCCAATGACTACCAAACGCCCCCAACGCCAACGCACTGAGAAACGAAAACAGCAGCAACATCGACGTAGCACCAAACTGCTGCGCAGCACGCCCCCCCAGCGGACTCAGAAGCAACTCCGAAACATATCGCAGCGCCATCAACCCACCGGCAATCAATACCGCATTGCCACCCAGCAGCTTCTGCGCCTGAATCGACAGGCCAAAGATAAACAACCCATCCAGCGCCACCCCTTCGATAAACGACCAGGTCGCCACACTGTCAGGCAACTTGAACCGCCGCCCCGGCGTGCCATGCAAATTGTGACCCGCAGTCGGCAACCCCCGCGCCATCCACAACCCCACCAGGCAACACACCGCCAGAATCCAGAAGATCGGCCGCGGCCCCACCTGCAACGTCAGCCACCCACCCAACGGCAAGGCCAGCATCGGCCCCAGGGCAATCAACGCCCGCGACCGCCCCGCCCGCCGCGCCGCACCCAGCGGTTCAGAGGTAGCCAATACTTGAGTGGAAAGGTTCAACGCCGCAAAACACAGGCCCCAGACCAACCGCAGCCCGAGCAAGGCCGCAAACCCGGACAGCATCGAGTTGCCAAGGGCACACACCGCCGCCGCGCCGGCGGCAATGGAGCACGTCAGCCGATCACCGTTACGGGCGTAGAAATTCAGAACATGCCTGTAGCCGAAGATCCGCACCAGGCGGTTGGCCGCCAGCAGCACCCCGGCCTGGGCCAGGGTGATACCGAACGCCTGGGACTCCATCGGCAGCACCAGGTACAGCAACACGTCACTGGGCAGGCACAGGCCAAGGGTCAGCGCGGCACGGCGGGAGTGGGAATCAGCACTGCGTTGGGCCAGATCAGACATAAAAGCTGAAACATTCAGAATTATTTAGACGGCCACGGTAGCCGTCTACCTCAAGGTTTTACAAGGCCCAAATGATTAAACCTTGGCGCCGTCCTGCATCAGGCGCAACCCGCTGGCCACCGCGCCCACCAGGGCAAACCCGCAGCCCAGCCACAACGCGTACTGCGGGCCGCTGCTCAGGGACAGGTGGAAACACAACGCCACCAACGAAGCGCCGAGTGTCTGCCCCATCAACCGCGACGTGGCAACGATCCCGCTGGCTCCCCCGCTGCGGGCAATCGGTGCGCTGGTCATGATCGCCTTGAGGTTGGGCGACTGGAAAAAACCGAACCCGGCGCCACACAGGGCCATGCGCCAACCGATATCGAAGGTCGAGGCATCGTTGCCCAGGGTCGCCAGCGCGGCCATGCCCGCGCTCAACATCACCAGGCCGATGCCGCACAACAACGCCAGGGAGATACGGTCCGCCAGGCGCCCGGCAATCAGCGCCATCACCGCGACCACCGCCGGCCACGGCGTCATCAGGAAACCGGTGGCCACCTGGCTGTGCCCCAACACCGTTTGCAACAGGAACGGCAGCGACACAAACGCCAGCCCCTGGGCGCTGAACGCGCAAATCGCGGTGAGGGCCGACAAGGTGAACAGCGGGCGCTTGAACAGATCCACCGCAAGCATCGGCGCCGGGTGCCCGGCCTGACGGCGGATCAGCAACAGCCCGCACAGCAGCGCCACGGCGATCAGCCCCAGCGTCAACACCGCCTGCGCACCGTGCACCGCCGAGCCCAGGCCCAGCACCAGCAGGGCAAACAACCCGGCGCAGAGAATTGCCGCCAGCCGGTCGAAGGCATGCCCGGTGATCGGGATCACCGGAATCGCCCGCACCCCGAGCCACAGGGCCAGTGCCCCCAGGGGCAGGTTGATCAGGTACAACCAGTGCCAGGTAGCCACCGACAGAATCGCCGACGCCGCCGTCGGCCCCAGGGTAAAGGCCAGCCCCACCACCAATGAGTTATACCCCAGCCCTCGGCCGAGGATTTTTGCCGGGTAGATGTGCCGCAGCAGCGCAATGTTGACGCTCATGATTGCCGCAGCACCCAGGCCCTGCACCACCCGGGCGGCAGTCAGCGTCGGCAGTGACCAGGCCAGCCCGCAAAACAGCGACGCCACCACAAACACCAGCAAGCCGCCGAGGAACACCCGGCGGTGGCCGACCACATCACTCAGGGACGCAAAGGGCAGCACCGCAGCGATGGTCGCCAACTGGTAGGCATTGACCACCCAGATCACCGAAGCGGAGTCGGTGCCAATCCCTTCGGCCAGGGTCGGCAACGCGGTGTTGACGATGGCCGTGTCGAGGGTCGCCATGCCTATCCCCAGGGAAATGGCGACAACCGCCGCTAGACGCTTATCACTGGGCAACCCATCAGCTACTGAAGACATGGACAATCCGCACACGTGGCAAAGGCGTCTAGATTACGGGCAGCGGCCTTTTTTTTCAGCGGGCAAATGCGCGGCTGTCCAAATATTCATGTTCAGGTGCGCCATTTGCCCATCTGCGCCATCTGCACCAGCACCTCGGCCAGGGCGGGCTGCGGCGCGCTGTTGACGGTGACCAGCGCCACACAGCGGCTCGGCCGCAAGGTGGCCGCTGCCGTGACGGCACGACCGCCGAGATCGAACCCACCCAGCACAGCCTCGGGAATGTGCAAGGCGTTCATCAGGTCCAGAACGTCCTGGCCGAGAACGACTTCCTGAGTGACGGCGGGCGCAGCCTTGTCCAGTTGCGTGGTGCTGCCATGGCCTCGCAGGTACGGGATGACTACCCGAAAGCCTTGGGACACCAGATGCGGCGAGACCTCGGCAAAACGCTCAAGGTCGCCGTCAGCCCCATGCAGCAAAATGATCGGCCGGCCGCCTTCCGGGCCGGCTTCGTAGTAGCCGATATCCAGCAGGTCGGTGCTGACCTGGCGGATCGTCCAACGGGCGGGCGTCGCCATGACCGGCAGTGACAACGCCACTGAAGCAATGGCGGTGGAAATCAGAAAGCGCCGGCGATTGAAAAAAGACATGGTGTTAGAGCTCCGAAAAATGCGAGACAGAAAGGTCTTCAACGACCCCCACAATCAACTCGCTGCCGATCCAGCCGGCCAACAGCTCACCGGCTTTCGCGACGCCCTGCTCTTCCCCCAGGCGCGCTACCAGAAACTCGCACAACCCGGCAAAACTGCCGTCGCCTTGCAGGTGCACCAAGGCCTGGAACTCCAGCGCATCGACCTGGCGCAAGCGCGAAGTGAACTGCCGACGCCACACCAGCAACCCACCGGCTTCGGCCAGCGTCACCGCCTCGGGCGCCGGGGTTTGCTGCCACAATGCCGACCAGATCGCCTCGGCGTTGGTGGTCAGCCCATGGCAGCGCAGCGACGGCGTGAGTTGCAGGCGTGCCGTGTCCCAATCCACCGACGCCAGTACGTCCATGGGCAACGGGCTGGCATCGGCGGCGACAAACGCTTCATTGAGCGACGACTCGATCCAGGCCAGTTCATGCACGTCGGGATTGTTGGGGAACAGTTCGCCCAGGGTCAGGTGAAAACCCTCGGGATAGACGTCCAGGGTCCAGGCATGGGGCGGATGCCGGTCGATATGGCTGACGCACGCGGCCAGGAACGCCTCGTCCCCGACCCAGCGCCGCAGGTTGGGAAACGCCTGTTCCAGGCAACCCACCAATTGCGCGCGGTAGTTGTTCTGATACACCGCCAGTCCCGCGGCCTTGTTACCCAACATCTCGGCCGACTGCTCCGAGGCACTCACCAGCCAGGTATGAAAAGCCTGCTGCCATTGCGCGAGATTCATGAGCGCACCTGCGCACGCTTGTAGGCCTCGGAGGCACCGAGCATGCGGGCGATCGACAGCTCCTCCAGCAGCTCTGCCAGGGGCGGGATCTCGTCATCGCGCTCGATCATCGTGGCGACCGGGCCGAGCAACGCAACGGCCTTGGCATACAAGTCCCAGACGCCATCACACACCGGGCTGTCGTGGCTGTCGATCAGCAAATCGCGGCCCTGGCTATGGCCGGCCAGGTGAATTTGCCGGACCCGCTCGGCCGGAATCCCGTCGAGAAACGCGAGAGCGTCAAAGCCATGGTTGCTGGCGCTGACAAACACATTATTGACGTCCAGCAACAGCTCGCAGCCGGTGCGCCGGGACATGGCGGCGATGAATTCCCACTCGCTCATGGACGCGCCATCAAAGGCCAGGTAGCTGGACGGGTTTTCAAACAGCATCGTGCGGCCCAACACTTCTTGAGCCAGGTCGATATTGGCGCAGACCCGGTCCAATGCCTCATGGGTGTAAGGCACCGGCAACAGATCATGGGAGTTGAAACCCCCGCTGCGGGACCAGCTCAAGTGGTCGGACACAAACAGCGGTTCGATCTCGTCCACCAGCGACTTGAGGCGTTTCAGGTAATCGCGATCGAGGCCCTCGGCCGTGCCGATCGACATCGACACCCCGTGCAGCGCCACCGGATACCGCTCGCGAATCTGGCGCAGGATGTGCCGGGGCTGGCCGCCCGCGACCATGAAATTCTCGGAGATCACTTCAACGAAATCCACCGCCACCGGGTTCTCCAGGAACTCGCTGTAGTGTTCCTTGCGCAGCCCCAGGCCATAGCCTGGAAAACGCGGGTTGGGTGTCGGCATCATGTGGGCTCCGTTGCATAAATAGGCGGCGGGCCCAACCTGGGCCCGCCGGGGTGTTACTTCGGTTCGGTAGTGGTGCCGCCCAGCTTCAGGCACTCGGACGGGGTCTTGACCACAACGCCCTGGCCCTTGCAGCTGTTGAGGCCCTTGCAATCGTTCTTGGCCGTGGCGCACAGGCTTTCGCCCTTGCAGTTGTTCACGCCGTAGCAGCGACCCGGCTGTTCCGGCTGGTCGGCGGCGCTGGCGGCGGCCGCGAAGGAAGCGGACGCCATGGCGATCAGGGCGGCAGCAGTGGCAAGGCTCAAGCGGGATTTGATGGATGTGCTCATGGGTATTACTCCTCGGGGGTGGGGTTTATTTGATGACGGATGCCGCGTCTTCGATGACCTTCGCCACAGCCTCGGGCTGGGAGATGTACACCGAGTGGCTGGCCTTGATTTCAGTGACTTTCGAGCCGGCGCGCTTGTACATCCAGCGCTGCAGATCGGGGCTCAGGGCACGGTCTTCGGTGGACACCACGGCGTAGGTCGGCTTCTTGTGCCAGGCCGCGGCCCACACGGTGCCGCCGAACAGCGCGGTGGTGGCCGGCACCTGGGAGGCGGCCATGAAGTCGGTGCGGTTGGTGGTCAGGTCGGCAGCAAAATCGGCATTGAACTTGGTGCGATCAAAGAACAGATGCCCGTCGCGGGTCTGCATCACGTCATTGCTCGGCGCCGGCATCGACGACAGCAGCTGGCTCATGTTCTCGCCGACTTCCGGTTGCAGGGCCGAGACATAGACCATCGACTTGACCTTGTCGCGGTCACCGGCAATCGAGATCACCCCGCCGCCGGAGCTGTGACCCACCAGCACCACCGGGCCGACCTGCTGCTCCAGCACTTCGCGGGCCTCGGCCACGTCGGCGGCGAGACTTTCATGGCCCTGATGCACCACGGTGACCTTGTAGCCCTTGTGAATCAGGATGTCGTGCACCACTCGCCAGCCGGAGCCGTCGACAAAGGAACCAGGCACGATCACCACGCTTTTACCGGTGCCCGGCTGGGGCTTGGCTGCATCGGCGGCCGAGGCCACCAACGGTGTAGCGAGTGCCATGGCGATCGCCAGGGAAGAAAGAATACGCATGCGACTCTCCACAGGCCTTGGGGCCTGATCATTGTTGTGAAAGGGTTAACGGCGTTGGCCGGACAGCAAGCGGTCCAGTGACCAGGCCCCGCCGCCATACGCCAGCAGCGGCAGCAACAAGCCCGCCCAGGTCAGGTGGGTCGGCCAGGCGTCGGGGTACACGAACACCTCGATCACCAGGGTCATGCCCAACAGCGCGGCAGCCGCCGGGCGGGTCAGCAGGCCCAGCACCAGCAACAGCGGGAACAGATGCTCGGCGTAGGTCGCCAGGTGCGCTGCCCAGTCCGGCGGCACCAGCGGCAAGGCGTATTCCGAGCGAAACAAGGTGTAGGTCGACGGCTTGAGCTGCAGGAAACCGGTCACCTTGGTGCGGCCCGAGAGGAAAAACACCGAAGCGATCCCGAGGCGGGCCACCAGCAACAGCAGCGCCTCAGGCAGCACACGCTTGAGCACCGCAGGGGCCAGGGCAATCATGGTTGTTCCGTCAGGCTGCCGAAGCCTTTGGGGGTTTTGATCTGGGTGCAGGTGCCTTTGTCCACCAGCACCCAGGCGTTGCCCTGGTAATCCGCCTTGGCGGTGCCGGCGCAGGAAGTCCCGGCACCGGCGGCGCAATCGTTGGCACCGGCGAGGGACACGCCGAAGCATTTTTCCTGAGGCTTGGCATCCTCGGCATGGGCGGTGGCGGCGAAGGCACCGAGGGACAGTGCGAGGGTGGCGGCAAGGGCTGCGTAATGGCGCTTCATTGTTGAATCTCCTGGCTTGACTGAATGTGGCCAGGGCGCTTGTGCGGTGGGTGACCGCCTGCGCCATCTGGTAGACAGATTTAAAGCCAGGCGTGTATCCCGTCTGTGTCGCGTTTCCTCCTTCTATTCATGCCGGTGTATCAGGTGGGTGCTGATACACAGTCTGATACACAGCCAAAAAAACCACGCCAAACCACCGCCGTTTTATTCGGCATCCCGAACGACACAATTAGAAATATTCGCCTTTCCGAACACCCACCTTCCCCCGCTTTCGACGACCTCAAAAATCCCCATAAATTTCATACGGTTGTTGTCATCTTTGTTACATGCCAACTGGCATACATTCTGCTACATCAGGTTTTCTAGTAATAAAATGTTTCTAAATTGAAACAGTCTCATCGCCTGAAACCCAACGGCCCCGCGCCCTATAACAACGTCCATGCCCCAAAGGAGGGCGACAACTCTCACCTTTTTGATCGACTTCAACTCTCCAAGCCTGCTGCCGCACGTAAGCACCCAAAAGGGCGAATGGCCTGATCGCCAATAACAAGCCCGACTACAAAAAAGGACAAATTGATGAGTTCGAGCAAATACCCCGCAGTGTCCTTCACGGACCTCGTCCCCCAGGCCCCGGACCACACCGAGAATGCAATCGGTTTTGGCCCCTTTCTCTTGTTGGCGCGCCAGCATGTATTGCTGCGCAACGGCGAGCCGGTGACCCTCGGCAGCCGCGCCTTGTACTTGCTGATCGCCCTCGCCAGCCGGGCTGGCGAGTTGCTGGAAAAGTCCGAGCTGATCTCTTTCGCCTGGCCCAAGGTGGTGGTGGAGGAATGCAACCTGCGCGCGCAGATCGTTGCGCTGCGCCGGGCGCTGGGGGATGACGGCAACTTCAGCTACATCGTCACCGTGCCGGGCCGGGGTTATCGGTTTGTCGCGCCGGTGACGATGCAGGCAGTGAGTGAAGGCGCCATCGCCCAGGCGCTGGTACCCGCCCCGACGGTGGACGTGCCCAACCTGCAACCGCCGCCCAGCACAGTGATTGGTCGCGAACAGCTGATCCTGAGCCTGGCCGACCAGGTACTGAGCCAGCGTTTCGTGACCATCACCGGCCCCGGCGGCATCGGCAAGACCACCGTGGCCCTGGCCGTGGCGCAACTGCTGCAGGGCCGCTTTCACCAGGGCATGTGCTTCGTCGACCTGGCCCCCGCCACCAGCGGCCAATGGGTGGCCGGCATGCTCGCCAACGCCCTGGGCATTCAAAGCGTAAGTGACGAGCCCTTGCAAAGCGTGGCCTCGATGCTCGCCAACAGCCCGTTGCTGCTGGTGCTCGACAACTGCGAGCACGTGCTGCAAGCCACCGCCGACGCGGTCGAGGTGCTGCTGCGTTGCGCGCCCCAGTGCTGCGTGCTGACCACCAGCCGCGAGCCGCTGCGGGCCGAGGGCGAACGGGTGCACGACCTCGCACCGCTGCTGGTGCCGGACGAAGACTTAAGCCTGAGTGCCGAGCAAGCCATGACGTGGTCCGGCATCGCCCTGTTCATCGAACGGGTCAAGGCCCTCGACCCCGGCTTCGTGTTCAAGGACACCGACGTCGCCGCCGCCAGCGCCATCTGCCGCAAGCTCGACAGCAACGCCCTGGCCATCGAAATCGCCGCGGCGCGGGTCCGCACCTTTGGCATCCAGGACCTGGTGGGGTTGCTCGACGGCAGCTTCCGCCTGCAAATGACCGGCCGGCGCACCGCCCTCGCCCGCCACCGTTCACTGAGCGCGACCCTGGACTGGACCTACTCGATGCTCACCGGCGACGAACAGGCCATGTTGCGCCAACTGGCGGTGTTCACCGGTTCTTTTACCCTGGACGCGGTCAAGGCCATGACCGCCAGCAGCACCCTCGATGCACGCAATGCCCTGCCCTTGCTTGAAAGCCTGATGGACAAGTCGCTGCTGATCGCCGGTGAATCGCAGTTGCTCAAGCGCTACCGCCTGCTGGAAACCACCCGCGCCTACGCCCTGGAGAAACTCAACGAACACGGCGAAGCCGACGCCACCCGCCAGCGTCATGCACTGTATGCGCTGGGCGTATTGCAGGAAGCCGGGCAGACCCTCGACGGGCTTTCTCCCGAGACCTGGATCGGCCTCTACGGCCCGGAAATCAACACCATCCGCACCGCGCTGGAGTGGGCCTTTTCAGCCTCGGGCGACCTGCCCACCGGCATCGAACTGACCCTGGGCGGTGTGCCGCTGTGGCTGCGCCTGTCGCTGGTCAGCGAGTGCCGCACCTGGGTCGACAAAGGCCTGGCCAGCGCCGCCATCACCCCGCTGCCGCTGCGCCAGCGCATGCTGTTGCAAACCGCTCTGGCCAGCGTGCTGATGCTCACCTATGGCACCGGCGGGCCAATGCGCGAAGCCTGGCGCCAGGTGCGTGAAGACGCCCGCGACCTGGGCGATGCCGAGCACAAGCTGCGGGCGCTGTGGGGCCTGTGGAGTGACCGCTGCGGCTGCAACCAGTACGCCGAAGCGCTGGAATTGGCCGAGCGCTACATCAGCCTGAACAACAGCGGCAACCAGCAACTGCTGGGTAAACGCATGCGCGCGCTGGCGTTGTTTCACATGGGGGACCTGGCCGGCGCCCGACAGAATATCGACGAGGCGCTGGGGTCACCGTCAGCCCCGCGCTCGCATATTATCGACGTGCATTTTGACCAGCGCATCGCCGCCCGCTGCCTCAAGGCACAGGTGCAGTTGCTGGAAGGCGACGTCGACCCGGCACTGCGCCTGATCGGCAGTTGCGTCGATGAAGCCATCACCCTCGATCACCCCGCGACACTCTGGTACACCCTGTGCCTGGGGGCAATTCCGCTGGCGCTGTTGGCGTCCAACCTGCCCAAGGTGCGGTACTACCTGGGCTTGCTGCAAGACAGCACGACCCAGCAGGACCTGCACATCTGGCGTCAGTTTCGGCTGTGCTTCGAGAGCATCCTGCTGATCCGCCAGGGGTCGCCCGAAGAAGGCGTGCCGTTGCTGGGTGAGGCCTTGCATCACCTGCATGGCCAAGGCGACAGCCAGCTTTATAGCTTGCTGCGTTGTGAATACGCCCTGGGGCTGGCGCGGCTGGGCCTGGAGAAACTGGCGCTGGAGGTGTTGGAAGACACCCTGCAATTGGCGCTGGGCCGGCATGAGCGCTGGTTCGTGCCGCAGATGTTGCGGATCAAGGCGCAGCTGATTCTGCGCCAGGCCCAGTACGGGTCGGTGGACAAGGCCAAGGTGTTGCTGCGCCAGGCGTGGGTAGATGCGCAACTGGCCGGGGCGCATTTCTGGCGGGCGCAGATTGCCAGTGACCTGGCCAGGTTGCAGGAGCCGAAGATGCGGATTGCTTCGTTGCCAAGGTTTCAACACCGGTAGAGGCTGCCGGCAGGTAACGGTAAAAAGGGGACGGTAAAAAGGGGACAGATTTATTTTATAAATAAATCTGTCCCCTTTTCGCTCTTTTTGAACTCCGGCAGCCGCGCTATTGATCCGCTGCATAAATGACGGTTTGCGCACTGTCGGGTGCAGCGGGTCGGCGGGTGAAGTAGGTGTCGCCTTCATCCGTATGAATCTCGTATTCAAACTTGCTGGTCGCGCGGCCCGTGGCGGTGGCGTGCTTGATGATCTTCAGCACACGCTGGAATTTCACACTTTGGGTGCCGTTCTGGTTGGGCCCGGTGAGCACGTTGACGCTTTGAAACCAGCCGTCGTTCTTCTTGTTCGCCACCAGGGCGCCGGTCATGGCTTCAAACCGCTCCAGCCGGGTAAAGCCCCACAATGTCTGCTCTTCCACGGTTTGGCCGAGGGCCGCAGAGCCGGTAAACACGAACAGGTTGATCGCCGGGCTGTCTTCACAGAAGAAATCGTAAGGCACCAGGCCGTCGACCATTTTCTTGCCGGCCACGAAGCCTTTTTTGTGCACCTGAAACATCGCCACCTCCACGCCAATGGCGTCACTGAACATCAGCTCACGCAGGAGAAAAGTCTAAAGGCGCAGGGCGTACAGGGCGGTCAAGCCAATGTAATATCGTGTAAAGATCCCACCCGAGGCAGGATGATTTCCACGCTCAACCCGCCGGACGGCTCGTTGTGCGCCTCGATGGTGCCGCCATGCATTTCCACGGACCTCAAGGCGATCGCCAGGCCCAGTCCGAAACCGGCATCGGTGTCATGCGGGCCACGTTCGAAAGGCTCGAAAATACTCCGCAACCGCAGGTTTTCAACGCCCGGACCCTGATCGGTGATCAATACCCGCAGCCAACGGGCGTCGGGGCTGACCTCCGCCGAAACCCGCACCGTGGTATCAGGCTGCGTGTAGCGCACGGCATTTCGAATGACATTTTCGAAACACCGATACAGCAGCTCGCCGCTGGCCCGACTGACAAAGTCCGGACACGCCTGCAAGCTGACACTGCAGCCTTTGATACCCGCCTCGAACTGAGCATCCTCGACAATCACGGCCAGCAATTCGACGATATCCACCGGCTCGCGCTCGATGCTTTCGGGACGGCCCTGCACACGCGCCAGGGTCAGCAGCGCCTCGATCAGCGTGTCCATGCGCGCCGATTCACGCTGGATGCGCCCGAGCATTTCCTGGCGTGCCGGGTCTTGCTGCAACAGCCCGATGGCCACTTGCAGGCGCGTCAACGGTGAGCGCAGTTCATGGGAGATGTCGTGCAACAGCTGTTGCTGGGCTTCCACCAGCAGCTTGAGCTGGTTGGCCATGCGGTCGCAGTCTTCGGCCAGGTCGACGATTTCATCACGGCGCTTGCCCATCATCGGCCGCACCCGGGTTTCGAAGCGGCCCAGCGCAACGTCGCCCATCGCCCGCCGCAGATAAGCCAGCGGCCACGCCAGGTAGTAGGCCATGTACCCACTGAACAGCGCGCTCATCAGCGTGCCGATGATCAGCGGGATCCAGTGGCCCAGGCGCCCGGGTTCGTGGGGAGGATGGGAAGACCTGAGGGACAGCCTGACCCCGTCCTTGCTGATGAGCGACTGTTCATAGGCCGACTGCGGGACCGGCGTGCCGGCCAGCAATTGACCGGCACTGTCATAAACGCCAATGGCTTGGCCGTGGGGTGGCTGCCACACCGCCAGGAGCTGGCGGCCCGACTCGACACCGTACTGTTCCAGCAACTGTTCTTCGCTGGCCAGGATCGCATCCAGATGATGGTCCCCGGGGCCCAGGCTGCCCGCCACGAGAATGCTCAAGCCCACCAGGAACGTCAGGCTGGTGGCCAGCCAAAAGGCCAGGAACAGTTTCCAGAACAGCCGGCTGGGTTTCATCATTCGGCGATCAACAGGTAACCGAGGCCACGCACGCTCTGGATCCAGGCCTTGGCATCCGGGCGCGGGCCCAACTTCTGGCGAATGCTGCTGATATGCACGTCGATGCGCCGGTCATAGCGGGTCAACGGGCAGCCCAGGGCATTGAGCGACAGGTCCTTTTTGCTCACCACCTGGCCGGCGCACCGGGCCAGCACTTCAAGTAGGCTGAATTCGGTACTGGTCAGCCCCAGTGCGCAGCCTTTCCAGAGGGCCTGGCGCTTGCCGGGCCAGAGCACCAGGGCGCCGGTCTTGATCACGTCAGCGGCCGGCGGGTCCACGGGCTGCACCCGGCGCATGATCGCGCGCAGCCGCGCCACCAGTTCACCCGGGGAACTGGGCTTGGGCACATAATCGTCCGCGCCGAGTTCCAGCCCGGTGATCCGGTCGATGTTGTCGCCCCGGGCCGTGAGCAACACCACCGGCACCTGGCTGCTGGCCCGGATACGCCGGAGCACCTCGATGCCCGAGAGCCTGGGCAGCATCACGTCCAGCACCACAATGCTGTAGCGCCCCGACAGTGCCTCGACCTCACCCTCCTCGCCGGTGTGCACGCAGGTCGCCTCAAAGCCTTCATGCTCCAGGTATTGGCCCAGCATTTCAGTCAGTTCCTGGTCATCGTCGACTAGCAATACGCGGATCATGGCGAGCTCGTGAAAGGGTACCCCCACAGTATCGCCCAGCCTCATCGCCCCGGGGCCAACCTTTACCTAACTTGACACTTGGTTAACCGCACCAAACCCGCGCCGCTCTTATGCTTGCCGTCCACCCGTCTGGCCGCGTTGTGGTGACCCGTCTGCGGCGAGTCATCCCGGCGCGCTTGCGCTGCTTGTCGATGTGTTCTGGAAAAGATCTTGATGAATTTTTCGCGCCTGCTCTGCTCGGTTGCGCTGCTGCTCAATGTCACACTTGCACACGCTGAAGCCTTCAAAATCTCGGATATCCGTATCAATGGTCTGCAACGGGTCTCGGCGGGCAGCGTGTTTGGTGCCTTGCCCCTGAACGTGGGGGACGAAGCGGATGACCGACGGCTGGTGGATTCCACCCGTGCGTTGTTCAAGACCGGCTTCTTCCAGGACATCCAATTGAGCCGCGACGGCACGGTGCTGATCATCAATGTGGTCGAGCGCCCATCGGTGTCCAGCATCGAGTTCGAAGGCAACAAGGCCATCTCCACCGAAGACCTGCTCAAGGGCATGAAGCAGTCGGGCCTGGCCGAGGGCGAGATCTTCCAGCGCGCCACCCTGGAAGGCATGCGCAACGAACTGCAGCGCCAGTACGTGGCCCAGGGTCGCTATTCGGCCACGGTCGACACCGAAGTGCTGCCGCAGCCGCGTAACCGCGTGGGCCTGAAGGTCAAGATCGACGAAGGCTCCGTGGCCGCGATCCAGCACATCAACGTGGTGGGCAACCACGTGTTTACCGACAAGGAACTGATCGGCACGTTCACCCTCAAGACCAGCAACTGGCTGTCGTTCTTCACCAACGATGACAAGTACGCCCGTGAAAAACTCACCGGGGACCTGGAACGCCTGCGCTCCTATTACCTGGACCGTGGTTATATCAACATGGACATCACCTCGACCCAGGTGTCCATCACCCCGGACAAGAAGCACGTCTACATCACCGTCAACATCAACGAAGGCGAGAAATACACGGTGCGTGACGTGACGCTCAGCGGCGACTTGAAAGTGCCCCAGGACCAGCTTGAAGCCCTGTTGCTGGTGCAGAAAGGCCAGGTGTTCTCGCGCAAGCTGATGACCACCACCTCGGACCTGATCACCCGGCGCCTGGGTAACGACGGCTACACCTTCGCCAACGTCAACGGCATGCCCACGCCCCACGATGAAGACCACAGCGTGGACATCGTGTTTGCGGTCGACCCGGGCAAACGGGCCTATGTGAACCGCATCAACTTCCGTGGCAACACCAAGACCGACGACCAGGTGCTGCGCCGGGAAATGCGCCAGATGGAAGGTGGCTGGGCGTCGACCTACCTGATCGACCAGTCCAAGGTTCGCCTTGAGCGCCTGGGCTTCTTCAAGGAGGTCAACGTCGAAACCCCAGCCGTGGCGGGGGTCGACGACCAGCTTGATGTGAACTACGCGGTCGAAGAACAAGCGTCCGGCTCGATTACCGCCAGCGTCGGTTTTGCCCAGGATGCCGGGCTGATCCTTGGCGGTTCGATCACCCAGAACAACTTCCTGGGCACCGGAGATTATGCCAGCCTGGGCCTGACCCGCTCGCAGTACCAGAGCAAGTACAACATTGGCTTTACCAACCCCTACTTCACGCCGGACGGGGTGAGCCTGGGCTATAACGCGTTCTACAGTGCCACCGATTACAACAACTACTACGACGATGGCAGCGGTGTTTCCTACTACTCCATCAACAGTTACGGCCTGGGGGCCACACTCGGCTACCCGATCAATGAAACCTCGCGGTTGAGTTTCGGCCTGACGGTGCAACACGACAGTATCGACCCGGGCATCTACAGCTCTGATGAGATTTACGATTTTCTTCAGCGCGAAGGCAGTGAGTTCACCAACTTCAAGGCCAACCTTGGGTGGTCGGAGTCGACGTTGAACAAAGGCGTGATGCCGACCCGTGGTTACTCGCAGAACCTGAACCTGACGGTGACGCTTCCGGGCAGTGACTTGAGTTTCTACAAACTCGATTATTCCGGGCAGACATTTGTGCCGATCACCAATTCGACGACGCTGCGTTTGCATACCAAGCTCGGTTACGCCAACGGGTACGGCTCGACGGACGGCCTGCCGTTTTATGAAAACTACACGGCCGGGGGTGAAGGTTCGGTGCGCGGGTTTGAAAGCGGCACGCTTGGGCCGCGCAGTACGCCGGCGACCGGGGCGTATGCCAGTGCGGGCCAGCAGTACTACAGCGACCGCAGTCCCGAGGCGTTGGGGGGCAACATCCTGATTACCGGGGGGGCGGAATATCTGTTTCCGATGCCGTTCCTTAAAGATAATAAATCGGTGCGTACGTCTGTGTTCTGGGATGTGGGTAACGTGTATTCGGACAAGTGTGCCCTCAGTACTACCCAGGGTTGTAATGGGGTTGACCTGAGTCAGCTGGGTGCATCTGTGGGGGTTGGGGCTACGTGGTACAGCCCGTTGGGGCCGTTGAGTATCAACTTGGCGTTGCCGGTTCGTACGCCGGAGAATGCGACCAAGCAGGTGTTCCAGTTCTCCATGGGGCAGAATTTCTGATCTGCCTGGGTACATATCCGTTTTTGCGGTTATGGCCGCTATTGGTTCCGCTCTTACAGCGGCTCACTTTTGAAAAGCGCAAAAGTAAGCAAAACGCTCTTGCCCCACCACTCGGCACCTCGCTT
>NZ_JACAPN010000055.1:0-1214 GCF_013385665.1 Pseudomonas sp. D4002
TGGATCCTTCGAACCTCGCCTACGTGATCTACACCTCCGGTTCCACCGGCAACCCCAAAGGCACCTTGCTTGCGCACCACAACATCCTGCGTCTGTTCGCGGCCACTGAACCGTGGTTCGGTTTCGGCCCGCAGGACGTCTGGAGCCTGTTTCATTCCTATGCTTTCGACTTCTCGGTCTGGGAAATTTTCGGCGCACTGCTGCACGGTGGCGAGTTGCTGATCGTGCCGTACGACGTCAGCCGCTCGCCCCAGGAATTCCTCGACCTGTTGTGCGACGCGGGCGTCACGGTGCTCAACCAGACGCCGTCGGCGTTCAAGCAGTTGATGCACGTGGCTTGTACCGACTCCCGGGCCAATGCCCTGCGCTACGTGGTATTCGGCGGCGAGGCGCTGGACGTCAAGAGCCTGCGCCCATGGTTCGAACGGTTTGGCGACAGCGCGCCACAGCTGATCAACATGTACGGCATCACCGAAACCACGGTGCACGTCACCTACCGTCCGCTGTCGGTGGCTGATCTCGAGCTGGACGCCAGCAGTCCGATTGGCGAACCGATAGCCGACCTGTCGTGGTACCTGCTCGACGGTGAACTGAACCCGGTGGCCAAAGGCTGCATCGGTGAACTGTATGTTGGCCGCGCCGGCCTGGCCCGGGGCTACCTGAAGCGTGGCGACCTGACGGCACTGCGTTTTATTCCCGACCCGTTCGGCGAAAGCGGTGCGCGGTTGTACCGCACCGGTGACCTGGCGCAATACCGCAGCGACGGGGTGATCGAGTACATCGGCCGGATTGACCATCAGGTGAAAATCCGTGGCTTCCGTATCGAACTGGGTGAAATTGAAGCGCGCCTGAACGCCCTGGCGGCGGTGCGCGAAGCCGTGGTCTTGGCCCAGGAAGGGCTGAACGGCCAGCAATTGGTGGCTTACGTGATCCCGGCGCAAGGTGCCGAGGATGCAGGCGCCCTCAAGGCGCAGTTGAAAGCGGACCTGCCGGACTACATGGTACCGACGCACCTGCTGTTCCTGAATGAATGGCCACTGACCGCCAACGGCAAGCTCGACCGCAAGGCCCTGCCGCAGCCGGACGCAAGCCAGGTACAGCACGAATACGTGGCGCCGCAAAGCGCGCTGGAACAGCAAATCGCAACCGTCTGGCAAGACGTGCTGAAACTGGAACGGGTTGGCCTCACCGACAACTTCTTCGAACTGGGTGGC
>NZ_JACAPN010000056.1:0-17170 GCF_013385665.1 Pseudomonas sp. D4002
GGAACCATAGGTGGCCGTTACCTAAATAATGGATATGCCCCCCTGGATCCTGACCACCCCCGCCGCACTCGTTCAGCACACGGCATTGGGCTTCAACCCGCGCAACAACAACTCCAGCCCTCGCAGAGCCTCTTCCAGCCGCACACCCGAGTCTCCATCCTGGGCGATCCACAGCGATGCGCTTACCAGGCTGCCATTGATCAGCCTCGCCAGCGCCTGGCTGCACGCCTGCTCGACTAGGTCCGCCTGCATCAAGTCATCGAGCAAACGGCGCAGCGAGTCCACGCATTGCTGCTGGTCAGTTGCGCCCAGCACCGCCGGGGCATCCTGCAATACGATGCGCTGGACCTCGGGATCCTGAGCCATGCGCAAATAAACCCGGCAGCGCTCGCAAAACCCTTCCCAAGGATCAACCGCCTGCTCCGAGATACGCTGCAGGCTCGCGTCCATTTCACCGTCGAGCTGCGCAACCACTGCCGCGAGCAAGCCTTTCTTGTCGCCAAAATGATGGTACAACGCACCCCGGGTCAGGCCGGCGCGAGCGGTGAAATCGTCCATCGACGTCTGGGCGTAGCCTTGTGTGGCGAAGGCCTGGCGGGCGCTGGCGATCAGGCGGGCGCGGGTGTCTTCGATCATGTCGGCACGGGCTCGGCTCATGGGTAAGGCTCACAATAGGTGATTGACATACGACGCGTATGTTACGCATGATTTGTCACATACGCACCGTATGTATTTTGCCCCGAACACCTCGAATAGCAAGTTTCAGGGCGCTCAGGAAGAGGTTACACACCATGGCAAACCCCTACGCCGAGCTGTTCCAGGCGCCAGGTTCCAGGGCTTTTGTATTGGCGGGCATGCTCGCCCGCATGCCGATCTCCATGACCGGGATCGGCTTGATCACCATGCTGTCGCAAGTGCACGGCGGTTACGGTTTGGCCGGTGCGGTGACCGCTACCTTCGCCCTGGCCACCGCGTTTTGCGCGCCCCAGGTCTCACGGTTGGTGGACCGTTATGGCCAGGGCCGGGTGTTGCCGGTGGCCGCGTCCATCGGCGGCGGCGCGCTGTTGCTGCTGTTGCTCTGCACCCGGGTGCAGGCGCCAACGTGGACGCTGTTCGTCTTTGCCGCGCTGGCCGGCTGCATGCCCAACATGTCGGCCATGGTGCGGGCGCGCTGGACCGAGCTGTATCGCGGCCAGCCCAAACTGCAAACGGCGTTTGCCCTGGAGTCGGTGCTCGACGAGGTGGTGTTCATCATTGGCCCGCCGGTCTCGGTGGGTCTGTGCGTGCTGCTGTTCCCCGAAGCGGGGCCGTTGATTGCCGCGCTGTTTCTGGCAGTGGGCGTGACCGCCTTTGTGCTGCAACGCCAGACCGAGCCACCGGTGCATGAACATCACGCCGAGCACGGCCGTTGGCTGATCGCCTCGCCCTCGGTGTTGATCCTGATGGTGCTGTTGATGGCCATGGGCATCATCGTTGGGGTGGTGGATGTGGTCAGTGTCGCGTTCGCCCAGCATCAGGGCCAGCCCGCCGCGGCGAGCATTGTATTGTCGGTATACGCCATCGGTTCGTGTCTGGCCGGGCTGGCGTTCGGTGCGCTCAAGTTGAAAGCACCGCTGCCGCGCCAGTTCTTGTACTGCGGCGTGGCCACCGCCGTGACCACGTTGCCGTTGTTGCTGGTGACGAATATTCCGGGGTTGGCGGCCGCGATCTTCATCTCCGGCCTGTTCTTCGCCCCGACCCTGATCGTGTCCATGGCCCTGGTGGAACAAATCGTTCCGCCCAGCCGCTTGACCGAAGGCATGACCTGGCTGATCACCGGCCTGAGCATCGGCGTGGCCATTGGTGCTGCCAGCTCCGGCTGGATGATCGACCGATTCGGCGCACCCAGCGGGTTCTGGGTGGCGCTGGCGGCAGGTGCGGTGGTGCTTGGGGCGGCGGTGCTGGGGTATCGGCGCTTGGGGTGATTACCCGGTCACCAGTGCGCCGCGATGTTGCAGGAATTCGTTCAGCGCCTGGCGCGTGAGATCGTTCAACGTGACTTTTTGCCGGGTCGCGGCGAGGGCGGCGGCCAGGTGGAGGTCATGGCCGATACGGACGTTGAACGAACCCTTGCAGGGCTTTTCCGGTGCTTGCCCAAGGGCCTGGCAGGTCTCGATGTAGTCGTCCACGGCGGTGCAAAAGGCGGCGTCCAGTTCGGCGACGGTTTTGCCCTCGTAGCTGACCAGGGCCTTGATGAAAAGCAGCTTTCCGAACAGGCAGTTGTCTTCGATGCTGGCTTCGATGGAGCCGATGTAGCCTTTGTGTTTCAGCTGGTTGTTCACTGAATCAGTTCTCCTGATTTCAATTGTTCGATGATCTGGCGCCGAATGTAGTGTTTCAGTTCGTTGCCGGGGTGAGGCTTGTGCAGGGTGATCATTGCACTGGGGTCGCCTATGTCGAACCTGACCCGGCTACCCGCCCCTTCGATTTGCGTGTATCCCAGGCGCCGCAGCAGCGTGACGAGTTCGGGCCAGGTAAAGGCCGATTGCTCATTGAGCAGTTTGGCCAGCAGCTTTTCATTTTTCGACACGGCGATTCTCGCCTGCAACTAAATGTAGTTGCAATTGATGGGTTGCGTCAATGATAGGACAGCCGCGCCGAGCCTCTCGGTGTTTGATGTAACCCTTGATGACACCGTGGTCTGCGCCCCCAATCCCCCGCTAATTTTTCCCTTCCGGATTCGTTTTATAGGGACGACGTGCCTTTGTGCTTCCTGCCTATTGCCCCGGATCCCAAGAAATGAACGCTGAAGACTCCTTGAAACTTGCTCGCCGGTTTATCGGGTTGCCCCTGGAAAAACGCCAGATGTTCCTCCAGGCGCTACACAAGGAAGGGGTGGATTTTTCCCGGTTTCCGATCCCGGCAGGGGTGGAGGCCGAGGACCGGCAGGCGCTGTCCTATGCGCAGCAGCGGATGTGGTTTCTGTGGCAACTGGACCCGGCCAGTGGCGCCTATAACCTGCCCGGCGCGGTACGGCTCAAGGGCGCCTTGAGCCTGCCGGCGATCGAGCAGGCGTTCGCCAGCCTGGTGGCCCGCCATGAGACGTTGCGCACGGTGTTCCAGCGCCAGGCGGATGATCGTCTGTTGCAAGTGGCCGCGCAGTCGCCGCTGGTTGTCGAACAGTTGGACTTCAGCGTCCTGGCACCCGCCGAGCGTGAGCAGGCGGTGATGCAGGCCGCTACCCGTCAGTCGCTGTTGCCCTTCGACCTGGCCAACGGCCCGCTGCTGCGGGTGCAATTGCTCAAGCTGGCCGAGCAGGAACACGTGCTGCTGCTGACCTTGCACCACATCGTGTCCGACGGCTGGTCGATGAACGTGCTGATCGACGAGTTCATTCGCTGCTACGACGCCCATGAGCGCAACGAGCCGCCGCAACTGCCGGCCTTGCCGATCCAGTACAGCGACTACGCCCTGTGGCAGCGCCGCTGGCTGGAGGCCGGCGAGCAGGCTCGTCAGCTGGAATACTGGCAGGCACGCCTGGGAGATGAGCACCCGGTACTGGAGTTGCCCATCGACCATCCACGCCCGGCGATGCCCAGCTACCAGGGCACCCGGCATGACTTTGCGATTGATCCGGCGCTGGCTGCGCAGTTGCGCAGTTGCGCGCAAAAACACAATGTGACCTTGTTCATGTTGCTGCTCGGCGCGTTCAACGTGCTGCTGCATCGCTACACCGGGCAGGGCGACATTCGGGTTGGCGTGCCGATTGCCAACCGCAACCGCAGCGAAGTCGAAGGGCTGATCGGTTTCTTCGTCAATACCCAGGTGTTGCGCACCGAACTGACCGGGCAAACCCGCGTCGACGAATTGCTGCAAGGCATCAAGGAACACGCACTGGGCGCCCAGGCCCATCAGGAATTGCCGTTCGAACGCCTGGTAGAAGCCTTGAAAGTCGAGCGCAGCCTGAGCCACACGCCGCTGTTCCAGGTGATGTACAACCATCAGCCGCAAGTGGCGGACATCGCCGCGGTCAACACCGCCTCCGGGCTTGAACTGTCCCTGGTGCAATGGCAAGGCCGTACCACCCAGTTTGACCTGAGCCTGGACACCTACGAGAAGTCCGGCACCCTGCACGCCGCGCTGACCTATGCCAATGACCTGTTCGACGCCGCCACCATCGAGCGCATGGCCCGGCACTGGCTCAGCCTGTTGCAGGCGATGGTCGCCGATGGCAGCCAGCGTATCGGTGAACTGCCGATGCTCGCCGCCGCAGAGCAGCACGTGCTGGTGCATGACTGGAACCAGACGGCCGAGGCGTACCCGACCGAACGTGGCATCCACCACCTGATCGAAGACCAGGTACAACGCACTCCGCAGGCCGTTGCCCTGGTGTTCGGCGCGACGCAGTTGACCTACGCGCAGCTCGACGCGCGCGCCAACCAGTTGGCCCATGCCCTGCGCGAGCAGGGTGTTGGCCCGGACGTACTGGTGGGGATCTGCATCGAGCGCTCCATCGAAATGGTGGTCGGCCTGCTGGCGATTCTCAAGGCCGGCGGCGCCTACGTCCCGCTGGACCCTGAATACCCCCGCGAACGCCTGGCTTACATGATCGAAGACAGTGGCATCGGGCTGCTGCTCAGCCAGCAGAGCCTGCTGTCGACCTTGCCGGTCGACGGCATCAACGTCATCGCACTCGACCAGGCACAAGGCTGGCTCGACGATTACGGCCGCGAGCCTCTGGCCGTCAACGTGCACGCGCTGAACCTCGCCTATGTGATCTACACCTCCGGCTCCACCGGCAAGCCCAAGGGCGCAGGCAACAGCCATCGTGCGCTGGTCAACCGCCTGTGCTGGATGCAGCAGGCTTATGGCCTGGATGCCAGCGACGCAGTGTTGCAGAAAACCCCGTTCAGCTTTGACGTGTCGGTGTGGGAGTTCTTCTGGCCGTTGATGAGCGGCGCACGGCTGGTGGTCGCAGCACCCGGCGAGCATCGCGAGCCGGCTCGCCTGATCGAGACCATTGGCGAGCACGCTATCACCACGCTGCACTTCGTACCGTCGATGCTGCAGGCATTTATCCACGAGCCGGGCGTGCAGGCCTGCGCCAGCCTCAAGCGCATCGTATGCAGTGGCGAGGCGCTGGCGCTGGATGCGCAGTTGCAGGTGTTCGCCAAGCTTCCGGGCGCCGGGTTGTACAACCTCTACGGCCCGACTGAAGCGGCCATCGACGTCACCCATTGGACCTGCATCGACGAAGGTGCCGACAGCGTGCCCATCGGCCGCCCCATTGCCAATCTGGGAACCTACATCCTCGACGCGCAACTCAACCCTGTGCCGGCAGGTGTCAGCGGTGAGCTTTACCTCGGTGGCACCGGGCTGGCCCGCAGTTACCACCGGCGCGCGGCGCTCACCGCCGAGCGTTTTGTGCCGTGCCCGTTCAATGACGGTGCGCGGCTGTACCGGACCGGCGACCGGGTGCGCCAGCGCGCCGACGGTGTGATCGAATACCTCGGCCGCCTCGATCATCAGGTCAAGCTGCGCGGCCTGCGTATCGAGCTGGGTGAAATCGAGACCCGCCTGATGCAACACCCGCTGGTGCGCGAGGCCGTGGTGCTGGTGCAGGGAGGCAAACAGTTGGTTGCTTACCTGGTGCTGGAGGGAGGCGAGCCTGCCACGCCGTGGCAACCGGAGCTCAAGGCGTGGCTGTTGAACAGCCTGCCGGAATACATGGTGCCCACCCACCTGATGCCGCTGGTGAAATTGCCGGTGACCGCCAACGGCAAGCTCGACCGCAAAGCCTTGCCGTTGCCGGAAGCTGCGCCGCAGCAGGCGTTTGTGGCGCCACAGGATGCATTGCAAAAAGCCCTGGCGGCGATCTGGGAGGATGTGCTCGGTCTTGAGCGCGTCGGCCTCGAAGACAACTTCTTCGAGCTGGGCGGCGATTCGATCATCTCCATCCAGGTGGTCAGCCGTGCGCGGCAGGCCGGCATCCGCGTCAGCCCGCGTGACCTGTTCCAGTACCAGACCGTGCGCAGCCTGGCACTGGTCGCCACCCTCGATAAACGCTCGGCGGTGGATCAGGGGCCGGTGAGCGGTGATGCCGTGCTCGGGCCGATCCAGCAGCATTTCTTCAGCCGCGGGATGCCGGTGCGCGAACACTGGAACCAATCGCTGCTGCTGACTCCCCGTGAGGCCTTGAATGCGCAGTGGCTCGATACAGCGCTGACGCACATCATCAATCACCACGATGCCTTGCGCCTGCGTTTTACCGAAAGCACCGAGGGCTGGCAGCAAAAACACGATGCTCCAGTGGCCAGCGCTGATCTGTGGCTACGCGATGCCGAGTCGGCGGAACACCTGAATACCTTGTGCAACGAGGCGCAGCGCAGCCTTGACCTGCAAAACGGCCCGCTGTTGCGAGCCTTGCTGGTCACGCTGGCCGATGGCAGCCAGCGCCTGGCGCTGATCGTTCACCACCTGGTGGTCGACGGTGTGTCCTGGCGCGTATTACTGGAAGATCTGCAGCAGGCTTACGAACAATTGGCGGCAGGCGGTGGCATTGAGCTGCCGCCGAAAACCAGTGCATTCCAGGGCTGGACTGCGCGGCTCGAACAGCAAGCGCAGCGCTTCGATGAACAACTGATGTACTGGAAAACCCAGCATCAGGATGCGAAGGATCTGCCGTGCGACCGACCTGACGCCAGCCTGCAAAATGCGCAGGGTGAAAAAATCGAGTGGCGACTCGACGCCGCACGGACCCGTCAGTTGCTGCAACAGGCGCCCGCCGCGTACCGCACGCAGGTCAATGACCTGCTGCTCACCGCGTTGGCCCGCACCATCAGTCTCTGGAGCGGTCAGGCAGGCACGCTGATCGAGCTTGAAGGCCATGGCCGCGAAGACCTGTTCGATGACATCGACCTGAGTCGCACCGTGGGTTGGTTCACCAGCCTGTTCGCGGTCAACCTCACCGCCAGCGATGACCTCGACGGTTCGATCAAGTCGATCAAGGAGCAACTGCGCGCGGTGCCGGACAAAGGCCTGGGCTATGGCGTGCTGCGTCATCTGGCGGCCCCGGCAGTACGCGCCGAACTGGCGGCACTGGCGCCACCGCGGATCACCTTCAACTACCTGGGCCAGTTCGACCGTCAGTTCGACGACGCGGCCTTGTTTGTGCCGTCTGCCGAAACCAGCGGTGTGGCACAGGACCTGGCGGCACCATTGGCCAACTGGCTGACGGTTGAAGGCCAGGTCTATGGCGGCGAACTGTCGATGAGCTGGGGCTTCAGCCGCGAGATGTTCGACAGCGCGACCGTGCAGCAACTGGTGGACCGCTATGCCAGCGAGCTGCATGCACTGATCGAACACTGCTGCACCTTGCCGGCCGCGCAAGCCACGCCATCGGACTTCCCGCTGGCGCGGGTGACCCAGGCGCAACTGGATGCGCTGCCGGTGCCGGCCGGTCAGCTCGACGATCTCTATCCGCTGTCGCCCATGCAGCAAGGGTTGCTGTTCCATACCCTGTACGAACAGGCGGCGGGTGAGTACATCAACCAGTTGCGCGTCGACGTGCAGGGCCTGGATCCCGAGCGTTTCCGCGCCGCTTGGCAGGCCACCGTCGATGCGCAAGACATCCTGCGCAGCGGTTTCGTCTGGCAGGGCGAGCTGGCGCAACCGCTGCAGATCGTGCACAAGCAGGTGCAACTGCCGTTCGCCACCCTGGATTGGCGGGCCCGCGACGATCAGCCGGCGGCCCTCGCGGCGCTGGCCGATGCCGAGCGAGCGCAAGGGTTTGACCTGGCCTGTGCGCCCCTGCTGCGCCTGGTACTGGTGCAGACCGGCAGTGACCAATGGCACCTGATTTACACCCATCACCACATCCTGATGGACGGCTGGAGCAACTCGCAGTTGCTCGGCGAAGTATTGCAGCGCTATAGCGGCCGCACACCGGCGAATGCCGGCGGCCGCTATCGCGACTACATCGCCTGGCTGCAACGTCAGGACGCCCAGTTGAGCCAGGACTTCTGGAGCGAACAACTGGCCGCGCTGCAAGCGCCGACCCGGCTGGCCCGCGCGGCCACCGCAGGCGCGCGCCAGAGCGGTCACGGCGACCATTACCTGACGCTGGACGAGCAACGCACCCAGGCGCTGGAAGTGTTTGCCCGCCAGCAGAAAATCACCGTCAACACCCTCGTGCAAGCCGCGTGGCTGCTGTTGCTGCAACGCTATACCGGACACGAAGCGGTGGCGTTCGGTGCGACCGTGGCCGGTCGTCCGGCGGACTTGCCGGGCATCGAGCAACAGGTCGGCCTGTTCATCAACACCCTCCCGGTGATCGGCGCACCGCGTCCCGATCAAAGCGTCGGCCAATGGTTGCAAACGGTGCAGGCGCAGAATCTCAGCCTGCGTGACTTCGAACACACGCCGCTGGCGGACATCCAACGTTGGGCCGGGCAGGGCGGTGAAGCGCTGTTCGACAATATCCTGGTGTTCGAAAACTATCCGGTAGCCCAGGCGCTGAGCCAGGCCGGGCAGGGGCTGGTGTTCGGCGATGTGGGCAACCTGGAACAGACGCACTACGCGTTGAGCGTGGCGGTGACCCTCGGCCGGCAGCTGGCGTTGCATTACAGCTTCGACCGCGGCCAATTCGCGAGCGAGGTGGTCGAAGGCATCAGTGCGCATTTGCTGCAACTGCTTGAGCAGTTTGCCGAGTCGGCAGAACGCAATCTGGGTGAAATCGCCCTGGCAAGCCGCGACGAACAGGCCCGCCAGCAAGCGCAGAACCATCCACAGCCGTACCCGGTGGACATCGGCGTGCATCAGCGCATTGCCACCCTGGCGGCCGAGCGCCCGCAACGCACAGCGGTGATTTTCAACGATCGGCAGTTCAGCTACGGTGAAATCGACCAGCGCGCCAACCAACTGGCCCACGCGCTGATCGCCCGCGGCGTTGGCGCTGAAACCCGTGTGGGTGTGGCGTTGCCGCGCAGCGAGTCGGTAATTGTGGCGTTGCTGGCGGTGCTCAAGGCCGGCGGCGCTTATGTGCCGCTGGACACCCTCTACCCGCGCGAGCGCCTGGCCTACCTGATCGAGGATTCGGGGCTGGCGCTGCTGATCAGCGATTCGTCGGTGTCGGCGCAGCTGCCGGTTGCCGAATCGGTACCCTTGCTGGAGCTGGACCGTCTTGATCTGCGTGAGCAGTCGATCAAGGCACCCTCGGTGCAGCTCGACCCGCACAACCTTGCTTATGTGATCTACACCTCCGGCTCCACTGGCAATCCGAAAGGCGTCAGCGTTGCCCACGGTCCATTGGCCATGCATTGCCAGGCCATCGGCCAGCGCTATGACATGCGCGACAGCGACTGTGAGTTCCACTTCATGTCGTTCGCCTTCGACGGTGCCCACGAGCGCTGGCTGACCAGCCTGACTCACGGGGCTTCGCTGCTGATTCGCGACGACACGCTGTGGACGCCGGAGCAGACCTACAACGCCATGATCGAACACAGCGTGACCGTGGTCGCGTTCCCGCCGGTGTACCTGCAACAACTGGCCGAACATGCCGAGCGCGTCGGCAATCCACCGAAGGTGCGCATCTATTGCTTTGGCGGTGACGCGGTGCCGAACGCCAGTTTCGAGCGGGTCAAGCGTGCGCTCGATCCGGACTACATCATCAACGGCTACGGCCCGACCGAAACCGTGGTCACCCCGCTGATCTGGAAGGCCGGTCGCGAGGTGCCGTGCGGTGCTGCCTACGCGCCGATCGGCAGCCGCATCGGTGACCGCAGCGCCTATGTGCTCGACACCGACCTGAACCTGTTGCCCCAAGGCATGGCCGGTGAGCTGTATCTGGGGGGCACCGGCCTGGCCCGTGGGTACCTCAACCGACCGGGGCTGACCGCCGAGCGTTTTGTCGCTGACCCGTTCAGCGCCACTGGCGGCCTGCTTTACCGCACAGGCGACCTGGTGCGCCAGCGCGCCGACGGCACGTTCGACTATCTGGATCGTATCGACAATCAGGTGAAGATTCGCGGCTTCCGCATCGAGCTGGGTGAGGTCGAAGCGGCGCTGCAAGCCCTTCAGGGTGTGCGCGAAGCGGTGGTCGTGGCCCAGGAAGGCAGCGCCGGCAGCGGCAAGCGCCTGGTGGCTTACGTGGTCGGCGATTCAACCCGTGCCGGTTTCAGCGAAGACCTGCGTGCGCAGCTCCAGGCTTCATTGCCGGCGCATATGGTGCCGGCGTATGTCTTGTCTCTGGAACGCATGCCGCTGACACCGAACGGCAAGCTGGATCGCAAGAACCTGCCCAAACCGGATGTCAGTCAACTGCAACAAGCCTACGTCGCTCCGCGCAACGCGCTGGAGCAGCAACTGGCGACGATCTGGCAAGACGTGCTCAAGCTTGGGCAGGTGGGCATCAGCGACAACTTCTTCGAACTGGGTGGCGATTCGATCATTTCGATCCAGGTGGTCAGCCGTGCGCGGCAGGCGGGGATTCGCTTCAGCCCCAAAGACCTGTTCCAGCACCAGAGCATCCAGGCGCTGGCCGTGGTCGCACAGACCGGTGAGACGCTGCCGTCGATCGATCAGCGACCGGCGACCGGCACCACGGTGCTGTTGCCGATTCATCAACAATTCTTCGCTCAGGAAATTCCCGATCGTCACCACTGGAACCAGTCGGTGATGCTCAAGCCGGCGCAGGCACTGGATGCACACGCACTGGAGCAGGCGCTGGAGGCTTTGGTGGCGCATCACGACAGCTTGCGCCTGGATTTCGTCGAACGGGCTGACGGCTGGTCGGCACACTACCGTGACGTCGCGGCGCACACGGATCAAACGCTTCTGTGGCCAGTGGAGGTCGCGGACCTCGCAGCCCTTGAGGCACTGGGTGACGAAGCCCAGCGCAGCCTGCAATTGAACGGTGGTTCGCTGATACGCGCGGTGCTGGCGAACCTGGCGGACGGCACTCAACGGCTGTTGCTGATTATCCATCACCTGGTGGTCGATGGCGTGTCGTGGCGGATTCTGTTCGAGGATCTGCAGAACGCCTACCGGCAAATCCTTTCAGGCGCAGGTGTGCAGTTGCCGGCCAGGACCAGTGCGGTCAAGGCCTGGGCGGCGGCATTGCAGGGCTACGCCACAACCCCTGCGCTGCAGGCCGAGCTGGGTTTCTGGCAACAACAGTTGCAGGGCGCTTCGCCAGCCTTGCCGTATGACCGTCCGAACGGCGGGCAGCAACATGATCAGGCCCTGACCTTTCGTAGCAAGCTGGACCGGGCCCTGACCCGCCAGCTGTTGCAGGATGCGCCGGCGGCCTATCGCACCCAGGTCAACGACGTATTGCTGACCGCGCTGGCGCGGGTGATAACGCGCTGGACCGGTGACGACAATGCGTTGGTGTTGCTTGAGGGGCACGGTCGCGAAGACGTGTTCGAGCACATCGACCTGACCCGTACCGTGGGCTGGTTCACCAGCGTGTTCCCGGCGCGGCTGTCGCCGGTTGCGGATCTCGCTGGGTCGCTCAAGCAGATCAAGGAGCAGCTGCGGGCAATTCCGCATAGGGGCATCGGCTTCGGCGCACTGGCGTACCTGGGCGATGAACAGACACGGGAGTCTCTGCAAGCCTTGCCGCTACCGTGCCTGACCTTCAACTATCTCGGTCAGTTCGACGCCAGCTTCGATACCGCCGACGATGCCCTGTTTGTGCCGACCGGCGAATCCGGCGGTGAAGAAGTCAACCTGCAGGGGCCGCTCGGCAACCCGCTGGCGCTCAACAGCAAAGTCTTCGGTGGTGAACTGGACCTGAGCTGGACCTACAGCGGCGCGATGTTCGATGCCGCGACCATCCAGCGCCTGGCCGACGACTATGTGCAAGAACTGACGGCGCTGATCGGCCATTGCTGTGACAACGCCAACCGGGGAGTGACGCCGTCGGATTTCCCGTTGGCGCAACTGTCTCAGGCCCAACTCGATGCGCTGGTGCTCGAACCTCAAGGCATCGACGACATCTACCCGTTGTCACCGATGCAGCAGGGCATGCTGTTCCACACCTTGCTCGAACAGGGGAATGGCGATTACATCAACCAGATGCGCCTGGATATCGATGGCGTCGATCCGCAACGCTTCCGCGCGGCCTGGCAAGCCGTGGTGGATGCCCATGACATCCTGCGTACCGGGTTCATCTGGCAAGGCAATCTTGAACAACCGATGCAGGTGGTACAGCGTCAAGTGCAGGTGCCGTTCCGTGTGCTCGACTGGAGCGGTCACGCCGATCGGGATGCGGCACTGCAAACCCTTGCCGATGAAGAGCGCGCCCAAGGCCTGGACCTGAACTGCGCGCCCTTGATGCGCCTGGTACTGGTACGCACGGCAACTGATCGTCATCACCTGATCTACACCAACCATCACATCCTTATGGATGGCTGGAGCAGCGCGCAGTTGCTCGGCGAAGTGTTACAGCACTACAGCGCAGAAAGCGTGGCACGGCCCGTTGGCCGGTATCGTGATTACATCGCGTGGCTGAAGCGGCAGGACGCATCGCTCGGCGAAGCGTTCTGGAAGGAGCAGTTGCACGCCCTGGATGAACCGATTCGCCTGGCGCAGATGTTTGCCCGTCCGGCGCAGGCCATCGCCACCCACCTTTACGCTCACCACCACCTGCACCTCGATGAGCAGCAAACGCGCCGTCTGGGCGACTTTGCCCGAGAGGCGAAAGTCACCGTCAACACTGTGGTCCAGGCTGCGTGGCTATTGCTGTTACAGCGTTACAGCGCAAAGTCCTGCGTCGCCTTCGGCGCAACCGTGTCGGGGCGCCCGGCGGACCTGGCAGGCGTCGAGCAACAGATTGGCCTGTTCATCAACACCTTGCCGGTCATTGCCAGCCCGCGCTCCGAGCAGAGCCTGGGGGATTGGCTGCATAGCGTCCAGGCGCAGAACCTGGCGTTGCGGGACTTCGAGCACACCGCGTTGTTCGATATCCAGCGCTGGGCGGGGCAGGGTGGTGAAGCGCTGTTCGACAACATCCTGGTGTTTGAGAACTATCCGATTTCAGAAACCCTGGAGAAAGGTTCGCCTCAGGGTCTGCGCTTTGGTGCCGTGGGCAATCTGGAGCAAACCAACTACCCGCTGACCCTGCTGGTGGGCCTGGGCGCCGAGCTGACCGCGCAGTTCAGCTATCAATGTGCGAGCTTCACACCTGTGTCGGTGGAGCAGATCGGCGTGCACCTCAAGCGTCTTCTGCTGCAAATGAGCAGCGATGCCGCACGCCCACTGGGTGACCTCACGCTGTTGGACCCGAGCGAAACCCGCCAGCAATTGCAGGACTGGAACGCCACCGCAAGCGTCTACCCGGGCGAGCACTGCATTCATCGTCTGTTTGAGGCGCGGGCACGGCAGACGCCGGATGCCACGGCGCTGCTGTTTGCTGATCAGGCGCTGACCTACGCTCAACTCAATACCCAGGCCAATCGCCTGGCGCATCGTTTGATTGAACTCGGTGTCGGCGCTGACCAACCGGTGGGTATCGCCCTTGAGCGTGGGGTGGACATGATCGTCGGGCTGCTGGCGATCCTCAAGGCCGGTGGCGCCTACGTGCCGCTCGATCCGCACTATCCGGTGGATCGCCTGGCCCACATGATTGAAGACAGTGGGTTGCAGTTGCTTCTGACCCAGGCATCGTTGCTGCGCCAGTTGCCGATTCCGGCAGGGGTGCACACCGTCTTGGCGAGTGCAATGGATGAACCGGTCAGCCCTGAACAGGCGGCCAATCCGCAGGTGTCGGTGGACGGCGATAACCTGTGCTACGCCATTTATACCTCGGGCTCTACCGGCAAGCCCAAGGGTGTGATGGTACGCCATGGTGCCCTGGTGAATTTCGTTGCCAGCATGGCCCGCGAACCAGGCATCGAGGCAAGTGACCGCCTGCTGTCGCTGACCACCTTCTCGTTCGATATTTTCGGCCTGGAACTGTACGGCGCGCTGTTCAGCGGTGCGGCCGTGGTGCTGGTGGACAAACAGAGCGCCCACGACCCTGAAGCATTGCTGGGAATTATCGAACAGCAGCAGGTCAGTATCGTGCAGGCCACGCCGTCGACGTGGCGCATGTTGCTTGAGCATCCCATGGCCGAGCGTCTTGCCGGACGCACATGCCTGTGTGGCGGCGAGGCATTGGCCGAGGACCTGGCCGAGCGCTTGCTGGCGGTCGCAGGCCCGGTCTGGAACCTCTACGGGCCCACGGAAACCACGATCTGGTCGGCGGCTTATCCACTGACCACAGACAAGCGCTTGCCTTACCTCGGCCGGCCGATTGCCAACACCTCGCTGTACATCGTCGGCGAGCACTTCGCGCCGAACCCTGTCGGGTTGATCGGTGAATTGCTGATTGGCGGTGATGGCCTGGCGCGCGGGTACCACGAGCGGCCGGCGCTCACCGCCGAACGCTTCCTGCCGGATCCATTTGGTAATGGCACACGGCTGTACCGCACCGGTGACCTTGCGCGACATCGCGTCGACGGTGTGATCGAGTACATCGGCCGGGCAGACCACCAGGTGAAAATTCGTGGCTTTCGCATCGAGTTGGGAGAGATCGAAGCGTGCCTGTTGGCGCAGGACGCGATCCGCGAGGCGGTGGTGGTGCCTCAGCAAGGGCCGGGTGGCACGCAGTTGGTGGCCTACCTGATTGCGGCCGGTACTGAGGCGGCCGAGGCGCAGTCGTTGGTGGCGCTGCGCGACGAGCTGAAGGCGCGGCTCGCCTGCGACCTGCCGGACTACATGATTCCGGCGCACTGGATGCTGCTTGAGCGCTTCCCGCTGACGCCCAACGGCAAGCTGGACCGCAAAGCCTTGCCGCTGCCCGACGCCAATCAGTTGCTGCGGGCCTATGTGGCGCCGCAAGGGGCGCTTGAGCAGAGCGTCGCACAGATCTGGCAAGAGGTGCTCAAGCTTGCGCGGGTAGGGCGCGACGACAACTTCTTTGAATTGGGCGGGCATTCCTTGCTGGCGACCCAAGCGACAGCCCGCCTGCAAATGGAGCAAGGCGCAGCCGTGCCCCTGGACCTTTTATTTCGAACCCCATCGCTGTCGGAGTACGCCGCGCAACTGGCGGTGCACCTGACACCTCACTCCAGCGAAGACTTGAGTGAGATGCATGATTTCCTGGCAGACCTGGAGACCCTTTGAAAATGACTCAGCTCGATAACCTGTCTCTGGTTCAGCGATTCATCCGTTTGCCGCTCGCCCAACGGCAAGCGTTCCTGCAAAAGCTGCACAGCAAAAACATGAGTTTTGCCGCGTTGCCGATTCCGGCGATGCGTGACGAGTTCGAGCATATCGGCCTGTCCTACGCCCAGGAGCGCCAGTGGTTCCTCTGGCAATTGGACCCTCACAGCGCGGCCTACCATGTGCCGACGGCGCTGCGGTTGCGCGGTGCACTGGACGTGCCGGCGTTGCAGCGCAGCTTCGATGCATTGCTGGAGCGCCATGAGGTGCTGCGTACGGTGTTTGTCGACGGGCCGGAAGGGCCGCTGCAGGTTGCGCACGCATGCCTGAGCCTGCCGGTCACGACGGTGGTGCTGGAAGCGGTGCCGGACGCCGCAGCGCTCAAGGCGTTGATTGACACTGAAATCACTGCGCTGTTCGACTTGCAGCAGGGCCCGCTGTTGCGGGTCAAGCTGTTGCAACTGGCACCGGACGACCACGTGCTGGTGCTCACCCAGCACCACATCATTTGTGACGGCGCATCGGCGCAGATCATGGTTCACGACCTGGTCAAACTCTATGCTGCCCACAGCACCGGCCAGGCGCCGGACCTGCAGGCGCTGCCGATTCAATACGCCGACTATGCGATCTGGCAGCGCAAATGGATGGAAGCCGGCGAGCTTGCGCGGCAATTGGGTTACTGGACCGAACGCCTGGGTGATGGCGGTGAAGTGCTGCCTTTGCCTGCTGACCGCGCCCGTCCGGCGGTGCAGAGTTACCGCGGTGCGCGGCTGGACCTCGCCATCGATGCCGGGCTGACCGAACGCCTCAAGCGCGTGGCCCAGCGCGAAGGCTGCACCTTGTTCATGCTGTTGCTCGCCTCATTCCAGGTATTGCTGCACCGTTACAGCGGCCAGTCGGACATCCGCGTGGGCGTGCCGGTGGCCAACCGCAACCGTCTTGAAACCGAAGGCCTGATTGGTTTCTTCGTCAATACCCAGGTGCTGGATGCGCGGATTCAGGGGGCAATGCCTTTCGATCAATTGCTGGCGCAGGTCAAGCAGGCTTCGCTGGGCGCCCAGGCTCACCAGGATTTGCCGTTCGAGCAATTGGTGCAAGCCCTCGCACCGGACCGACACATGAGCCACAGTCCGTTGTTCCAGGTGATGTTCAATCACCAGAGCGGCGATGCCGCCCAAGCGTTGCAACTGCCAGGCTTGCATGTCGAGAGCCTGGATTGGAGCTCGCACACGGCGCAATTCGATCTGACCCTTGGCACGCACGAGACCCAGGGCGCATTGGCCGCCACATTCACCTATGCCACTGATTTATTCGACACTGGCACCATCGAACGCCTGGCCGCTCACTGGCTGAACCTGCTGCAAGGTATCGTCGCCGATCCGCAACGGCGCATCGGGGAATTGCCGCTGCTGGACGCGACCGAGCAACAGCACAACATCGCCCAGTGGAACCCCGGCCCGGGCAGCTTCCCAAGCGACACCTGCGCCCATCAACTGATCGCCGAGCAGGCCCGTCAACGGCCTGACGCCGTGGCCCTGCGTTGCAACGGCCAGACCCTGACCTACGCTGAACTGAATGCTCAGGCCAACCGCCGTGCGCATCAGTTGATCGCTCACGGCGTGGGGCCGGACGTGCTGGTGGGCCTGGCCGCGGAGCGGGGTATCGAGATGATCGTCGGCCTGCTGGCGATCCTCAAGGCCGGCGGCGCTTATGTGCCGCTCGACCCAACCTACCCGCAGGACCGCCTGGCCTACATGATGCAAGACAGCGGCATCCAACTGCTGCTGGCCCAGGCGTCGCTGGCCGGTCAATTGCCGGTGCCTGACGGCGTGAAAACCCTGCTGCTGGATACCGACGTCAGCGCCTTTGCCAACAACGACCCGCAAGTCGTCATGGATCCTTCGAACCTCGCCTACGTGATCTACACCTCCGGTTCCACCGGCAACCCCAAAGGCACCTTGCTTGCGCACCACAACATCCTGCG
>NZ_JACAPN010000057.1:0-6450 GCF_013385665.1 Pseudomonas sp. D4002
ACTACAACCGACATCGCTACTACAATCCGGACATTGGCCGCTACCTGACGCCCGATCCGGTGAAACTGGCGGGCGGACTGAACGGATACCAGTACGTGCCCAACCCGACCGGATGGGTGGATCCGTTGGGGTTGAATACCTGTCCGGGTGGGGATGGATGCAAGCCTGAAACCAAAGCTGAAGATCCATCAGGAATATCTAAGGTTGATGAGGGTACGCCCTCAACTCCCGCGCCAGAAAAAAAGCAGGAATATCTGTATCGAGGTGATTTGAGACATCCAGATGAAATTTTCAGAGACGGGTTTGAAAGTAGAGGAGAGAGCACAAATCTCTATTTACACTCTTTGAATAACGCCAGCCCTCCTAGCAATTTCGTGCCTACTTCCACATCAAGGAAAAGAGCACTGGTCTTTGCCTCGGGACATGGATTTGATGAGGGATTCCTTTATACCCTCAAAAAGATTCCTGGGAGGGATGTCAATAAGGAACTAGGCGACCGCTCCAAATACAAATATGAATTAGAAATCGCCATTCCCAAACGTATCGACACTAAAGATATTTTGGGTGCTTCACCGGTAAACGATGACGGCACTTACAAAGGATACACACTACTAAATCCGAACAGAGGTTACCCATGAAATCACGTGAAATCACCATAATCAGAGATAACGTTCGTGAAAGTGCAACAGTTGAATACGACGGGGGGAAGCCGACCCTTACTCTATCATTAAACAACGGGGTCAGAAAATCCTACAGCGCCATAGATCTATACGAAAGCTTCGGTCTGGCAAGAATGGACTTCAAGGATATAAAGTTCTTGTGTAAGGGCGCAAAAATTAACGTACACACATCTGGAATGTCATCACACATGTCAAATGGATTGGTAGCTTACGAACTCACCATGGGCAAACCTGAAGGCGAGCTAGTTCACATTTTTTCTCCCGAAGAAAACGACTTAACCAATGACATACAAGAACAGCATGATTTTTGCGAGCGCTGGGCAACTTCATGTTAGTCGCAAAATAAAGCGGCGCTGGTCAAGGTTGCGGGGAGTTCACACGCAGATTCGGTCTGATCAAACTCTGAAAGCTCAGGACTGGTCTATTTTTTCAATACGACATCATGGATCCCAATTAGAAATCGTCATAATGAAAACCCAAAAAATCTGCGCACTAATAGAAAATAAAAAAGTCGAAATCACCGTAAGATATGATGCAGCCAAATGCCTGATGAAACTCTCAGAATCTGAAACCCCACAGAGAATCTATGGTGGAAGAGATCTCTATGTCTGCCTTGCAAAAATCAGAGCCGATCACCCCCGCATCGCATTTCTTTGCAAGGGCGCGAGATTAAACGTGATGCCTTCAAGGATGGCATCCCAAATGAGTGCAGGGCTTGTCGCTTATCAAATGACGATGGGCAAACCCGCCCTCCCAGAGGATATAGTTCACATTTTTGATTACGAAGAGGAAAACCTCACAAATGACCCACAAGAGCAAATTACTTTTTTTAAAACCTGGCTTGCATCGTTAAGCGCTGAAAGATACGAAGATTTCAACTAAGCGATTAGTACATTCTCACCTTTCGAATAACGGAAGAACAGCCAGTTGGAAAGTTCAGCATATTCGGAACATTCCAGCATGTAGGGTGCCTAAAAAATCGACATCGCAGGCAAGCCAGCTCCCACAGTTGAGCTGTGTACGTCAATGAAATGCCTGCCAACCCCCTATCCCACCTGCTGCAACCGCCCCGCCCGAAAATCCTTCGGCGACACTTCAAACTGCTTCTTGAACGAGCGACTAAAGTGCGCCGAATCCGTAAACCCCCACTTATACGCAATCGATGTAATCGACTCACTGCGCAAAAACGGATTGGTCAGATCATCCGCACTGCGCTTCAACCGCGCCCGCTGGATATACCGGCACACGCTGTCATCCTGTTCCTCAAACAACCGGTACAAATGCCGCACCGAGATGTTCAACCGACTCGCCAACCCCACCGGGCTAAGCCCTGGCTGGGTCAATGACTCATCAATCACCTTCTGCACATAGCTGCGCAGATTGCTGCCCTGCAACCCGCCACAATCATCGCGCTCATCGTCTTCCTGCTCAAACGCCGACCCCAGCAGCGAGACAAACGCCGACTGCAACGCCTGCCCTTCCCCGACCGCGCCTTCGCCGTTCAGTGCGTCTTTGCACA
Organism: Pseudomonas sp. D4002; assembly: GCF_013385665.1. NCBI lineage: Bacteria > Pseudomonadati > Pseudomonadota > Gammaproteobacteria > Pseudomonadales > Pseudomonadaceae > Pseudomonas > Pseudomonas sp. D4002. The sequence goes on from NZ_JACAPN010000057.1 coordinate 2,200, forward strand.
GTTGATCCATCAACACATGCAACATGCGCCCGCAGGCTTTGCTCGAGGAGATTTTGCCGAAGGTCTTGGGCTGGTTGCCGAACTGTTTGCACACCTCTGCGCGGGACAAGGACAGGGACGCGTGTTCGATCAGCCCGAACGGGGTGATGTCGATGGAGCCCACCGAGTCCATCAATAACAGTTCGCCGGGGGCAAGCTGGAAGCTCTGGCCGTTTTGGGTGATCTGGCAGTAGCCGCTGCGCTGGCTGACGAGGAAGCAGTGTTGGTCGTCATCGTGGTCGGCTCGGGCCTTGGGGCGCTTGATCAGGCCGGCGTTGGTGCGCAGGCTGGCCAGTGGCAAACCGCCGCGGGAAAAGGTGCTGATGCTGCCGATGAACAGCGAGCGGTTGAAGGCCAGTTCTGTGTCGAAGTGACCGCAAACCGCGCGCAGATCCCGGGTCCAGAGGTCCAGCCCGTCTTGCCCAATCTGTTGCATGCTCATGGTTGTTTCCACCTTGGCTTTTTGTTTTTGTCGGGCAATAGTTAACATGTTATCTATATGCGCGCAACAAGTACGTGTCTGCCAAGGTGGTTGCACTATTGATGCCAAATACTGCGGTCAGTGGGCCTGCAAGGCGCGCTGGAAACCGTTCAAGGCGTCCAGCAGCCAGGCGCGTTGCACACTGCTCAAGGCGATGTAGCGACGGAACGCCGGCATGCGGTTGACCACCTCGCTGCCGCCCATATGCTCAAGCCGCACACACCACTGGTGATCCACCAGGTCGATGCGCAGGCGCTTGAAGTCCAGCGGCATCAAGGCGCGATGCAAGGCGCTGCCCTCCTGCAATTGTGTGTGCAAAATGCCTGAAACCTCCTTGTCGCCCGACCGCTGTCGACAGCGGATTCCGGTGCGTCGAACGGCCCCGGTGTGGTGCAGTTCGAAGCTCGCCGTGCCCTGCTGCGAGGCAGGGATGCGCAGTACGAATTCGGTCATCACCAGGTGCATCAACAGCTGCGACTCGGTGCGCTCGACGATCTCCAGTTGCAGCCCGAGATTCTCCAGGGAAACCCGGGCCGTCGTCGGTCCACACACCTCATAACCGGCCAGGCCGAGGTTACGCCGCAGGTGTTCCAGCGTAACGCCGGGTCGATACCCGGCAGGCGCGCGCCGGGCGCTGAACAGCTCAGACAGTTTTTGCAGCATGGCTGATATACCCGTTGTGCGGCTGATCCGGATCATGGGCGAACTCCTTGGCCAACACCTCTTCCACCGAGGCGGGCCTGAATGGATTGACCTTCTGCACAACCAGCGTCCAGAACAGCGCGTACGCCGCCGTGCACCCGAGCATTACGCCAAAGGGAATGTAGATGTCGGCGGGGTTCATGCCCGGCGGGGTGATAAACCACATGCCCAGCAGGATGCCGATGCTCGACAGAATCTGCGGCAGCGGAAAGAACGGCGAACGGTAGGCGCGAGGCAGATCCGGACGGCGAATCCGCAGGATCACCACCGACAGCGTCACCAGCAGATAAGCAAAGCTCCAGGCACACACGGCCGCCAGCACCAGGTGCATGATGTTGTCGGTGTTGCCGCCCAGGTACAGCGCGTGCAGGCACGGAATCAGCATCGCCACCAGGATGCACAGCAACGGTGTCTTGAAGCGCGGGTGCAGGTAGGTGAAGACCTTGGGCAACGCGCCGTCGACCGCCATGCCGTACAGGATCCGTGGCACACCGGCCATCAAGGTGTTGATGGTCGCAGCACCGGCAAACAGGAAGCCGATGCCCAGCCACATCGGGCCGATGCTGCCCATCACCTGCTCGGCGAATTTCGGGATGGCCATCGGCGTATCCAGCAGGTGCACGCCGCCCGCCGCGTCGATCAATACGTTTTCCACCTGGCGTTTCATGGCCGCGCCATAGATGAACATGCACGTGGCCACCCCCAGCAGCCCCAGCACCATCGCCTTGGGCATCACCTTGGCCGAGTTGCGCAGGTCCGGCGCCAGCGGCGTGACGAATTCGCAGCCGACGAACATGAACATCGCCATGCCCACCAGCGACAGGATGGTAATCAGGTCGGTACCGACCAGGGATTCACCGAACCAGCCGTCCAGCTGCACCGCCGGGGCTGCGATCAGGCCCAGCACGCCAAACACCATCAAGGTGGTCCACATGCCGAAAGTGAGGATGATCTCGGCCCGGCCAAACGCGCTGACGCCAAACGCATTGAGCACCCCGAACACAATCACGAAGCCCACTCCCAGCAACCACGAACCGCCGGCGGATTCCGCCAGGGTGTTGAGGTGCTCGAAGTTCACCAGCGCCATCACGCCAGAGAGGATGGTTTCGGCGGTACCGGCAAACACATGCACGATCAGGTACGCCGACAAGGTGCCGGTGATCGCAAAGAACCGGCCCATGCCGCAATTGATGTAGTCGTAGACCGAGCCGGTGGTGGGCAGGATCGAGGCGGCTTCGGCGAAGGTGGTCGCCTGGGCCAGCATCATCACCACCGCGATCAACATCGCCACCGCAAAGGCGCTGCCGCCGATGCCAAACCCCATGGTCGCAGTGAGGATCACCGGGCTGGCCATGATCAAGCCAATGGTGCTCGCCAGCGCGGTTGGAAAGCCCACCGTGCCGCGTTTCAAATGTTCGGTGAGCCGGTCGTTGATCGACATGGTGCAGATCCTCAAGAAGCGGATTTTTAGAAGTATTGGCACTCTGCGCCCGCCCTGGCTGATCGTCTTGCTCCTGGCTGCCGCCGGTTTTGTTGCTGCCTGCCACTGCTGCGCCACTGGCGGCCTGGGACAATTTCCTGGCACGCAGGGGAAAGACTTGGCCCGGTGGCGCTCGCCCTAATGCTCCCTCAATTCACCTTGTTGGGGACTATAACAATGCAGCACACACAACAAACCCGTCACCTGTACAGGGCCATCAGCCTGGGCATCGCGCTGATGATCATCGACTCATCGGCCCAAGCGTTCGAGCTGTATGCCGATGACGACACTCAGGTCACCGGCAACTTCCTGGCGGTGTACGGGATGTTCAACAGCCGCAAGAACTACGACGGCACCACCGGCGGTTCCACCTGGCGTGAAGGTTTTATCAAGTATGGCTTGAGCGTCGACCAGCGCTTCGGCGCCCTGGGCAGCGTGTATGGCACGGCCAACCTGGTCAGCTCGGGCACCTGGGGTGATGGCGATGCGTCGGGCGTGACCACCGGCAGCGAGCGCACCACCAAGTTCGACGAAGCCTTCGCCGGCTGGCGCTCGGGGGAACTGTTTCCGGCACTGGGCAAGGAGGGTGTGGACCTGTCGTTCGGCCGCCAGGTCATCATGCTCGGCGACGGTTTCATCATCAACGATGACGGCCCGAACTTCGGCAAGGGCGTGGATGACGGCAAGTTCAACCGGGGCGGCGCCTACTACATCGCCGCCCGGCATGCATTCGATCAAACCGCAGTGCTACGCCTGGGTGGCAAGGACGGCGTGCATGGCAGCGTAATGTGGATCAAGTCCGACAACCGCGCCCAGGCCAACACTGAAATGGCTGCCGGCACCCTGGACTACACCGCCGCGCCCGGCACCCTGGGGTTGACCTATATCCACGGCATCAGCGTCGACGACCGTTATGCCAATGACCTGCAAAAACAGCGCGCCGGGATGAACATCTACAGCCTGCGGGGCGCCGGTAATGCCGGGATCGAGAACGCGCACTTTTCCTTTGAATACGCCTGGCAGGACAAGGACGCCGGCCCGGAAAAGGCCTGGTACACCGAAGGCGGTTATACCTTCGCCGCGCTGCCGTGGTCGCCGGACCTGACCTACCGCTACAGCCGCTATTCGAAAAACTGGGATGCGATGTTTTCGGGCTTCAACCGTGGCTACGGCACCTGGGTGCAGGGCGAGGTGGCCGGCAATTATTCGGGGCCGTTCAATACCAATACTGAGGTGCAGCATGTGGCGTTGAAGGTCAAGCCGCTGGACAGCGTGACTGTCGGTGCGCTGTTCTTCGACTACAAGACGTTGAGCAAGGGCGGCATGCTCAACCTCGATGGGCGCGAACTGGACCTGTACGCGGAGTGGGCGGTGAACGAACACCTGATCGTCACGCCGCTGCTGGGTTTGTACAAGCCCAACAAGGATGAGAGCAACGGCGGCAACCAGGTGGGTGGCAATGGCACCAATCTCTATAGCCAGGTCACCGTGGCCGTGCCGTTCTAACACAGATGCAATGAGCTACCGAGATCACATGTGGGAGCGGGCT
>NZ_JACAPN010000057.1:6496-9001 GCF_013385665.1 Pseudomonas sp. D4002
CCCACATTGAACCTGCTTCAGCCTTCGATAGAGGTGTTCGCCCTACGGTTGCCGCTCCTCGATCCGCGCATACGCTCCCTGGTGATAGAGCAACGGCGCACGACCAAAATCATCGAAAGCCACCACCTTGCCAATCATGATCCAGTGATCGCCACCATCCACCTGCTGGTACTTCTCGCAGTGAAACCGCGCCGAGCAATCAGCGAAGACCGGCGAACCGCCCTCCCCGGGCTCGAATTCGATTTCGGCAAAGCGATCGTCCCTGGGCCGGGCGAAGTTGTTCGACAGGTGGATCTGGTCGGCCGCCAGCACGTTGACCGCAAAATGGCTGGCCTGCTCGAACACCTCGTGGCTGTTGGAGCGTTTGTCGATGCTCCACAGCACCAGCGGCGGGTCCAGGGATACCGAATTGAAGCTGTTGGCGGTGACACCCACTTTGCGCCCGCTGGCATCAGCGGCGGTGACCACCGTGACGCCGGTGGCAAAGTTGCCCAGGGCCCGGCGAAAGGCCCGTGGGTCGAAACTGTTATCAGACATGCAAGACTCCCGGACTGCATCAACGCGCAGTCCTGATGGTTGTGATGGCCGGGTCGGCGTCAAATCATGCTCGGATCAGGCTCGAGCCCCATCAGCTCACGCCCCAGGATCTGCGCGCACACGTCGTAATCGGTGTACGCATGGGCGCCGGTCATATGGGAATCGCGGAACAGACGCTGCATCTCGTTGTGCTCGAACCACGCATTGCCACCGGCGGCCTCGAACAAGCGGTCCACCGCCTGGATGCACATCTTGGTGGCGTACGCCTGGTTGGTACGCCAGAACGCCAGGGTCTCGCGGCTCGGGTAACGGTGCTGTTCGCTGTGTTCGGCGTGTTCCTGCCAGGTCTTTTCCAGGAACGCCCGGGCGGCGGCCACCTGGTGTGTCGACTCGGCCAGGCGCATCAACGCCGGAGTCGCCGCCCCCACTGCCGCGCCGGTGTAGGCACGTACGCGGGTCCTGGTTTTTTCGCGGAATACTTCGAGCATGCGCTCGGCCACGCCCAGGCTCACGGTGGAGAAACCGCTGGCGAAATACGGGCGATACGGCGAGTAGAAAATCTTGCTGTCGGGGTACAGACCGAAGCCGGCGGACTTGCCTTCCATCATGTCCTTGGCTTTCTGGATGCGGTGTTCTGGCACCAGAACCTTGTCGATGATCAGGGTCTTGGTGCCGCTGCCTTTCATGCCGGCGGCGAACCAGTCATCGCGAATCTGATAGTCGCTGCGCGGCAGTACCGCGAAGCAATAGTCCTGGGTGCCCTCGGCGTTTTTACGGCGGAAACCGACAATCGCCCACTCGGCATGATCGCAACCGCTGCTCCAGCCCATTTCACCGCTGAACAGCACACCGCCCTCAACTTCTTCAGTGCGGCCAAACGGCGCGATGCTGCTGCTGGCGGTGGCATTCGGGTTATCGCCCCAGACTTCCTGCTGCAGCTTGGCGGGAAACAACGCCAGTTGATGGCTGTGGGTGCACAACAGGCTCATGGCCCACGCGGTGCTGGCACAGGCGCCGGCCAGCAACGCGATGCAGTCGGCAAACTGCGGCAGGGAGATTTCCATGCCGCCAAAGGGTTTGGGTTGAAAGGCACGGTGCATGCCGATGCTCTTGAGCAGCGCAATGTTCTCGTCGGGAACCTTGCGGTCCTGCTCGGCCTGGAAGGCGTTGGCAGCGATGGTCGGCAGAATCGCCTTGAGATCTTCGAGGAGCGGGTTTGGCTTTTTCATGGACGGCCCTGCTTATTATTGGATGTCCGGCTGGCGTTCAAACTCAACGAACGGCGCTGGATGTGGGGCCAGTATGGAGCGGGCGACACCCCCGGAAAATGCACCTTCCACAGCCAAGATTGCACTTTCCACAGGCCTGGCAGCCACAGACATATCGCCCGGCAGGCACAGACAAGCCTCGCCCGGCGGCGCTGGTTACCCTCGGGCTTTTGCGAGCAGGAAAATCCCATGAGCGATATTGCGCTGCTGCCTGAAGTCCAGGCCTTCCTCCGTCGAAGCCATGCCTTGTTTATCGACGGCGGGTACGTCCAAAGCCATTCCGGCCAGGCTCTGGAAGTGATCAACCCGGCCACCGGCGAGGTGATCGCCCAGGTTGCCGATGCGGACCTGGCCGATATCGACACAGCGGTGGAATCGTCCCGGCGTGGCTTCCGGCAATGGTCCCAGGTCGCCCCTGCCATTCGCGGCAATGTGCTGCTGAAACTCGCCGACCTGCTGGAGCAACACCGCGAAGCACTGGCGCAGATCGAAACCTGCCAGTCGGGCAAGATCATCCAGATTTCCCGGGCCTTCGAGGTCGATCAGGCGGCGCACTTCCTGCGTTACTACGCCGGCTGGGCCACCAAGATCAGCGGCCAGACCCTTACCCCGTCACTGCCCTCCTTCGCCGGCGAACGCTACACCGCGTTTACCCTGCGCGAACCGGTGGGCGTGGTAGTGGGCATCGTGCCGTGGAATT
>NZ_JACAPN010000057.1:9090-9991 GCF_013385665.1 Pseudomonas sp. D4002
CGCCGGCCTGCCGGCGGGCGTGCTGAACGTGTTGACCGGTGGCGGCCACGTGGGCAAAGGCCTGGTGGAGCACCCGGGCACCGACAAGGTCTCGTTTACCGGCTCGGTGCCCACCGGCATCGCCGTGGGCCGCAGTGCCATGGGCGCCGGGTTGACCCGGGCGACCCTGGAACTGGGCGGCAAAAACTCCGCCGGATTCCTGCGGGATGTGGACCTCGACAAAGCGGTCAACGGCATCATCGAAGCCGGCTTCCTGCACTCCGGGCAAATCTGCGCGGCCGCCGAACGCTTCTTCGCCCACCGCTCGCAGATCGAGCCGATCATGGACAAACTGGCGCAACGCCTGGGCCGGTTGAACATCGGCTCGCCGCTGGACGAGCGCACCGAATTCGGCCCGGTGACCAACCGCCAGCACCAACAGAAACTCGAATGGTTTTTCGCCAAGGCCCGGGCCGAGAACAATACGATTGTCCACGGCGGCAAGCTGATCGACGGACCGGGGTGCTATGTGGAGCCCACCGTGATTCTCGCCAACACGATCCACGACACCCTGCTCAACGAAGAGACCTTCGGCCCGATCGCCACGTTTTTCCCCTACGACACCGAGGATGAGCTGCTGGAACTGATGAACAACACGCCTTACGGCCTGAGCGCCAGCCTCTGGACCAATGATCTGAGCAAGGCCCTGCGCATGGTGCCGGCGATCAACGCGGGGACGGTGTGGGTGAACATGCACACGATGCTCGACCCGGCGGTGCCGTTTGGCGGCAACAAGTCTTCGGGGGTGGGACGGGAGTTTGGCGGGGCTTTTATCGACGACTACACCGAGCTCAAGTCGGTGATGATTCGCTACTGACCGGCATGCGGAGTGCCGGCCGGCTTGAGTGTGTTGATCGTTCCC
>NZ_JACAPN010000057.1:10069-14528 GCF_013385665.1 Pseudomonas sp. D4002
GGGAACGATCATCTGCACCTGGTCCCCTGAGGCTGCATATACCCGCCATAAATGGGCAGGCCGGTAGCCGGTAACATCCTGGTAATGCGCTAAATACCTGTACAATTTTATTATTTTGTACAAGTATCAGCAGTATCAAGCCCTCTCGGGGAGAACCGCAATGACCCGTCTATTGGTTTCGCTGGCCCTGGTGTTGGGCCTGAGCAGTTGTGGCAGCGTGGATGTAAAACACTATGCCGACCAGCAACCGCAACTGGACCTGGTGAGCTTCTTCAGCAAGCCCGTCAAGGCCTGGGGCATCTTCGAGAAACGCTCGGGTGAAGTGGCCAAGCGTTTCGAGGTGAATATCGCCAGCCGCCGCGAGGGTGAAAACCTGATTCTCGATGAGCGCTTTCTATACAGCGATGGTACTCGCCAGCAACGTGTCTGGACCCTCACCCCGGACGGCCCCAACCACTGGCGCGGACGGGCCGGTGATGTGGTGGGCGAGGCCAGGGGCGAAGTGGCGGGCAACGCACTGCGCTGGCGCTACGTCCTGAACCTGCCGGTTGATGGATCCGTCTACGAAGTGAGCCTCGACGATTGGATGTACCTGATGGACGAAGACACGTTGATCAACCGCTCCAGCATGTCCAAGTTGGGTGTGGAAGTCGGCCAGGTGACGTTGTTCTTCCGTCGCCAGTCTTCACAACCCTGACCGCTAAGGAGTGAACCATGAACCTGCAAGCCCTGACCAAACTGGCCACCCAAGGCGCTGTACGCGAAATGGAACTGCTGTCGCTGGAAGGTGGTTTCTATCTGGCGCGCGTAACGCTGGACCACGGCCAGTTCACGCTGCTGGACGAGTCGGCGAAGCCCCTGCACTTTCGCTCCGTCAATCACTTGCGTGACGTGTTGCAGGCAGTCCCTGCGTTTCCCTGCACCCTCGTGCATCAGTGCGTGCATGACGAAATGTGCGGCCGGCGAGAAGGCGCTATCGAGCCACTGCGAACGCCATTTTCCCTGGAAGCGCCTTGGTGACCAAGGCAGTTCGAAACCTGTGCCTGGTGCTGGGCGACCAGTTGTCGTTTGACCTGGCCTCATTGGATGGGCTGGACAGCCAGCGCGATGCGGTCTTGATGGTCGAGGTCATGGAGGAAGCCAGCCATGTGCCCCACCATCCGCAAAAAATCGTCCTGGTCTTCAGCGCCATGCGCCATTTTGCCCAGGCCTTGCAGCAGCGTGGCGTGCGGGTGCAGTACGTCACCCTGGACGATCCGCAAAACACCGGCTCGGTGCCCGGCGAGTTAAGGCGCTGGCAATCGCTGATGCAACCCCGGGAAATACACCTGACCGAATGCGGTGACTGGCGCCTTGAGCAATCCCTGAAGGACTGCGGTTTGCCGATCCAGTGGCATGCCGACCACCGATTCCTGTGCGGCCGTGACGAGTTCGCCGCTTGGGCCAGCGGTAAAAAACAGCTGCGCATGGAGTACTTCTACCGAGAGATGCGCCGCAAGAGCGGGCTCTTGCTCAACGGTGACGGTACGCCAGTGGGCGGTGCCTGGAACTTTGATGCGGACAACCGCAAGGCATTGCCCAAGGGCACCAAGGCGCCCTACCCGGCGCGCTTCAGCTCGGACTCGATCACCCAGGACGTGCTGGCGCTGGTAGGTAAACACTTCAGCAGCCACTACGGTTCCCTCGACACCTTCGATTACCCCGTGACCCACGCCGACGCGCAGGCCCTCTGGGACTACTTTCTGGACTATGGCCTGGCGGGTTTCGGCGACTACCAGGACGCCATGGCCAGCGACGAGCCGTTCCTGTTTCACGCCCGTATCAGCGCAGCGCTGAACATCGGCCTGCTGGACCTGCGCCAGCTGTGCAGCGATGTGGAGGCGGCCTATTGGTCGGGCAGCATCGGGCTGAACGCTGGCGAAGGGTTTATCCGCCAACTGATTGGCTGGCGTGAGTACGTACGCGGCGTGTACTGGCTGAAGATGCCCGACTATGCCGCTGGCAATGCATTCGGCAACAGCCGCCCGCTGCCGGAGTTCTACTGGACGGGCGAGACGCAAATGAACTGCATGCGCCAGGCGATCGGCCAAAGCCTGAAACATGCCTATGCCCATCACATCCAGCGGCTGATGGTCACCGGCAATTTCGCCCTGCTGGCCGGCATCGTGCCCAGCCAGATATGCGAGTGGTACCTGGCGATCTACATGGACGCGTTCGACTGGGTCGAGCTGCCCAACACCCTGGGCATGGTGATGCATGCCGATGGCGGTTACCTGGGTTCCAAGCCTTATTGCGCGAGCGGCCAATATATAAAGCGCATGTCGGACTACTGCCGAGGCTGTGCGTACAAAGTCACGGAAAGTACCGCTGACAATGCCTGCCCGTTCAATGCGCTTTACTGGCACTTCCTGATGCGTCACGGCGACCTGCTGCGGGGCAATCAGCGCATGGCCATGCTTTACAAGAACCTCGACCGGATGCCTGAATCCAAGCAGGACGCGCTGTGGGAACGGGGCCAGAGGCTGCTGGCGAAGCTGGATGCGGGCGAGTCACTTTGAGCGGGCGACTTGGTGTTTGCCGGCACGCTGACCGAGCAGCATCAATCCACCTCCCGTCAGCAGCAAGCCCGCCGCGATAACGATATAGCCGCCGTACACATCCACACCTTGCACGAGGTTGAGCGTCTGGGAACACACCAGGGTGCCGGTCAGCGAGGCAATGGCCAGCACCGGCGTCACGGTCGCGGAGACTCGGCCCATATAGCCTGCCGGCACGGCCTCTTGCAGCATAGGCCCCTGCACCATGGCAAACACCGAAAAGCACAGCCCGCAGCAGAACATCAGCCCCCAGGCCAGGTAAAACGGCGGATGCAACGCATAGCCCAGGTAGCTCAGCCCCAGGCACAACAGCGCCACGGTGAACGCGCGTCGAATGCTCAAGACCTTCAACAGCGGCCGAACGAGAAAGGCCGCCACCAGCCCGCCGACGGGGAATGCGGCGAGTACCAGGCCATATTCACGCGGGCTCAGGCCCAACGTTTTGAAGGCATACAACGACAGGACGACGTTGTTGATACCGAGGGAAAAGCCATATAACGCCACGCCGGTCAGCAGGGTTCGAATCGACGGGTGCCCCCAGGAAAACCGCAGGCCGGCCAAGAGTCCACGCCAGAATGAGGCGCGCTCTGCGGGCAATGCAGCCCCCAAATCTCGGGTGGCCAGGATACATAGCGCTGAACAGCTGAACGCCAGCACATTGATCAGCAACGCCCAGATCGGCCCCACCCACACAAACAGCGCCGGGCCCACGGAGGCGGAAAGCACCGAAATGCCCGTGAGGGAAAACATCGTCTTGGCCGACGCTTCCACCCGCCGCTCAGCGGGAATGATCACTTGCATGACCGCCTGCCGGGACGGGTTGAAGAACTGCGCGGCGCTGCTGTTCATCACCAGCAACAGCAGCACGCCGGCGAACACTTGCATCTGATCGAGGCCGGACAGCGAATAGATCAGGATAAAGATCAGGAAGTTGATCACCCGGATAGCGTCTGCGCTGATCATCACGTAGAGCGGGGTCAGGCGGTCGACCCAGGCACCCGCCAATGGCGCCACCAGCACCCGCGGGATCGCCGAGGCCGCCACCGCCAGGCCCACGGCACTGGGTAGAAAGGCGCTGTCACGGAACAGATCGGTCACCAGCCAGACGATGATCGTGCTCTCCAGCACATACTCGCCGAAGGACGAGAGCGCCTGGCCCAGCCATAAAAGTGAAAAATTGCGGCTGATGAAAAAACCGGCAAACCGGCTTTGCCCTTGATTCGTCCTGAACACCATCCCTTCCCTGTGCGAAACGCTGTGAAATTTTCCGGCCGCTGCGAATTGTTGTGAAGCCTGTGATAAATGGCCAATTGCCCATGCTAACGTCGGCTTCGATGTCATCCAATTCATTGAGGGAGCAGCGCCGATGTCTACTACCGTAACACCCGCCGGTGGCGGACCGACCACTCAAAAAGCCTCGACGTCGGTATTCGACGACAAGTTGAATATTTCCAAGTCGAGCAAGGTGATCGCCGATTACATGCGCCAGTCGGGCAAGTCGGCCATCACCAAGCAAGAGCTTTCGCAACTGGCCAGCAATGCCTCGGGCAAGGTGCCGGCCGATGTGAGCGCTGCGGCCCAGTACATGGAGCGCCATCCCGACGTGTTCACCGCGATCGAAACCCATGATGTGGCCGGTGCCGATAACTTTTCCGGGGTGTGGAACTTCGACTGGGCAGCCAACGGTGGGCTCAACGGCACGGCGACCGATGCCATCGCCAAGATGCAGGACACCTTTGATTTCGCGATCGCCAAGTCGGCGCAGATCACCGAGATCAGCACCGGCAAAAAGGCCGAGCTGGACTCGACCAAACAGCGGCCGCAGAACTAGGTTCCTCGAAATGATCGTTCCCACGCTCCGC
>NZ_JACAPN010000057.1:14567-17392 GCF_013385665.1 Pseudomonas sp. D4002
CGCGGAGCGTGGGAACGATCTGTCACGGTCAGAAGTGAAACGCCACCCCCGTGGTCACGTTGAACGCATCCCCCACATAGAAGTTGGCCGAGTCCTGGCCCTTGGCGTCGTACGCGGTGTTGGTGGCCGTGGCATAGCGCTTGTTGGTCAGGTTGCGCGCATCGACAAACACTTCCCACTTCTTGCTCGGGGCCTCGTAGCCCACCTTGGCCCCCCACAACGTATAGGACGGCGCACTCAGGGAGTTGGCAAAGTCGACGTAATAGCTGGACGCCGCCCGGGCGTTGAGCTGCGCGTAGAAACCGCTGCCTTGGCGATATTCCAGCTCGGCCTGGTAGACCTGGCGCGGCAGGCCCGGCAGCTGGTTGTCGCCGAACACCGCATCGTTGCGGTAGTGGAAGTCGTTGAAGGTGTAGGCCTGGCGCAGGGTCACGGTGTCGCCATTGCCGCCGTCCCACAGTTGCGCATTCAAGCCGGCTTCGATGCCCTGGTGAATGGTCGCGCTGCCGTTGGAGGTGGCCACCAGTTGATCCTGGGTAGCCGTCGCCTGGCGTACCACTACCGACAGCAGTTCTTTCTGCACCCACGAGCGGTAGACCGTCAGGCTGCCGTCAAAAATACCGTGGCCGCCGCGGATACCGAACTCCACGGTGTTGGCTTTTTGCGGCCGCACATCACGGATGTACGGCGTGCCGGTGCTGCCCAGCTGCCAGGTGACCGGTGGATCCACCGAGCGGCTGACGTTGCCGAACACTTCGAATTCCGGAGTCAACTGATAGCGCAGGCCAATGCGCGGGGCGACGTCGGTCTCGTCGTATTCAACGCCACTGGGGAACGCGCTGGTGTTGGTGGCGGTGCTGTATTCGATCTGCGCCTTGCGCTTGATATCAATCAATGACAACCCGGTGGACAGCCACGTGCGGTCATTCAGTTGCAGTTCGTTACCAAGGGAAAACACGGTGTCCCGGGAGCCGGTGTAGTTGGTCTTCTGCTGGGTGATGCCGGTGGCCTTGCTGTGGGATTTCACATCGGCCAGGTACGCCAGCGTATTGCTGAAGGTCACGCTGCTGTCGCTGCGCAGGCCGAAGAAGGTGTCGGCGGTGCGCAGGTAGCGCAAGGTCAGGTTGACGTCCTGGGAGCGCCATTCCTGTGGTGTTGGCGAATAGCGCCAGCCGTTGTCCAGCGGGTAATCGTTGTAGCCCAGGCCGACTTCGAGCTTGGCATTGTCGTCGAAGGTGTAGGTGGTGGTGCTGCCCAGCAACGTCGAGCCGTCCTTCTTGCGCCCGATGGGCACGAGGTTGCTCGTGGGGTCGTGCTTGAGCTGGTATTTGGTCAGGGTGTTGCCCTGGCTAAGGGTTTCTTCCTTGTAGCGAATGTAGAAGCGCGCCTCCAGTTGCGGGCTGAACACGTGGCCGAAGTTGGCAACGATCCCCTGCCCCTTGTTCGGTGTGTTGTCCTGGTAACCGTCACGCTCGTTGTGCTGGATGCTGACGTAATAGTCATTGTCGCCGTCCACGCCGCCGGTGCTCAGTTGCTCCTTGCGATAGCCGAAGCTGCCGGCTTCGAAACGCGCGTAGTTGCCCGGATCGGTGCGGCCGGTCTTGCTCACGAAGTTGATCGCGCCGCCCAGGGACAAGGCCGAATAACGGAAGGCGTTGGCGCCGTAGAGCACCTCGGTGTGGTCCACGGAAGCCATGTCCAGCATGTCTTCCTGGGTGCCGCCCGGGCCGGTCAACGGCAGGCCGTCATAAAGGAATTTGATCCCCAGCACATAGCCTTGATAGAAGGTGTTGAGGCCCGAACCGCGGATCGAAATCTTGTTCGCGCCCGAGCCGCTGGTGGCCTGGGCGAATACGCCCGGCTGCAACGCCAGCACGTCCTCGGCATTCGCCGCGCGGCCCTGTTCGATCTTGCGGTTGTCGATCACTGCGGTTTTGCCGGGCACCTTGGACAGTTGCTTCTCGGCCTTTTGCGCTTCGGTGGCTTCGGCACCGGTGACCACTACCGTGGCCAGGGTCGGGTCCGCCTGGGCGGCAAAGGCCGCGCCGTGTATCAACATCAACAGCACGCCAAGGCTGGACGCGGTGGCCAGTGACTCAAAACGACGAGCGCGAGGTTCAAACAGTTGCCGCATGAATTAAATACTCCTGGGGTCTCGAATTAGTTGGAGCATCTATTCGTATAGTCGCGCTCTATTTTCAACTTTGCAGGGTTCATGCCACGTCCAAGCCTCAATAAACACTGGCCGGCCACCCTTATTAATCGCCACAAGCGCAACACTTTGCTGGTGAAATGTTCGATTCCGGACAATACAAAAATCATCCACAAACACTTATATGTTCAAGCAATAAAAGCATAACGAAAGCCCCGCCCTGCGGGCACAGGACCCAACTGTGCAAATCCCAACAGCCCTCCAACAAAAGTTGCGTATTCGACACTGTCCGCGCCTGCATCCCCGTAAGAAGTCGCAAGTTATCGGCTTATTGTTACTTGGTATGGGTCTTGCTCTATCCATTGCCTGTTGAAACAAATCAGCTCGAGCATTCTCGACTTAAGCAACGAGGTATTCACGCGTGACGGTCAACTTACTCTGCACCCGCAGGACGCCACTGGAGATTGCCCGTGACCTGGCGACCGAGTTCGCGCGCACCGCCGTCGACCGCGACGCCAGCGGCGGTACGCCCAAGGCCGAACGCGACAAACTGCGCAGCAGCGGCCTGCTGTCCCTGAGCATCCCCGGGCAATTCGGCGGGCTGGACGCCAACTGGTCGGAAACCTTCGAGGTGGTGCGCGAATTCGCCCGGGTCGACAGCTCCATCGCCCAC
>NZ_JACAPN010000057.1:17505-17646 GCF_013385665.1 Pseudomonas sp. D4002
CGGAAATGCTGATCGCCTCGGCCATCGATGAAAGCGCCGGCGGCAAGTTGCTGATCGCGGCGATTCCCAGCGCCCGCAGCGGGATCATCCTGCACAACGACTGGAACAACATGGGCCAACGCCAGACCGACAGCGGCAGCG
>NZ_JACAPN010000058.1:0-34060 GCF_013385665.1 Pseudomonas sp. D4002
AACCATAGGTGGCCGTTACCGAAGAAACGGATATGTACTCAAACCAATCGCCAAAAAAAACGGCCTCATCTGGAGGCCGTTTCTCATTACATCTCAACGCTTAGGTGCGCATCCCGCGCCCACTCACCAGCAACCGCGCACACCCCACATACAGCACCACAGTCGCCACCAGCATAAAGGTGATCGCCACACTGATCTTGATGTCCGAAACGCCCAGGATCCCATAGCGAAACGCGTTAACCATATGCAACACCGGGTTAGCCAACGACACCGTCTGCCAGAACGGCGGCAGCAAGGTGATCGAATAAAACACCCCACCCAGATACGTCAGCGGCGTAAGAACAAACGTCGGAATAATCGAAATATCATCAAAGTTGCGCGCAAACACCGCATTGATGAACCCCAGCAACGAAAAGATAGTCGCCGTCAGCACCACCACCAACAGGGTGATCCCGAGGTGATGCACCTGCAAATGGGTAAAGAACAGCGACAGCAACGTCACAATCACCCCAACCATCAACCCGCGCAGCACACCGCCCAGGGTGTAGCCGATCAAAATCGTATGAGGCGACACCGGCGACACCATCAATTCCTCGATGGACCGCTGGAACTTGCTGCCAAAAAAGCTCGACACCACGTTGCCGTAGGAGTTGGTAATCACCGACATCATGATCAACCCTGGCACGATGTACTCCATATAGGTGAATCCACCCATATCACCAATCTGCCGACCAATCAGGTTACCGAAGATCACGAAGTACAAAACCATGGTGATCGCCGGCGGCAGCAAGGTCTGCGGCCAGATCCGGGTAAAGCGCTTCACTTCGCGATAAACGATGGTCTGCAGCGCGACAAGGTTGGGTTGCAGTTCCGAACTCATACCGCCACCTTCGCCAGATTTTTCTCCACCAGGGACACAAACAACTCCTCAAGGCGATTGGTTTTGTTACGCAGGCTCAGCACCTCGATGTTCTGGGTAGCCAGTTGGCCAAACAGCGCGGTGATGCCCACGGCTTTGTCCACCTGGACTTCCAGGGTGCGGCTGTCCACCAGGCGATTCGGGTAGCCGATCAACTGGGGCGCAACCGTCATGTCGTTTTTCAGGTCGAGCAGGAAGGTCTCGACGTGCAACTGGCTCAGCAAGTTACGCATGCTGGTGTTTTCGACAATGGTGCCGTGGTCGATGATGCCGATGTTGCGGCACAGCTGCTCAGCCTCTTCCAGGTAGTGCGTGGTGAGGATGATGGTGATGCCTTTCTGGTTCAGCTCGGTGAGAAACGTCCACATCGAACGACGCAGCTCAATGTCCACGCCCGCCGTCGGCTCGTCGAGGATCAGCAGGCGCGGTTCGTGAACCAGGGCGCGAGCGATCATCAAGCGGCGCTTCATGCCCCCGGACAGGGAACGCGAAGGCACGTCGCGCTTGTCCCACAAGCCCAGTTGCGTGAGGTATTGCTCGGCGCGTTCCTTGGCGATCTTCGGCGGGATGCCGTAGTAACCGGCCTGGGTCACGACGATGTCGAAGGTCTTTTCAAACTGGTTGAAGTTGAACTCCTGGGGCACCACGCCGATGCTGCGCTTGAGCGCCGCCGGGGATTTGTCCAGGTCGTTGCCAAAGATGTTCACCGTACCGGTGGTCTTGTTGACCAGGGTCGAGAGAATCCCGATGGTGGTGGATTTGCCGGCGCCATTGGGGCCGAGCAAGGCGAAGAAATCACCTTCGGCGACGTCCAGATCGATACCACTCAGGGCCTGGAAACCGTTGCCGTAGGTTTTGGTTAGCTGCCGGATGGACAGAGCGGAACTCATATCGGATTACGCACCAAAGAAGAGGAATAGAATTGTTACATGAGGGCAGACCGCACGGAATACAACGGCTGCGCGTGACAAGCATGGTGCTTGTCCGCGCCGCACAAGTACAGTAACCCGTATTAATAGTCGGTATCAGGTCAACGCGGTCATGACCGATTTCTGATAGGCCGGACGCTGGCGCAGCCGCTGGTACCAGGCTTCCAGGTTAGGCATCGACGGGCGTTCGATGGGCATTTCGAACCAGGCATAAATGAAGCTGCCCAAGGGAATATCGCCCATGCCGATCTCGCTGCCGGACAGGTAAGGTTGCGTGGCCAAGGCCTGATCCACCGTCTGCAAAACATCGATGCAGGCCTGGCGACCGGCGTTGATGGTGTCCCAGTTCTGTTTTTCAGCCGGGGTTCGCAGCACGCCCCAGAACACGGTCTTGAACGGTTCGGCCAGGGTCGAGGTGGTCCAGTCCATCCACTTTTCAGCGTTGGCCCGGGCTTGCAGCTCGCTGGGGTACCAGTTCGAATCCGGCGCATGTTTGGCGGCCAGGTAGCGCACGATGGTGTTGGATTCCCACAGCACAAAGTCGCCATCTTCAATCATCGGCACCCGGCCATTGGGGTTCAGCGCGCGGTATTGCGGCGTGTCGACCACACCAAAAGCCCCGCCCGCATCAATTGCCTCATAGTCCAGGCCGAGCTCCTCGGCGCACCACAGTGCTTTCCTGACATTTGACGAATTTTTACGACCCCAGATTTTCAGCATGACCGCCCCGATTTTGAAAAAGATGGTTGGATGAATGCCGGGGCAGCATACGCCGGATCACGTTCGGCTTAAATCACTCTGCATGTCCCCCAGCAGGATCGGCATCTGCTCGCCAAACAGGTGCGGGTAACATTTCTGGATGTGGGCGAAGAAGAATTCCTCGGGCACCTCGGCAAATTGCCCATGGTCAACCACGTACTCCATGGAGCGCTGGCCCTTGCGGTTGAAGGCGTGGAAAACACTGTCATGAACGCCATCGAAATCCAGCGGCGGCACATCGAACAGTTCGCACAGTTGCTGATTGAACGCCGGCGTGGCCTTGACCCAACGGCCATCCAGATACAGTTCGGTGTAGCCATGCATGGCAAATACGTCACTTCTGAGCAGCTCGATCAAACGGGGCGTCGAGAGGTGGTTACGCACGTCGGCCAGGCCGATGCGCGCCGGAATCCCGCAGTGCCTTGCGCACGCCGCCAATAGCGTCGCCTTGGGCACGCAATAACTCTCGCCGGCCGCCAGTGCGAAGCTCGCGCTGAGGGTTTGCGGGTCGCGACTGAAGGTATAGGGGTTATAGCGCACCGCCTCGCGCACAGCGTAGTAAAGACTGACTGCCTGGTCACGAAGTGCGGCACTCGAACCGCGATGTTTTTCGGCGAACTCCACCACCGCAGGGTGGTCACTATCGATGAAGCGGCCGGGATTCAAGTACGCATTCATGAGGTTAATCTCAGAGAGCAAGCCCTGAGTCTAACCACAGGCATGCACCTGGGATAACGACGATTCGGCCAAATGTCGGCGCCTGGTGCTAATCATTGCCGGCACACCACGTAACACCCTCGTCACCCCGCTTGTTCGGATGCCGACTAAGCTCTGAGGTGATTTCGCACCTGGTTTCACGGAGGATTGAATATGCTGTTGTTGTGGATACTGGTTCTGGTGGTGGGCATTGCCTACCTGGCGCACCGGCGCATCGCGCCCCTGCCCGCCATCGGCGTGGTCGCCGTCTACCTGTTGGCGATGGGCGCCTTCAGCCACGCACCAGGCTGGTTGCTGCTGATCTTCTGGGTACTGATCGCCGTGGTAGCCGCCCCGCTGCTGCTGCCGGACCTGCGCCGCAAGTACTTCACCGCGCCGCTGTTCAACTGGTTCCAGAAAGTCCTGCCGCCGATGTCCGAGACCGAGCGCGACGCCATCGACGCCGGCACCGTGTGGTGGGACGGCGAGCTGTTCAGCGGCCGCCCCGACTGGGACAAGCTGCTGGCCTATCCCAAGGCGCAACTGACTGAAGAAGAACAAGCCTTCATCGACGGCCCTACCGAAGAACTGTGCGCCATGGTCACCGACTGGGAAATCGGCCAGGCCATGGACCTGCCCCCCGCCGCCTGGGAACACATCAAGCAGCATGGCTTTTTTGCCCTGATCATCCCCAAGGAGTTCGGCGGCAAAGGCTTCTCCGCCTATGCCCACTCCCAGGTCGCGATGAAGCTGGCGACCCGCAGCGGCGACCTCGCCTCCACGGTCATGGTCCCCAACTCCCTGGGCCCGGCCGAATTGCTGCTGCACTACGGCACCGATGAACAACGCAACCATTACCTGCCACGCCTGGCCCGTGGCGACGATATCCCGTGCTTTGCCCTGACCGGCCCACTGGCCGGTTCCGATGCCGGCTCCATGCCCGACACCGGGGTGATCTGCAAAGGCGAATGGGAAGGCAAGGAAACCCTCGGCCTGCGCCTGAACTGGGAAAAACGCTACATCACCCTCGGCCCGGTAGCGACGTTGCTCGGCCTGGCCTTCAAGGCCCATGACCCGGATCATCTGCTGGGCGACAAAGAAGACCTGGGCATCAGCCTCGCGCTGATCCCCACCGACACCCCGGGTGTTGAAATTGGCCGCCGTCACCTGCCACTGGGCGCCGCGTTCATGAACGGCCCCAACTCCGGCAAGGATGTTTTCATTCCGCTGGAATTCCTGATCGGTGGCCAGGAAATGCTCGGCAAGGGCTGGATGATGCTGATGAACTGCCTGTCGGTAGGCCGTTCGATTTCCCTGCCTGCCGTCGGAACGGGCGCGGCCAAGTTCACCAGCCTGGTGACCGGCCAGTACGCCCAGGTGCGTGAGCAGTTCAACGTACCGCTGGCGGCCTTTGAAGGCATCCAGGAAGCCCTGGCCCGCATCGGCGGCAACGCGTGGCTGATGGACAGCGCGCGGATGCTCACCGCCAACGCGGTCGACCTGGGGGAGAAACCCTCGGTACTGTCGGCGATCCTCAAGTACCACCTGACCGAACGCGGCCGCGAATGCATCAGCCACGCGATGGACGTGCACGGCGGCAAGGGCATCATCATGGGCCCCAACAACTACCTGGGCCGCAGCTGGCAAGGCGCGCCGATCTTCATCACCGTGGAAGGCGCGAATATCCTCTCGCGCAACCTGATGATCTTCGGCCAGGGCGCAATTCGCTGCCATCCGTTCGTGCTCAAGGAAATGGCCTTGGCCGGTCGCGAAGACCATGACCAGGCGCTGAAGGAATTCGACGGCCTGCTGCTGCAGCACATCGGCTTTGCCGTAGGCAACGCCGCCAGCACCCTGGTGTTGAACCTCGGTTTCGGTCACTTCGAAAAGGCTCCGGGCAACAGCCTGAGCCAGGGCTATTTCCGCGCACTCAACCGTCAGGCCGCGGCGTTTGCGATGCTGGCGGACCTGAGCATGATGCTGCTGGGCGGCGAGTTGAAACGACGCGAACGCCTGTCGGCACGTCTTGGTGATGTGCTGAGCCACATGTACCTGGCATCGGCTGCACTCAAGCGTTATCACGACCTGGATTCGCCAGACCATCTGGAACCGCTGTTCGCCTGGGCCATGGAAGAGAGCCTTGGCCACTCCGAGCGTGCACTGGATGAACTGCTGACCAACTTCCCGAGCAAGGTGCTGGGTTGTCTGTTGCGGGTGATCGTGTTCCCGTTCGGCCGCCGTCATAAAGGCCCGTCCGATGCGCTGGATGCCGAAGTGGCCGCAGTGCTCGGTCGCGCCAAGGGTGACCCGACCCTGGAAGCGGTGCTGGCGGGCTGCTATCGCCCACAGTCTGCAGAAGATCCGGTGGGCGCCCTGCAACATGCCTACGACCTGTTGGCCGACAGCCATCCGTTGCAGAAAAAACTCCACGAAGGCCTCAAGAGCGGCCAGGTCAAACCGACCGCGGGCGAACACGCCATCGATGCCGCGCTGCATGCCGGCGTGCTGCAACCGGCCGAGGCGCAGACCCTGCGTGACGCTGAAGCGGCGCGACGCAAGGTGATCGACGTGGATGATTTCAGCAAGGAAGAGCTGAGCCAGGCTGAGGGAAAAGTCCGCTGATCCCAGCGGTCATATAAAAACGGGTAGAGTGCCCTGCCTCACAAATACTGATCCCTTTTGACGGCGTCTGTTGTCGTCATGCTGCGTTGCCGCTCCTCGCCATAGCAAGCTATGACTCGTCGCGGCGCCTTGCCTGACAACAACAGCCACTCGTCAAAAGGAATCATATTTGTGAGGCAAGGCACCGAGCTATATACTCTCGCGCCCGTTTTGCTCTTGAGGACTTATCTCGTGTCCAACGTCGTTGCCGATCATCTCGTCTTGCTCGACCACCTGCGCAGCATCCTGGTTGCCGTCGGCGAAGCCGAACAGGTTCCCGAGGAAAGCCACCTCCTGTTCCTGGAGCGCTTCGATGAACTGCGCGCCTTGCTGCCCATCGACCCGATCGAAAGCCAGTACCTGGGCCAGGACATGATGAGCCAGGTCATCCTGCGCTACCCGCAAATTGCTCACCTGGTACCGCGCGACCTGCTGTGGTTCTTCGGTGGCGACTGCCTGCACTTCATGCCCGACGACGAGCTGGACCTGTACCAGGCCCTGGAAGAACGTCGCTTCGAAGCTGAACAGAACGACGAACCGTTCGACTGGAACCAGGAAAAGCAGTTGTTGGCCATGTCCAATGACCAGCCCAAGCACTGATTTCAGGGCTAACGCAGATCAAATGTGGGAGCGGGCTTGCTCGCGAATGCGGTGTGTCAGTCAATATTTTAGGTGACTGATACACCGCATTCGCGAGCAAGCCCGCTCCCACATTTAAACTGTATTCCTACCGTTTCTTCAGCGTCGGCTCTTTGGCCATGCACTCCACCAGATAATCAATAAACACCCGCAACTTCGGCGGCAGGTACCGCGTCGGCGAATGCAGTAGCCACGCATCCCCGTGGTACGACGCAATGAAATCCCACCCCGGCAGCACCTGCACCACCTCCCCCGCTTCCAGCGCATGCCGCGCCGTGAAATACGGCAAGCTGCCAATCCCCACATGTTGCAATACCGCATCCAGCCGCACGCCTGTGTGATTGGCCGCATACCGCCCGCGCACGCCCACCGTCACCGCCTTGCTGCCCTGGCGAAACTTCCAGCGCGCATCCCCCGGCGTCTCACCCAGGTAGATGCAACTGTGCTCCAGCAAATCATGGGGATGCTGCGGCGTACCGTGCTCCGCCAGGTACCGCGGCGTGGCGCAGATCAAATGCTCGATCGGCAGCAACTGGCGCCCCACCAACCCCGGCGGCGGGCTGTCGGTGATGCGGATACTCAGGTCGACATTGTCATCAATCAGGTCCACATGCCGGTCCTCCAGGATCAACTGCACGTCGACCTTGGGATAACGCCGCAAAAACTCCGGCATATGCGGATGCACCACAAAACGCCCTACCGCCTTGGGCACGCTGACCCGCACCAGCCCTTCGGCTTCATGGGTGTATTGGCCGCTGATTTCCATCACCGACCGCGCAGCACTGACCATTTCCTGGCAGCGCTTGAACACCTCTTCGCCGCCTTCGCTGAGGCGCAACTTGCGCGTAGTGCGTTGCAGCAGGCGAGTTGCCAGGGCCTTTTCCAGGCGTGAGATGCTGCGGCTCACGGAGGACGGCGATGCTCCCAGTTGGCGCGCAGCCTCGGAGAAGCTGCCGGTTTCCACCACCTTGACGAAAATCGCCATTTCGCCCAGCAGCGGTAAGGGAAGATTGATGCTCATGACGCACAAGTCCATTGAGATTTGAACGGATTATCACCCATTGGCGCACTTCTTATACTGCCGGTTAGAAACCCTGATGCGGATATAAATGATGACCCAGCGCCTGTTTTTTACCCATGACCACCTGAATGCCGAACTTGAAGTGCTGGGATGCACACCTTTTGATAACCAGTTTGCGGTAATCCTGCAGTCCACAATCTTCCATCCACAAGGTGGCGGCCAGCCCTCCGACACCGGCTGGCTCGGGGAAAGCCAGGTGTTGAAGGTGGTGCAGGAAGGCGATCATGTCGTGCATTACGTAGACCGCCCCGTGGCTCCCGGCGTGATCCAGGCACGCGTCGATGAAGACCGCCGCACCTTGCACACGCGCCTGCACTCGGCCGGGCATCTGATCGGCAATGCCGGTGAAACCCTGGGCTGGATGCCGATCAAGGCTCATCACTGGCCGGGCGAAGGCAAGATCACCTTTATTCGCGGCACCTCGGCCCAGGCCATGGACGCCGAGGCGATCCAGCGGCAAGTCGACCAATGGATCGCCGCCAACCTGCCGCGCCATATGGCCCTGGATGACGGTACGCGGCAAGTGGGTTTTGGCGACCTGCCGGCCTATGCCTGCGGCGGCACGCATGTGCAGGCATTGGGGGACGTGGGCCAGGTGACGATCCTGGCCCTCTCCGAGAAAAAGGGAGCATTGTCGGTGCGCTATACCCTGAACTGACTAAACCGCAATCGCCCCCGCCCTGCCCGGCTCCACCACGAACGACTTGAGGGTCGAGACGCTGGCGTTCGGATCCCGGGGATCGGAAATCACCCGGAAGTTCGTCAGCATATTCCTCTCCTCAAGCGCCACCGACACATAGCCGCGCTGGCGGCTGTCGAAAAACTTCACATGGGGATTGAGGGGCAGGATCGCACTGAACGCATCAAATGGCGGCCCGTCAGACGTCACCGACGTGCCGACAAACTCGGTCGCGACCACGGGCGAATCCGGATTCCCTGCGTCAGCGTGCAGGTCCGTCGTCCAGAACGAGTGAATATCGCCGCCCCAGAACACCGGGTTATTCACCTTTCTGCGCACCATCGACGCAAGCATCCGCTCACGGTTGGCCATGTAACCATCCCAGCCATCTGTCCAGCGGCCGGGCTTGTGGTTGGTCAGGTCACGTTGCGTGAGCGGCGCGACCAACAGGTCCTGGGCGATCACGTTCCATTGTGCCCGGGACTCGGCAAAACCCTGATCCAGCCAAGCCTCCTGCTCCCAGCCGAGCATGGTGCGACGGGGATCGCGCAGGTCAGCACAGGTGTTCGCGGCCACATGTCCCTTGTGGCTGCCATTGGCCAGGATGCATGGCTGCTCGGAGCGGTACTGACGCCCATCCAGCACATGGAAACGCGCCAGCCGGCCGTAGTCCAAACGCCGATAGAGGCGCATGTCCGGCCCGCGCGGCAGGCTGCTGGCCCGCAGCGGCATGTGCTCGTAGAAGGCCTGGTAGGCCGCCGCCCGCTGCTTGAGAAAACTCGTCACCGGGATGTTCGGGTCCTGGGACCACTGGCTGGCATAGTCGTTTTGCACTTCGTGATCGTCCCAGGTGACCACACTGGGCGCCGCAGCATGCAGTGCCTGCAAATCCGGATCGGTCTTGTACAGGGCGTAGCGGTTGCGGTAATCCACCAGACTCAACGCATTGCCGCTGCCGTGGGGGCGAATGATCTTGCCGGAATCAGCCGCGTAGGAACTGTCATAGATGTAATCCCCGAGGAAAAACACCAGGTCAGGCTGCTCGGCGGCCAAATGCCGATAGGCGCTGAAGTAGCCTCGCTCCCAATGGGAGCAGGAGACAAAACCCAACTGCGCCGATGCCATGGCATGCACCGCCGGCGCTGTGCGCGACTGGCCCACCGGGCTTTGCGCACCGAGGCCCTCGAACTGGTACCAGTAAGGTCGACCCGCCTCCAACCCGCTCACTTCCACATGCACCGAATGGGCGAAACGCTCGATGGCCATCAACTCGCCCTGGCGCACAACGTGCGTCATCGCTGCATCGCGGGCCACCTTCCAGCGCACCGGCACCGCGCGGCTCAGGCCACCCCGACCGTCGGCGGCATTGAAAAGCGGCGCGAGGCGCGTCCAGATCACGAAACCATCGGGCAATGGATCGCCTGACGCCACACCGAGGGTGAAGGGATAGTCGATGCCTGCACTACGGGCAAACGGGCTGAGGATCGAAAACGCCGTGGCAACTGCAAGCCCGCCCAGTACGCGACGGCGATCGTGATTCACACTCATCAACTGCGCTCCTTCCAAGCATCCCGCACCGACCAAAACAAATGCTTGTGTAGCGTTCTTACCACTGGCAGCAGGGTGGATAAATGCGGCAGTGCAATGCTCATGCAGGGGGACTCGCGAAATAAATTCTCCAAGAATGTACCCGCGTCGTGTCAGTTTCATTACGTAGATAAATAGACCCACGAGTCGTCTGTAAGACGCGTCCTAGAGCCTTAAAAGCTTAAATTAAAGTTAACCATTCGGTCATTTTTGGTTGCTAGCGTGTCGCCCCTAATCAACTGCGGGGTAGCGGAATGAGAACTTGGGATGAACCCAAAAAACGCAAGGCACACATCGAACTGATCCCGATGATCGACGTGATGATGTTCCTGTTGGTGTTTTTTGTACTGGTGAGTTTGAACGTGATTCCGGCCCTGGGCATGAAGACTCAGCTGCCGAGCGCCAGCAGTTCACAGCAGCTCAAGCCGCAAAATAAATTCATCCTGACCCTGGGCCTGGAAGGTCAGCTGCAGCTCGATGGCAAGGACCTGACCGTCGACGCGCTGGTGCCTGCACTCAAGGCCGGCGAGAAGCCAGACACCAAGTCGACGATCATCGTCAACAGCGACAAAGGCGTGGAAGTGTCGCGCCTGGTCGAGGTGATGGACACCCTGCGCCTGGGTGGCTTTACCTCTGTCTCCATCGCCACGAAAAAGTCCTGATCATGTATGCCTTGTTTCGTGCGCGTCGGCTGCTGGGCAGTGTCCCGGCCCTGATCGCCCTGGTGCTGATTGCACTGGGTATCCAGTCCCAACCCCTGAAGATCCAGCCGCAGTACGACGAGTCGGCGGTTGAACTCGCGCTGGTCGAGCCGGAGCCGGAAGTGGTCCCCGAGCCCGTGGTGGAAGAACCGCCGCCACCGCCGCCGGTGATCGAAGACGAGGAGGCCGAACCTGCCCCTCCGCCTCCGCCACCCAAGCCGATCCCCAAACCACTGCCAAAGCCTGAGCCCAAGCCAAAACCGGTGCCCAAGCCCGTGGTCGCCAAGCCAACGCCTGTGCCTGCGCCAGCTCCGGTGGCCGCCAAGCCGGTGCAAGCCGCTCCCGCTCCCACGCCAGCACCCGCTGCGCCACCGGCGCCGCCGAAAGTCGACGGCCAGGCACTGGAAGGCGGCTACCTCAAGGGCTTGCGCAACGAGTTGGACACCTACAAGCAATACCCCACCGGGCGCCAGGCGTCCCTTGAACGCCCGAGTGGCGAGGTGGTGGTCTGGTTAATGGTGGACCGCCAAGGCCGCGTCCTCGACTCCGGGATCCAGACCCCGGCGCCGAGCATGCTGCTCAACCGGGCCGCCACCAACAGCCTGCGCCGTATCAAGCAGGTGAAACCGTTCCCCGAACAAGCCTTCGGTGGACGTAACGAGCAGCGCTTCACCGCCACCTTCAACTACAGCGTGCAATAAGCACACACCACCAGGACGACAGTGATGAAGTTCACCCGGATTCATCTGGCACTCGTTGCCGCGACGAGCATGACCCATGGAGTGGTCATGGCAGATACCAGCGACAGTGACGTCGGGACTATTGGGGTACAGGGCAAGGCAACCGCTGGGGGCGGTTACATGGTCCAGGAAGAGAGCGCCAAGGGCCGCTCGACCATCACCAAGGAAGCGTTGGACAAACAGACGGCCACCGGCAACGCCATCGACAAGCTCAAGTACACCCCGGGCCTGAACATCTCCAGTGAAGACAACACCGGCCTCTCGGGCTTCCGCTTCACCATGCGCGGCATGAACTCCGACCAGGTCGGTATGTCGGTGGACGGCATGCCAATCAACGACTCCGGCAACTACGCGTTGTACTCCAACCTATTGGGCGACCCGGAAAACATCGACCAGATTTTCGTCACCCAGGGCTCGTCGGAAGCCGACGGCCCGCACATCGGTTCCAGCGGCGGCAACATCGGCATCGTGACCATTCGCCCCACCAAAGAAACCGGTGCCTTCGTCAAGCAAGTGGTCGGCAGCAACGCCACCCGCAAGACCTTTGCCCGCCTCAACACCGGTGAAGTCAACGGCCTGAGCAACTGGCTGTCGGCCTCCCACACCGAAGGCCAGATGTGGCGCGGCTCGGGTGCCGTACGTGCGGACAAGGTGGAGTGGAACAGCTTCTTCGACGCCGGCAACGGCAATACCGCCAACCTGATCCTCAAGTACCACGAGCAGGACAACAACAGTTACAGCCAGTTGACCAAGGCACAGTTCCAGCAGTACGGCCGCAAGTACGACCCGTACCCGGCGACACCGGCGGTGGGTTCCAACGGCAAGGTCAGCAGCTACTACGACCTGGCGCAGAACCCGTTCCAGACCTTTACCGCCGTGCTCAACACCCAGTACAAGCTGAGCGACAACCTGTCCCTCTCGGTGATCCCGTATTACTACTACGGCAACGGCAGCGGCGTGGGCTCCTCGGCCTATGCGCTGAACAGTGGCTCGAACAAGGGCGGCGTTTTCGACCTCGGCAACCTGCCGACACAGGCTCAATACAACGCCGACGGTTCCGCGACCACCGGCGTCTACTACCGCCCTTCGCGCACCCAGACCTGGCGCCCGGGCATCACCACCAAGCTGAACTGGGACCTGGGCGACCACAGCCTGCAATTCGGCTACTGGTATGAACGCGCCCGCCAAAGCCAGACCCAACCGTTCATTGCCCTCAAGAACAACGGCAAGCCAAGCGATACCTGGCCCGACGGCAACTCCGTGGTCGACGCCAACGGCAACACCGTACAGGGTCGCGACCGCTACACCGTGACGCCGGCGCAAAAGGTCTGGACCCAGGACACCTGGTACATCAACTCGGACTGGACGTTGATCGCGGGCATTGCCTACATGAACGTCGAGCGTGACGGCACCAACCACGGCAGCCTCACCGAGCAACCCGGCAAGGCCAGCCAGACCTACAACAAACTGCTGCCCAACGCCGGCCTGAAATACCAGCTCGACGAGCGTGACCAGTTGTTCTACAGCCTGTCGCGCAACATGCGTATTCCACAGAACTACGTGCTGTACGACAAAGGCGTCGGCTCCCTCGACTCCAAGCCGGAACTCAGCTGGAACCAGGAACTGGGCTGGCGCTACACCGGCGAAGACAGCACCCTCGCCGCGACCCTGTTCTACATGCAGTTCAAGAATCGCCAGCTCACCTCCCTGGACAGCAACGGTGATTCCGCCGACATCAACGCCGGCACCGTCATCAACAAAGGCCTGGAACTGGAGTGGAGCGGCAAGCTGCCGCACAACTTCAACTACTACACCTCCTACACCTACACCAGCTCCAAGCAGCAGGACGACCTGACCGTCTACAGCGCCGGCAAGCCGATCGTGCTGCCCACCAGCGGCAAGCAGTTCGCCAACGTGCCGACCAACATGCTGGCGGCCAACATCGGCTATGACGACGGGCGCTTCTACGGCACCTTCGGCGGCAAGTTCACCAGCAAGCTCTATGGCGACCTGACCAACGACGAAGCCATCTCCGCCCGCACCATCTTCAACCTCGGCGCCGGTATCTACCTGCCGGTGGACAAGAAAGTCGTCAAGGACGCAACCCTGCGCCTGAACGTCGACAACCTGTTCGACAAGAAGTACCTGGACGGCGTGTACACCACCAAGACCAACTCGGCGAGCTACAGCGGTTTCCGCGATGGCGACCCGGCCTACATCGTTGGGCTTGACCGCACCGTCACCGTTTCCCTGGAAGCCAATTTCTAACTGCGAGGCTCAGCATCATGGACATGAACCTGCTTCACCAAATCACCTTTTATGTGATGTACGCCGCACTGGCGATTGCAATCTTCATCACCATCGAACGTGGCATCTACTTCGCCTACGTGCGCCGCCAGGCCCGTGCATTGACCGAAGTGCTGGGCGCCAATGTGCACAGCGAACGCGACCTGCCGGAAAACCTGACTCGCCGTGACAGCCTGCCGCTGAGCATGGTGCTGCCGATCCTGGCGCAGAAGGCGTCCCATGGTTCGCGCAAGGACCTGGACGACGAGATCGAAACCCAGTACCTCAAGACCCGCGCGCCGCTGTCCCGCAGCCTGTGGATCATCGAAACCATCACCACCGCCGCGCCGCTGCTCGGCCTGCTGGGGACCATCCTCGGCATCATCGACACCTTCAAGGCGCTGGCCAGCGCCGGTGTGTCCGACCCGGGCCAGATTTCCGGTGGTATCGGTACGGCCCTGTTCGCCACGGGTTTGGGTATCGCCATCGCGCTGTTCTGCGTGGT
Source organism: Pseudomonas sp. D4002 (assembly GCF_013385665.1). NCBI lineage: Bacteria > Pseudomonadati > Pseudomonadota > Gammaproteobacteria > Pseudomonadales > Pseudomonadaceae > Pseudomonas > Pseudomonas sp. D4002. The sequence goes on from NZ_JACAPN010000058.1 coordinate 14,183, forward strand.
GTTCCACAACTTCTTCCAGGACAGCCTGGAGCGTATCAACGACCAGCTGAAAATCCTGCTGATCCGCGCTGCAACCGGTGCCCGCGTGCAGGGTGAAGTGCCGCACCTGGTACCGACCCCGCTGCACACCCGCACTGCGTGACCTTCCCGGGGCGAGCGCATCATGCGCCCGCCCTTTTTTTGCCCGATGAGACGCCTATGTCCATATCGCTGAAATTACGTATCGCCGGCCTTGCAGGCCTGCTCCTCAGTCCGCTTGCCCAGGCGGACTTTTCAATTCCGGGATTTGAGTTGGTACACACCGTGCCAGTGGACACCCAACTTGGCACCGCCGATCTGCGCCAGCCCGGCCCCGTGTGGATCCAGCTGTTCGACGGCGCGAAAAGCCGCATCGACATCGGCCAGTTCTACGCGGCCGACCATCCTGGCTCGGTGATGGACAAGGTGATTGAACACCTGGAAGCCGCCGGCAAACGCGGGGTGAAAATTCGCTTCCTGCTGGAAGAAAAAGGCGTGCGGCTGTCGGAAGCCTCGACCCTGGAGCGCCTGAAAGCCATTCCCAACCTGACCTTCCGCATCCTGCCCTATGGCAAGCTGAGTGGCGGGATCATCCACGCCAAGTACATGGTAGTGGATGGCAAGCAGGCGTTTATCGGCAGCCAGAACTTCGACTGGCGTTCGCTGGAGCATATCCACGAAACCGGGCTGTTGATCAGTGATGCAAATGTCGTCGCCCAGACCCAGGCCATTTTTGAACAGGACTGGCAGGCCCAGGCTGCGTTGGCCGACAACCAGCCTGTTGCCCTGCCCGCCACAGGCGCCACACCGGCACGCACCGGCAACTACCTGGTAGCCAGCCCCCAGCGCTACAACCCGCCGGGTGTGGGTGATTCGCAGCTGGAACTGCCACGCCTGCTGGGCGAGGCGAAAAAGGAAGTGCGCGTACAACTGCTGGACTACGCGCCGCTGTCCTATGGACCTGACAGAACCCGGCCTTACTACGCGATGATCGACAATGCAGTGCGTGCAGCGGCAGCGCGCGGGGTCTCGATCAAGTTGATGGTATCCAACTGGAACACCGAAGCGCTGGAATTGCCGTACCTGAAAAGCCTGGCGGTGCTGCCGAATGTCGAGGTCAAGATCGTCACGCTGCCCGAGGCCAAGCAAGGATTCATTCCTTATGCGCGGGTGATCCACAGCAAGACCATGGAAATCGACGGGCAAGTGGCGTGGGTAGGGACCAGTAACTGGCTGGGCGGTTATTTCGATAACTCGCGCAACCTGGAAGTGGTGATGCGCAGTGAGGCGATGGCCAAGCGTGTGGGAGATTTACACGAACAGCTGTGGGACGGGCCGTACGCCAAGGCACTGGACGCGACAAGCGAGTACCCGGAGCCGCATCCGGGCAAGCCGTGAGCCGTTGCCTGCAAATCCCATGATTTGCGGGCAATGTCACATTGCCAGATATGAATGTTGCACTTTTCCGCCGTTGCGCTGACCAACCCTGCACACCTCATGGATGGAGAGCAGGGATGAACACCACACGCAATGGACTGTACGGTACGGCGCTGGTTTGGGCGGCCATCGGGCTGGCAGGTTGTGCCAATTCCATGACCTCCACCGGGCTGCCGGGGGTGAAGATGGGCGACAGCTATGAGCAGGTACTCGCCGTGGTCAGCCGTGACAATACGGTGACCAGGAAGATCGACGGGCAGGGATTCCGGGCTGAGGGTTACTCGCAGACATTCAGGGATTGTCGCAGCACATATTTTATCTTCCAGGGCGCCGATGGCTTGCAGATGGTCAGCCATGAGCCCGCGCCGCATCTGTCGGTCAGCCAGAACTGCCGCCAGCCATGAGCACTTTACGTGTCATTCCCGCCCTGTTCCTGTTGCTCCTCAGCGGCTGTGGCCAGGTATATAACGTCCGCTCCCTCAACACCGCCTATACAGCGCCACCGTCTGCCGAGACGGCGCGCTTGCGCATTATCAGCGACGGCATGGTGCGCGCAGTGCCCGGGCGCGATTGCCTGGACTGGAATGTTCCCGGAGCAGGCGTGATGGTGTCCGCCAAATCCGGCTTCGCCGACCGCAATGGCGCAAGCCTGGGGATGCCGGGGCCGATTTACACCTGGGACGGTGCGGTGTCGTCCGAACAGGTGATTCCGGCGAACACGCCCATTGCCTTTCATTACCTTGGGTTGCCGCAATATGGCCGGCAATGTTTCAACACCATGACCTTTATCCCCAAGCCCGGCATGGACTACATGGTGCGAGCATCAATGTCCGGGAGTTGCTCATTCGAGCTTGCTGAGCTGCCGAAAGGTGCCGAACGATGGAGTCCGATTGAACCGACGCCGTCGGGAAGGCTGTCGATGTGCCACGCGATGGATAATTTCTAGCGGTACAAACGCAACGTGGGCCGGGGCATTGCACTCCAGCTCACAAAAAACCCACAAACAAAAACGCCGATCATTGCTGATCGGCGTTTTCGTTAAATATGGAGCGGGAAACGAGACTCGAACTCGCGACCCCGACCTTGGCAAGGTCGTGCTCTACCAACTGAGCTATTCCCGCAAATGGCGTCCCCTAGGGGACTCGAACCCCTGTTACCGCCGTGAAAGGGCGGTGTCCTAGGCCACTAGACGAAGGGGACACGCTACTGAAACACATGGTGTGTATTTCAGTGCCCAGAGATTAAATCCGAAGATTACGCCCTGGTTTCACTCAGTGCCGCCCGAGGGCAACACTGCTTAAATTTGGAGCGGGAAACGAGACTCGAACTCGCGACCCCGACCTTGGCAAGGTCGTGCTCTACCAACTGAGCTATTCCCGCATATGGCGTCCCCTAGGGGACTCGAACCCCTGTTACCGCCGTGAAAGGGCGGTGTCCTAGGCCACTAGACGAAGGGGACACACGTACAACATTCACTCCCTACCGCGTTTCGCTGTGTGCTTTACGCTGTAAGTGGCGCGCATTCTATGGATGGATTGGGAGGTCGTCAACCCCCAAGGATAAATTTATTTAAATCAATGACTTCGCCGTGGTTTACGGGGGTTGCAAGGGTTTCTCGCCGTCCAGGCTTTGGCGCCTATATTCTGGCGTTCCACAAGGCGCTATAGTTCGCCACAGCAAATGATGGCAATGTGCATCTACGCAGGGACTGCCCCGCTATATAGAAGAAACTACTGACGCAACTGGTCGCTCAGTCCTATCCGGTCACTGCACCAGTCACTACACTTCAATGCAAACCCCATAAAGAGGTCACACCGGTGACACCACTCATGATCACCCTGCTGGTAATAGCCGGGATCGTAATACTGATCGCCATTGGCTACATGAACCACGTGGTGGAAAACAATAAGCTGGAAAAGAACCGGACCCGGATCGAACTCAATGACCGGCTGCGCCGCTGCGGCGAAATCACCGAGACCTTCCCTGGCCAGTTGATGACGCCGCGACTCAAGTTGCTGCTGACCCGCCTGGAGCTCAACGTCAACCAGCGCCTGCTGAACCTCGACAAGTCCAATGCGTCGCTCAAGGCACGCATCACTGAACTCAACGCGCTGGTGGCCCAGGGCGAATCGATTCCGGTGAACAACCCGCCCGGCCCGATCCAGACCGAAGCCAAGGCCAAGGATGTACGTTTCCTGCTCGAAGCACTGCATGGCCAGGTGACCCGAGCGGCCCAGGACGGTTTCCTGCCGACCAATGAAGCCAAGCACTGGATCAAGGAAATTCGCCATATCCTGGTGCTGCTGCACATCGAGTTCTTCAACAACCTGGGCCAGCACGCGCTGCAACAAGGCCAGCCGGGCCAGGCTCGCCTGGCGTTCGAACGCGGCGTGCAGTACCTGCGCAAGCAACCGGAGCCGGTGGTGTACAGCCAGCAGCTGCAATTGCTCGAGAAACAGCTGGCGCGCGCCAACTCCATGGTGCTGTCCAACCTTGAACCGGCTGAAGACGAGGTCAACGAATTGACCGAAGGCTTGAAAGTGGTGGATGCGGACGCCGACTGGAAGAAGAAAGCCATCTACGACTGATCCCCTGCCATTGTGGTGGGCGGCAAACCCGCTCGCCACATGCCATCACTCTGCACCTATCCCCTTCCCCTCGAATAGCGTAAAAAAGGCCCCTCTCTCCGTTAACGAAAAGGGCTTCGCCATGCCTGTCGTGCTCATCGATGGACAACCGCTGCACTACCTCGACCAGGGCACCGGCCCGGCCGTTCTCCTCGGTTCCAGCTACCTGTGGGACAGCCAGATGTGGGCGCCGCAGATCGAAGCCCTGTCGCAACAGTACCGGGTGATCGTCCCCGAGCTTTGGGGCCACGGCGAGTCCGGCGCACTGCCTGCAAACACTGCATCCCTGGACGACCTCGCACGCCAGCACCTGGCGCTGCTGGATCACCTGGACATTGCCCAGGTCAACCTCGTGGGCTTGTCGGTCGGCGGCATGTGGGGCGCACGCCTGGCGCTGCTGGCTCCCGAGCGGGTCAACAGCCTGGTGCTGATGGACACGCACCTGGGCGCCGAGCCGGAAGCCACTCGCCAATACTACTTTTCGCTGTTCAAGATGATCGAAGATGCCGGCGCCATTCCGGAACCGCTGCTGGATGTGGTGGCACCGATCTTCTTCCGTCCCGGTATCGACCGGGAGTCGGCCTTGTACCAGGATTTCCGCAACGCACTGCAGGCCTTCCCCAAGGAACGCCTGGTGCACAGCATCGTGCCCCTGGGCCGGATTATCTTCAGCCGCGCGGATGTGTTGGCACAACTGGCGCGCCTCGACACCGACACCACCCTGGTGATGTGTGGCGAGCAGGACAAGCCACGCCCACCGGCCGAATCAGAGGAAATGGCGGCCTTGATCGGCTGCGCGCTGACGTTGATTCCGCACGCCGGGCATATCTCCAGCCGGGAAAACCCCGATTTCGTCAACGAAGCGCTGCTGACCTTCCTGGCCAACAACGCCTGACCGCCCTGCCCTTTGATCACCGCAGGCCTGCGGTGATCAAAGGCGGAAGTGCCCGACCATCCCCTTAAGCTCCGTACCCAACTGCGCCAGCTCGATGCTCGACGCTGCATTGCCCTGCATGCTCAACGCCGATTGATCGGCACTCGCACGGATGCTGGTGACGCTGCGGTTGATTTCCTCGGCCACCGAGCTTTGCTCTTCGGCCGCTGCGGCAATCTGCTGGTTCATCTGCTGGATCAACGACACCGCCGCCGCGATGCTGCCCAGGGCGCTTTCGGTTTCCAGGGCATCACTGACCGCCAGCTTGACCAGTTCGCCGCTCTGCCTGATCTGCTGCACCGAAGCCTGCGCAGCGCTGCGCAAGGTACTGACCAACCGTTCGATTTCCTCGGTCGATTGCTGGGTGCGCTTGGCCAGCGCCCGCACCTCGTCGGCCACCACGGCAAAACCGCGGCCCTGCTCGCCCGCCCGCGCCGCCTCGATGGCCGCATTCAGCGCCAGCAGGTTCGTTTGCTCGGCCACGCTCTTGATCACCTCAAGGACGGTACCGATAGTCTGGATCTCCGCGCTCAGGCTTTCGATGCTGGTACTGGCGGAGGTCGCGGAGCTGGCCAGCAACTCGATACGCTGCAAGCTCTGACGCACCACCTGCTGGCCGCTATCGACCTTGTCATCCGCCGTCTGCGCCGCCTGGGCCGCTTCTTCGGCGTTGCGCGCCACATCGTGCACGGTGGCGGTCATCTGGTTCATGGCCGTGGCCACCTGCTCGGTTTCTTCCTTCTGGCTGCTGACCTCGATATTGGTCTGCTCGGTGACGCTGGACAGCGAATGGGCCGAGCTGGCCAGTTGCTCGATACCTGCCTGCAACCCGCTGACCATGCTGCTCAGGCCGCTGCTCATCTGTTGCATCGCGAGCATCAACTGGCCCATCTCGTCCCGACGACTGACTTCCATGCGGCCACTGAGATCACCGGCGGCAATCTGCTGGGCCACTGCAATCACGCTGCGCAGCGGTGCAACGATCAAACGGGTGATGATCCACGCGGCAATCAGCCCGACCAATAACGCCAACGCCGAAGAACCGATGATCAGCAACGCGCTTTTCTTCAACTGCGCCTGCATCGACAGGTCTTCTGCGTCGTAGGCCTGATTGACCCGGGTGACCACTTCGGCTGCACGTTCGTGCAACTGCTTGTAGACGACTTTTTCCTGGGCCAGCAGCCCGGTGTATTCGCCGAGTTTTTCGCTGAAGGCCGCGATATGCCCGGACACTTCGTTAAGCACGGTTTGGTAGCCAGGATCCTTGACGGTGGTTTTCAGCTGTTCGACCTGGGCCAGGGCCTGATCGGCCTGCTCGATCTTGCCCTGCTCGGCGTTCTCGTCATCGCCCTTGCGGCTCTGGTCCAGGCGCACGTGCGCTTCGTTCATGGCCTGCAGCATCAGGCGCGAGACCTGGCTGACCTGCCCCGCCTGCTCGATGAATTCGGCACCTTCCTTGCCCTGGCTTTCCTTGAGGCCATAGGCGCCGTCGTCCGCCAGCCCGGCCTGCAACACATCAAGGTTGTTGGCGACACTGGAAACCGACCAACTGGCCATTTCCAGCGCCAGGTCCTTGGTCTGGGTCAGCTCGACAAACTCATCGAACGCCTTGCGATACGCCGCCAGCGCCTGCTCGACGTCGCTCATCACCGGGACATTGGCAGGCGACTGGGCCTTGAGAATTACCGCCTGGGCCGCCAACGCGTCGACACTTTCGTGCAAGGCATCCACCGACTTGGGGTCGGCATGCAACGCGTAGTCCTGCTCGATCAAGCGCACCTTGAGCAAGCCGCTGTTGAGCGCCGACATGGCTTTAAGGCCCTCGAAGCGCTGGCCAACGGTTTGCAGCGACCATACGCCAATTGCGGCCACCAATGCCGTCAACAGCAGTACCAGGGCAAAGCCCAAGCCCAGTTTCTTGGCCATACCGAGGTTGGCAAAACGTCGTTGCACGGCAGAAATCATTGCACTTGAGTCCTCTTGCAATGGCGAATGCCATCAAGCCAGGTTTCGATGCAGCGAGATTCGCAACCCCGGGGCACTGAATACAAGGGTTTGGCGCCACAATAATGGCAAAAAGCTACATCCTCGTCGTTTTCAGAATGGTAGAGGTCGATCCTGCCGGCCCCATGGCCTTGAACAACGCCAGTGCACGCTGATCAGAAGCGTAGGCCACATTGATGCGCAGCCAGTCGCTGGATTCGCCCGTCGGGCTGAAAAGCGTCCCCGGCGACAGCAACACCCCCAGCCGGCGAGCCCGTGCCTGCACGGTGGAACGGTCGCCGACACCAGGGCGCGCCCAGAGGAACATGCCCCCCGCCGGCACCGCAAACACCTCCCACTCTTCGTCTTCCAGCACCTGCAGGGTCATGGCCATTTCCGTGCTCAGCCGCCGGCGCAGACGTTGCACCCACTTGCGGTAGGTACCATTGGCCAGCAACGTCGCCACCACCGCCTCGGCAAACCGCGAGGTGCCGATGCCGGTCAAGGTCTTGACCCTGGCCAATTGCGCGATGATCGCCCCGCTGGCCGTGAGGTACCCCACCCGCAAGGCGCTGCTGAGGGTCTTGGAAAAACTCGAGACATAGATCACCCGGTCCTCGTGGGGCAACGCCGACAACCGGGTGCACGTGGCATGTTGCAGGTCGCCATAGACGTCCTCCTCGATGATGAAGAAGTCCTGGGAATGGGCCAGTTGCAGCAAGCGCTCGGCCACCGCCAGGGACAGGCTGGTGCCGGTGGGGTTGTGATACAGGCTGTTGATGAACAGGCACTTGGGCCGGTGCCCGCGCAACAGCGCTTCCAGGGCAGGCATGTCCGGGCCGCCACGGGTGCGCGGCACTTCCAGCAGCTTGACACCGTGAAAGGCCAGTTGGCGGTAAAGGTTGCCGTACCCCGGGCTTTCCACCACCACGGTATCGCCGGCCTTGAGCAACGTGCGGATCAGCAGGTCCTGGGCATGGCTCGCGCCGTGGGTGGTGAGGATATGCTCGACCCGGGTTGCCACCTGGATGTGCGCCAGGCGCTTGAGCAGCTGTTCACGCAGGGCCGGCAGGCCCAGCGGCGTGCTGTAGTTGAAGACGGCCGCGGTGTCGGTGCGGGTGACTTCACGAATCGCGTAGCTGATGTCGTCGCTCTCGCGCCAGGTGTCCGGCAGCCAGCCGCATCCCAGTTTCAGTTCGCCCAGTTGATTGTCGATGAAGGCGCCCCACCCCGACTCGGCGCCCTCATACCATTGGTTTTCACCGCGAAGACCACGCTCGGCGGGTGGCTGGGCCACACAGAAACCGGCGCCTTGCCTTGAGGCCAGCACCCCTTGGGCAACCATCCGCTCGAACGCCTCGATGACGCTGGACTGACTGAGCAGGTTCTCGTGGGCCAGTTGCCGCACCGAGGGCAACCGCGTCCCGGGGCTGGCGCCGCTCTCGCGAATCCAGGCGGCCAGCGCACTGACGATTTGCTGCACTACCGGTACAAGGGCTTGTCGATCGATCCCTAAATCCATGAGCCACTCACTTAAACTGTTGTCATTTAACCCAAACCAGTTAAGCACAGAAGCCCAATGACAGCCGCGATCAAGATTTATTAAATCATTGATTTAATTGAATTATTTACCTAGTGAAACACATTCAGGTGAGGCATCTGGCCACCTGCGGAAAAAACCCACAGCGCCTCCAACGCTTTTCTGAATGGCATCCGCCTCACTTCCTAAATCGCGGTCGCGCCACCGTCCACCGCCAATGCCTGGCCCGTGGTGAAGGCAGCACCGTCGCTGCACAGATAAAGCACTGCGCTGGCGATCTCCTCGACCTTGCCGATACGCCCGACCGGGTGCATGGCGGCGGCAAATTCGGCTTTGCGCGGGTCAGCTTCATAGGCACGGCGGAACATATCGGTGTCGATCACGGCCGGGCATACCGCGTTGACGCGGATTTTCTTTTTCGCGTACTCGATCGCCGCCGACTTGGTCAGGCCGATCACCGCGTGCTTGGACGCGGCATAGATACTCATCTTCGGCGCCGCCCCAAGTCCTGCCACAGAAGCCGTGTTGACGATGGCGCCGCCGCCCTGAGCCAGCAGCAACGGCAGTTGATACTTCATGCACAGCCACACGCCCTTGACGTTGACGCCCATGATTGCGTCGAACTCATCCAGGCTGCCGTCCGCCAGCTTGCCCTTCTCGATCTCGATCCCGGCGTTGTTGAAGGCATAGTCCAACCGGCCATAGGTGGCCACGGTCTGCTGCATCAACTGCTGCACGTCCGCTTCGAGGGTGACATTGCAGCGCACAAACACCGCTTCGCCACCGGCCTGATGAATCAGCGCCACAGTGCCCTCGCCGCCAGCCGCGTCCAGGTCGGCGACTACGACTTTCAAGCCTTCAGCGGCGAACGCCAGCGCAGTGGCGCGGCCAATGCCGGCGGCCGCACCGGTCACCAGGGCGACCTGGCCGGAAAATGTCATGCTCATGGTGGATGTTCCTTCGATGGGAATGCTCGATGACCCCAGTCTAGCCAGAGCCACCATCGGCGCGTCAGCACTATCAAAAGCCCGGTTGGCGAACCATGAGCCGCAGTGATAACGGCACCGGCATCACTATCATTGCAGTGGATCGGTGGGCATTCGCAGGTGCCGCGCACCTTGCCGGTGCAGCCCGAAGGGTCTATCACTCAAGGTCCACTTCTCAAGAGTCGCTGCCATGACTGCCCAGACCAACCGCCAATTCCTGCTCGCCAAACGCCCGGTCGGCGCGGCCACGCGGGACACCTTCACTTACCAGGAAGTGCCGGTGGGTACACCCCAGGACGGCCAGGTGCTGGTGCACAACGAATACCTGTCCCTGGACCCGGCCATGCGCGGCTGGATGAACGAGGGCAAATCCTACATTCCACCGGTGGGTATCGGCGAAGTCATGCGCGCCTTGGGCGTAGGCAAGGTGATCGCGTCGAACAACCCGAAATTTGCCGTGGGCGACTACGTCAACGGTGCCTTGGGTGTGCAGGATTACTTCCTCGGTGAGCCGCGGGGTTTCTACAAGGTCGATCCGAAACTGGCGCCGTTGCCGCGTTATCTGTCGGCGCTGGGGATGACCGGCATGACCGCTTACTTCGCCCTGCTGGACACCGGCGCGCCCAAGGCCGGCGAGACCGTGGTGATCTCCGGCGCGGCAGGCGCGGTGGGCAGCATTGCCGGGCAGATTGCCAAGATCAAAGGCTGCCGCGTGGTAGGCATCGCTGGCGGCGCCGACAAATGCAGGTTCCTGGTGGATGAGCTGGGTTTTGATGCCGCCATCGACTACAAGAACGAAGACGTGCATGCCGGCCTCAAGCGCGAGTGCCCGAAAGGTGTGGACGTGTATTTCGATAACGTCGGCGGGGACATTCTCGATGCCGTGCTCAGCCGCCTGGCATTGAAAGCCCGCGTAGTGATCTGCGGCGCCATCAGCCAGTACAACAACAAGGAAGCTGTCAAAGGGCCGGCCAACTACCTGTCACTGCTGGTCAATCGTGCGCGCATGGAAGGGTTTGTGGTGATGGACCACGCGGCGAATTTTGCCGCTGCCGGGCAGGAAATGGCCGGCTGGATGGCTCAGGGCAAGCTCAAGAGCAAGGAAGATATAGTCGAGGGGCTGGAGACGTTCCCGGAGACGCTGATGAAACTGTTCAACGGTGAGAACTTTGGGAAGTTGGTGTTGAAGGTCAGCTGACACACCGCAGAACAAATGTGGGAGCGGGCTTGCTCGCGAAGGCGGTGTGGCAGTCAATGCATAAGGTGACTGCTCTACCGCCTTCGCGAGCAAGCCCGCTCCCACATTTTTCTACCGTGCCCGCTTCAGGTCGGGTAGGTCAGGCAATCTCGGCAACTACCGCTGCCAGCGCCTTGGCCGGGTCGGCCGCCTGGCTGATCGGGCGACCGATCACCAGGTAATCGGAACCGGCATCCAGGGCCTGGCGCGGGGTCAGGATGCGACGCTGGTCGTCCTGGGCGCTGCCCGCCGGGCGAATCCCCGGGGTCACCAGTTGCAGCGCCGGGTGGGCGGTCTTCAGCGCCTGGGCTTCCAGCGCCGAGCACACCAGGCCGTCCAGGCCAGCCTTTTGCGCCAGGGCCGCGAGGCGCAGCACTTGTTCCTGTGGCTCGATGTCCAGGCCGATGCCGGCCAGGTCTTCACGCTCCATGCTGGTCAGCACGGTCACGCCAATCAGCAGTGGCTTGGGGCCGCTGCGCTGATCGAGCACTTCACGGCACGCAGCCATCATGCGCAAGCCGCCGGAGCAGTGCACGTTGACCATCCACACGCCCATTTCGGCGGCGGCCTTGACCGCCATCGCGGTGGTGTTGGGGATATCGTGGAATTTCAGGTCGAGGAACACCTCGAACCCTTTGTCACGCAAGGTGCCGACAATTTCGGCGGCACAACTGGTGAACAGTTCCTTGCCAACCTTGACCCGGCAAAGCTTGGGGTCCAACTGGTCAGCCAGCTTCAGTGCGGCGTCACGAGTGGGGTAATCCAGGGCGACGATGATAGGAGTCTGGCAGGCGGACATTGGAATGGGCTCTCAGGCAAGTCGAAATCGGCGCGGATTGTAGCGCAAGCAGCGGGTTTGCGGGATCCGATGATCGGTAATTCGCGATTTAGCCGCCAGATTGCGGGCTCCCGGGCAATTGTGTCGAAACAGATACATTCCCGACATGCCTGCAATACCCCCGAAGATTAGCCTCGCACACGTGAACCATCGTACAGAACTTCCAGCCCCGGGGCTGGGCGCCTATGCTGAACGCAACAACCTCGCCGCCGAGCTTCGGCCCGGCGGCCCACCAGGTAGATGATCGCACCATGCAAACCCTGACTCCTGTGCTGAATGACGATCAAAAAGCCTCGCTTGTCGGTGAAGACAAACGCTGGAATACCCGCGCACTGATTGTCGACGACGACGTGCCGATCCGCGAACTGCTGATCGATTACCTGGCGCGCTTCAATATTCTCGCCAGCGGCGTGACCGATGGCGCGGCCATGCGCCAGGCCATGCAAGCGGAGACCTTCGACGTGGTGGTGCTCGACCTGATGCTGCCGGGCGAAGACGGCCTGTCGCTGTGCCGCTGGCTGCGGGCGGAATCGGACATCCCGATCCTGATGCTCACCGCCCGCTGCGAACCTACCGACCGCATTATCGGCCTGGAACTGGGGGCCGACGACTACATGTCCAAGCCCTTCGAGCCCCGTGAACTGGTGGCGCGCATCCAGACCATCCTGCGCCGGGTGCGGGATGACCGCACCGAGCAGCGGGCGAATATCCGCTTCGACAACTGGCGCCTCAACAGCGTGCTGCGCCAGCTGGTGGCCGACGACGGGCTGGTGGTGCCGCTGTCCAACGCCGAATTTCGTTTGCTGTGGGTGTTTATCGAGCGCCCGCGCCGGGTGCTGAGCCGCGAACAATTGCTGGACGCGGCCCGGGGTCGCTCCATCGAGGCCTTTGATCGCAGCATTGACCTGCTGGTCTCGCGCCTGCGCCAGAAGCTGGGGGACGACCCCAAGGCCCCGCAGTTGATCAAGACCGTACGCGGTGAAGGCTACCTGTTCGACGCCCGAGATATCGGCTGATGCGCAACGCCTTCAACACCCTGTTCGGGCGGCTGTTCGGCGTGTTGCTGGTGGCGATTGTGCTGGCCCACGCGCTGGCATTCTTCTGGTTTCACCATTATGGCCCGCCGCCCCCTCCGCCCCACGAGACCTTCATCGAGCAACCGGACGGCAGCCTGACGCCAATGCCCAAGGAGCATCGCCGTCCCTGGTTCGGCGGGCCTGTGGTGCCACTGACCTTCCAGTTTATCTCGCTGATCATCGCCGCCTGGTATGGCGCCAAGCTGCTCAGCCGGCCGATCCAGCGCCTGAGCGCAGCGGCCGAGCGCCTGAGCCTGGACCTCGACAGCCCACCGCTGAACGAGTCCGGCCCACGAGAGGCGCGGCAAGCGGCATCGACCTTCAACCTGATGCAAAAGCGCATCCGCGAACAGGTCACCCAGCGTGCCCGCATGCTGGGCGCCGTGTCCCACGACCTGCGCACGCCGCTGTCACGGCTCAAGCTGCGCCTGGAACAGATCGAAGACACCAAGCTGCAGGGCCAGATGCGCCAGGACCTGGACGACATGATCGGCATGCTCGACGCCACCCTGAGCTACCTGCACGAGCAGCGCACCAGCGAAACCCGGCATTGGCTGGATGTGCAGGCGCTGGTGGAGTCCCTGAGTGAAAACGCCCAGGACCGCGGCTCCGATGTGCAATGCAGTGGTGAGTGCGCGCCGCTGCAAGTGCAACCGATGGCCCTGCGTTCGTGCCTGAACAACCTGATCGACAACGCCCTGCGGTACGCCGGCACCGCGCGCATCGAACTCGCGGACACTCCGCAGGCGCTGGTGGTGAAGGTAATCGACCACGGCCCGGGCATTGCGGCGGATAAACGCGAGGCGGTGTTTGAACCGTTTTATCGGCTGGAAGGCTCGCGCAACCGCAATTCCGGTGGCGTGGGGTTGGGCATGACGATTTCCAAGGAAGCCGTGGAACGCCTCGGTGGACGGCTGAGCCTGGAGGAAACTCCGGGCGGCGGCCTTACCGCCGTAATGTGGCTGCCAAGGGCGTAGGAATGGTTCCTGCGCCCTGCAGGAACCATTACTGCCCGGTTTTATCTTCCCGCCGCACCTGAGCCTGGGTGGCACTCCAGTCGGTCAACAAGCTATACGCCACCGCCAGCAATGTCGGGCCGATAAACAGGCCTATAAAGCCGAACGCAATCAACCCGCCAAACACCCCCAGCAACACGATCACCAGCGGCAGGTTGCCGCCACGGCTGATCAGGTAGGGCTTGAGCACGTTGTCGACGCCGCTGATGATGAACGTGCCCCATACACCGAGGAACACCGCATAGGTGTAGTCGCCCTTCCAGGCGAGCCAGGCGGTGGCCGGAATCCAGATCAGCGGCGGGCCCATCGGAATCAGGCTGAGCAGGAACGTCACGATCCCCAGCACCAAAGCCCCCGGAACACCGGCAATCCAGAAGCCGATCAGCGCCAGCAAGGCCTGGGCGGCAGCGGTGCCGATCACACCGTTGACCACCCGCTGCACCGTACCCGCGACCAGTTCGATGTAATAACCCGCCCGGTCGCCGATCAACCGCTCCAGCAAGCGATGCACAAACATCGCGAGACGCGGCCCGTCACGGTAGAAAAAGAACACGAACACCAGGCTCAGGGTCAGTTCCAGGATGCCGCCGCCGATCTGCGCACTGCGGGCCAGCAACCAGTTGCCGACCTGGCCCAGGTACGGTTTCAACGTGACCATCAGTGCCGCGCCCTGCTGGTCGATGCTGTCCCACATCGCCACCAATCGTTCGCCGACAAAGGGAATGGAGCCGAGCCAGGTGGGCGCCGCAGGCAAGCCATCCACCTGGATATCCTTGATCAGGCCCACGGCATCGCGCACATGGTCGGCGAGGTTGAACCCCAGCCAAACCAGCGGCAACGCCACCAATAGCATCCAGACCAGGGTCAGGATCCCGGCGGCCAGCGATTCGCGACCGCCCAGCCAGCGGGTGAGCAAGCGCATCACCGGCCAACTGGCAAACGCCAGTACCGCGCCCCAGAACAGCGCCGACCAGAACGGCGCCATCACCCAGAAGCTGGCACCAAACAACACCAGCAGCAGGATCTGCACCAGCAGGCGATCGTTATTGAGCATGTGGTTTCTCGAAAAGAAGTCTGTAAGAGCAAGAGCTTAGGCGAACGGCGCGGGTCCGTTCGCCCTGGAACGGTCAGCGTATCAGATGCAGGTGCAAACCCTTGGCTTCGGTGGTGCCGGTTTCCAGGCGCGCCGCACGTACGCCCTGATCGATCAAGCCCTGGCGCCATGCCTCGGCGGTGGGCCCGGTCAAACTGACCCGCAACGTGGCATCCAGGTTCAATCCGCGGGAAATAAGGGTGAGCCAGGTGGCGTCAGGCTCGGCGCCCAGCTTGGGAAAATCCAGCTCGCCAGTGCTTTTCAGTTCCCGCAGCAGCGTAGCGGAGGTCGGCAGCAAATCACCCAACGGTGCGCTGGCGTCCATCTGTTCCACGTGCAGGTACGCCCGTCGATTGCCCCGGGTGATGCCGTACAACGCGACCAGGGAGTTGTCCTGCGGGGCCGCCAGGCGCAGCAGCAGGTATTCCTGCTGGCCGTCGGCGCCCACCAGCTTGGCATTGCCGAACACTTCATTGGCCCACAGGCTGCTTTCACCGCAATCACGGGCCTGGCACCAGAACAGCAGTTGCGCGCCCTGGGCCTGCAAGGCTTCGCGGGTGGCGGTAAAGGCGGCGCTGGAGGTGTGCTCGGCAGGCAGTTCGTAGGTGATGGCAGTGGCTTGGCCGCGGGCGGTGGCCTGGCCTTCATAGCGCAGCTGGCCGCTGATCTTGCGGATCGAGCCCAGCGGGTAGATACGTTCTTTCTCTTCGGCGGGACGGTAGTCGACGATCTGCGCGTCGACCTGACGGGCCACGGCGGGCAAGTCCTGGCTACCCGGTACGTCGGCGGCAAACACCAGCGGGCTGAAACAGCACAGCCCCAGAACACGGAAAAATCCCTTCGGCATACTCATCGGATCGGCGCGCCCTGGCCATTGGGGTGCGCTGCGGTGTTGAGATCGTTCATGGTTGACTCCCTTTCGATCCGCCCAGCCTCGGCAGTTGACCCCGCCAAGTCAAGGCGTGGAGAAGAACCGATTGAAACAGTCTGCAACAAGGGTAGCGCCTGGCTCGTCATTCAGGTGCAAATGATGGCCACCGGGCAAGGTAGTCACCTGGAACGGAAGCCCGGAAAGCAATTCGGAATGTTTCGCCAACATGCCGTCTTCGGCGACCACCAACTGTGTCGGACAGCCGACTCGGCGCACGAAGGCCATCGCCTGTTCTTCTGTCAGGCGCATGGGGGAGGCCAGGGTCAGGCGGCTGTCGCTGCGCCAGGTGTAACCACCCGGCACGGGCATCAAGCCACGCTGGGCCAGCAGTTCGGCGGCTTCACGACTGACTGCCACCACGCCTTTCATCCGCGCTTCCACCGCGCGATCAAGGGTGCTGTACACCGGCTTGCGCTTGTCCTGCAGGTTCAT
Organism: Pseudomonas sp. D4002; assembly: GCF_013385665.1. Taxonomy (NCBI): domain Bacteria; kingdom Pseudomonadati; phylum Pseudomonadota; class Gammaproteobacteria; order Pseudomonadales; family Pseudomonadaceae; genus Pseudomonas; species Pseudomonas sp. D4002. The sequence goes on from NZ_JACAPN010000058.1 coordinate 30,331, forward strand.
TTGCGCCTGCAACGCCATGCCGAGGCGTTCGGCGGCGTTGTCTGCGGTGCCGGTCGGCGGGATCACGCCATCAATCAATCCCAGGTGCGTCACCCGCTCCGGCAAGGCGCCGGCCAACACCAGGGAAACGATGGCGCCGAGGGAGTGGCCAAGTAATGCAAAACGTTTCCATCCCAATTGTTCGGCGACTTGCAGCACGTCGTGGACGTAATCCCACAGGGAATAACCGGCTCCAACGGGTCGATGGGCCGAGTGACCATGGCCGGCCATGTCCAGCGCAACGATGCGCAGGCCATCGAGTTTCGGTGCCAGCCGGGCGAAGCTGTTGGCGTTGTCCAGCCAGCCATGCAGGGCAATCACCGGCAAACCGTCTTCAGGGCCGAACAGATGCGCCGCCAACTCGATGTGCGGCAGCGCCAGGCGGACTTCTTCGACGGGCGCAGTCATGCGCAACTGCGCTCGCGCTGGCGAGCTTCCCAACGGGCAAACAGGTTCTTGATCAAAGTGGCGGTGTCCTGTGGGCGTTCAAGGGGAAACATGTGGCCGCCGGGCATGGTCAACATTTCGCCCATGGGCATGCGCCCCACGCCGCTGGCATGGTGACGCATCACCACCCGGCTCTGGCGACCACGCACCACCGCCAGCGGCACTTTCAGTTGCCGGGCCTGGCCGGGGCTGGTGTGGGGCACGCCGCGGTAGATGCTGATTTCGGTGGCCGGATCAAAGCGCAGGCGCAGGCGATCACCCACCGGTTCCAGGCCGTGTTGCAGGTAGGCATCAAAACAGTCGGGATCAAAGCCGCGAAACAAGGTCTTGCCGGCGAAGTACTGGCGCGCAGCCGCCAGGTCGGCGAACTCTTCACGACGGCCCAGGGTGCGCCCCGCCGGGGTCAGCCGGTCGATAAAGCCGAAACGCTTGGCCGCGCGGATCACCCAGCGATCGGCCAGGGTCAGTACCGGCGAATCCAGCATCACCACCCCGCGATACAGCTGCGGACTACGCATGGCCGCGTGCAGGTGCAGCACGCCACCCAACGAATGGCCCACGCCCCACACCGGCTCCGGTTGTTGCTCAAGGTGGTGGATCAGTTCGTCCACCAGGTTCTGCCAATTGTCATCCACTGGAAACCGGGGGTCGTGACCGTGCTGCGGCAAATGCGCGACGGCGTACTCCGGGGCCAGGGCGGCAAACAATTTGCCGTAGGTCGCCGAAGGAAAGCCATTGGCGTGAGCGAAAAACACGTGCTGCGACATACCTGATCCATCACCGTAAACAGAGTGTTGATTCTCCCCAGACCGGGCAGTCACGGCAATGACTGTAACTGCCAGGAATGATGACACTCACGCCACGCCTATCGGGCCGGCGGCGTCTCCCCCAGCGGTACCACGGCCATGGTCAGGCGCGACACACAGCTGGCCTTGCCTTCATCGCTGGTCAGGCGGATGTCCCACACGTGGGTGGTGCGCCCGATATGAATCGGCTTGGCCACCGCCGTCACCCGCCCGCTGCGCAAGCCGCGCAGGTGGTTGGCGTTGATTTCCAGGCCCACGCAATAGAACTTGCTGGCGTCGATGCACAGGTAACTGGCCATGGAGCCCACGGTTTCCGCGAGTACCACCGACGCGCCGCCGTGCAGCAGGCCGTAGGGTTGATGGGTGCGGTGGTCGATCACCATGCTGGCCGTCAGGGACTCGTCGTCAAAACGTTCAAAGCGGATATCCAGTACTTCACCGATGGTGTTTTTCTGAATCGCATTCAGTTGCTCGATATTCGGTTGGGTGCGCCACAGGCTCATTGATCGGTCCTTATTGGTTTTATGTCAGTGCTCAATCCTGCCACAGCACGGCTTCGGAGCGCTCGCTCCAGGCCAGGAACTGCGACCCGTAGGCTGATTCAATCACGTTGCGCTTGATCTTCAAGGTCGGCGTGAGAAAACCGTTTTCCACCGCCCAACTGTCTTTCACCACCACCAGTTGGCGCAAGCGCTCATGTTTATCCAGCACCTGGTTGACATCTTCCAGCAAGCGTTCAAGGCTGCCCTGCAAAGCCTGGCGCCCAGCGCCTGCGGCATCTTGCAGACCCACGGCAGATAACACGCACAGGCCCATGGGCGCACTCAAGCCATCGCCCACCACGCACACCTGCTCGATGCGTGCATGTTCGGCCAGGCGGTTTTCAATCGGCGCCGGGGCCACGTATTTGCCTTTGCTGGTCTTGAAGATTTCCTTGAGCCGCCCGGTCAGCCGCAGGCGGCCATCGGTGCCCTGCTCGCCCTTGTCGCCGGTGCGCAGGAAGCCGTCGGCGGTGAGGGTCTCGGCAGTTTTTGCCGGGTCCTTGTAATAACCGAGCATGGTCGCGCCGCTGCGTACCTGGACTTCGCCGTCGTCACCGATGCGTACTTCGACGTCCGGGCATGGCGGGCCTATCCAGCCGAGTTTCTGCTGGCCGGGGCGGCACACGTGGGAGTAGCCGCAGCTTTCGGTCATGCCATAGACCTCCAGCACATCCAGGCCCAGCCGGCGATACCAGACCAACAGTGCTTCGGGCACGGGGGCTGCGCCGGAGATCGCCACGCGCACAGCGTCCAGGCCCAACCCGGCGAGTACTTTGTGGCCGACCCGCTTGCCGATGAAGGGCAGGCGCAGCAAGGTATCGAGGCGGCTTGCGGGGATTTTGCTATAGACGCCCATCTGGAATTTGGTCCAGATCCGCGGTACGCCGAACAGCGCTGTTGGCCTCGCCCGTTTGAGGTCTGTCAGAAAAGTGTCGAGGCTCTCGGCGAAAAATACTGTCTGTCCGGTGTAGATCGAGGCCATCTCCACGAACATGCGTTCGGCGACGTGGCACAGCGGCAGGTAGGACAGCAGGCGGTCGCCCTCCCCCAGGCCGAACAGTTCAGTGCCGCGGATGGCCGCGAAGGCCAGCGCGCCGAAGCTGTGCATCACGCCCTTGGGCAGGCCGGTGGTGCCGGAGGTGTAGATGATGGTGGCTAGATCGGATGCTGCGGGCGCGGGGTTGTCCTGAATGGGTGAGCAGGCTTGCAGGTCGGCCCAGGTGAAATCGAATTCGCCATCGGGGCACAGCGGCAGGCTGATGGTGGGCAGGTCGGCCTTTACTCCGGCGGACATGGCGGGCCAGTCGTCCAGTTTGCCGATAAATGCCAGTGCGGCTTCGGAATGCTCGAGTACGTGGGCGACGGAGTCGGCGGTGAGGTTGGGGTAGAGCGGGACCGAGACGTGGCCGGCCATCCAGATGGCGAGGTCGGCGATGATCCAGTGGGCGCAGTTTTTCGAGATCAGGGCGATGTGGGAGCCCACTGGCAGGTCGCGGGCTCGCAGCCAGTGGGCGGCGCAGCGGGCCTGTTGACCGGCTTCGGCCCAGGTGAGGGTTTGGACCTCGCCGCCCTTGATGGGCTGAACCAGGAATCGTTGCCGTGGGTGGCGGGCTTCGCGGTCGAAGAAGACTTGCAGCGGCAAACGAATAGCGACAGACATGGACGCGCTCCTTTGTGTTCCGATGGTAGCCAACCAAGCACTTGCTTGGCTGACTATTTCATGGGAGCGCGGGGGGTGCAAGTTCTGCTGTTTGGGGGTATATCCGTTATTTGGGTGATGGCTGAAATGGGTTCCGCTCTTACAGCGGCTCACTTTTGAAAAGCGCAAAAGTAAGCAAAACGCTCTTGCCCCACCACTCGGCTCCTCGCCTAGGCTCGGAGTGCCCTCACTCCGGC
>NZ_JACAPN010000006.1:0-33216 GCF_013385665.1 Pseudomonas sp. D4002
GCAGCAACGGATATGTACACCTTCAGGCCCGACTCCGCAGCCACTGCATAAACCCCTTCTTAACCGGCACCACAGGCGCCTCCTGCGTCAAACTCTGAGCCGCATGCAACCTGAAATCCAGCAGGCTTTTCATCGCCTCACTGATGTCATGCCGAGCATCCAGACAAGGCTTCAGATACTCCTTCTCAATCCTATACAACGTACAAAACGTCTTCGCCGAAAAGTCCGCAGGCACACCCTGCTCCGACAAAATCCCGGCCTCACCAATCACCTCCCCAGGCCCCATCCGCCCCGCTTCAAACTTGTGTCCGGCCTTGGTCAGCATCACCGAAATCACCCCGGACTCGATGATAAAAAGATGATCACTCACCTCCCCCGCCGGCAAAATCATGTCCCCGGCGCGAAAGGTCTGCAGCGTCATGTTCTGGCTGAATGTCTCCTTCTCCTCCTGCCTCAACGTCGAGAAAATAGATGAGCTCTCCAACAACGCCCGAGCCCGGGAAACCGCCACCGGCGCATTACTCTCGGCCGCCGACAACAAACTCACCCCCGCCGCCTGCAAATGCCGAAACGCCAAATCATAAAGCTGATTGCGCACCTCACGCTTAAGCGCCATGGCCGGCACAAACCCGCTGATCTCATACTCCACGCCACCACTGGCCGACGTCTTGAACGCCACGCTCGGCGCCGGCTTGGCCAACAACGGGCGACACCCCTGCATCGCCCGCTCCAGCGCATCCAGCACGGTTTGGGGCCGCGCATGGGGGCTGACCTGCAGGCTGACCGCCAAGCCAAACATATCTGCGGGACGTGAGAAGTTGATGATCTTGGCCTTGGCCGCCAACGAGTTGGGCACCACCGCCAGGCTGCCCTGGGAGGTTTGCAGTTGGGTGGCGCGCCAGTCGATGTCGATCACCCGGCCTTCGGTGCCGTCGATGGAGATCCAGTCATCCAGTTGGTAGGGTTTGGTGGTATTGAGCACGATGCCGGAAAACACGTCGCTCAAGGTGCTTTGCAACGCCAGGCCGACGATGATTGCCACCGCGCCGGAAGTGGCCAGTACGCCCTTGACCGGCAGGTCGAGCACGTAGGCCATGGCGGCGATGATCGCGATCAGGAAGATCACCGCGCCCACCAGATCCTGCAACAGCCGCCCGGTGTGGCCGACCCGCTGCATCATCACCGCGCCGAGCAATACCGTGAGGGTGCGCGCCGCAAACAGCCACCAGCCGATCTGGAACGCCGTTGCCGCCAAATGCAGCGCCACGTTGTCGCCGAACGGCGCGACCTGCATCGGGTTCATGCCTTCGTTGAACAGCACAGCGCTGAACACCGCAAAGATCACCAGCCGCGCCGCCAGCTTCCAATTGGCGAAATCGGCAGAGATCAAGCGCCATACGGCAATGTCGATCAGCACCAGCGCCAAGGCACAGAACATCGGGTGATCGGAGATAAATGAGGGCATTCAGGCGACTCCAGGGCGAATGCCATGAAGATCGCATGAAATGCCTTTGGAGGGTATAGCGCCCTAGCGCTGCATCTGCCCGAATTGCCCGGACTGATAGTCGGCAAACGCCTGGTGGATTTCCTGCTCGGTGTTCATCACAAACGGGCCGTGGCCGACGATGGGTTCGTCGATCGGCTCGCCGCTGAGCAACAGCACCATGGCGTCGTCGCTGGACTCGAGGCGCAGTTGCGTGCCATCGCGCTCGAACAGTGCCAACTGCCCTTCCCGCGCCACTTCAGTGCCGTTGATCCGCACCGTGCCGCGCAACACCACCAGCGCGGTGTTGCGCCCGGCGTGCAGGTCCAGCGTCACAGAGCGGCCGGCTTTGAGGCGCATGTCCCACACGTCGATCGGTGTGAAGGTACGAGCCGGGCCTTTGACCCCGTCGAACTCGCCCGCGATCAAGCGCAGGCTGCCGGCGTGGTCGGCCAGGGGCAGCGTCGGAATATCGCCATCGAGGATGGTCTGGTAACCGGCGTCGGTCATTTTGTCCCTGGCCGGCAGGTTGACCCACAACTGGACCATTTCCAGGGCCCCGCCGCTGCGGGCGAACGCCTCGGAGTGAAACTCCTCGTGAATGATGCCCCTGGCGGCTGTCATCCATTGCACATCGCCCGGGCCGATGGTGCCGCCGGCGCCGGTGGAATCGCGGTGCTCGACTTCGCCCTTGTAGACGATGGTCACGGTTTCAAAACCGCGATGAGGATGCTGGCCCACGCCGCGACGTTGCTCGGTCGGGGTGAACGCCGCAGGACCGGCGTGATCCAGCAACAGGAACGGGCTGATCTGCTTGCCCATGGTGTCGTAGGAAAACAGCGTGCGAACCGGAAAGCCGTCGCCGACCCAATGGCCACGTGGGCTGGTGTAGATGCCGATGATCTTTTTCATATGTGTCTCCAGTAATGGATACACCTTAAATCCGATACCAATTCCGCGCTAGACGGCAAAATCGGCCCTGATCGTCCCATCAGTGGAACAAAGACTCGGGGCTGGATTATTTTATATTTCGACCATAATATGGCGACAAATATTACAAGCGTAATTTTTAGCTCACCCCGCCCCACGGAGCCCGACATGAACCCTCTCCCCCTGCGTCTTCTCACCCCCCTGGCCCTGCTGGCGGTACTCAGTGGCTGCAACAACAAGGCCGACCCCGTCGCCGAAGCGCCCCTGCCCCGCCCGGTGCTGGCCGCCAAGGTCGAAGCCGCCGGCAGCCAGCAAAGCGCCTACACCGGCGTAGTGGCCGCGCGCACGGAAAGTGACCTGGGGTTTCGCGTCAGCGGCAAGGTGATCGAGCGCAAGGTTGATCCCGGCCAGCACGTCAACCGTGGCGACACTTTGCTGGTGCTGGATATCGGCGACTTCGAACTGGCCCTGCGTTCGGCAAAAAACCGCGTCAATGCGGCCCAGGCGCAACTGCGCCAACGCCGGGACGATGAATCCCGCTACCAGCGCCTGGCCAATACCGGCGCCGTGTCGCGGCAGATTTTCGACCAGTCCGCCACCAACCTGCGGGTGGCCGAAGCCGAGCTGGCCTCCGCGCAATCCGACGCCAGCCAGATCGAAAACCGCCGCACCTACTCGGTGCTCAGGGCCGACAGCGACGGCATCATCACCGACGTGCGGGTGGACCGCGGCCAAGTGGTCGCCGAGGGGCAAGTGGTGGCGCGCCTGGCTCACGACGGCGCCCGGGAAGCCATCGTCAACCTGCCGGAAAACCAGCGCGACCAGGCTTCGCAAAAAGCCCTGGCGTTCCCCTTCGGCGCCCCTGAGCAGGCAGTGACCGCCACGTTGCGCGAGCTGTCTGCCAGCGCCGACCCGACCACCCGCACCTACCGGGCCCGCTATGTCTTGCATGGCCCCGTCGACCGCTTCGCTCTCGGCTCGACCATCACCGTGCGCCTGCAAGGTAACGGCCAGGCGCAACAGACCCGCGTGCCCATCGGGGCGCTGCAGGATGCCGGCAAAGGCACCGGTGTGTGGGTGATTGGCGCCGATGACAAGGTCAGCTTCGCCCCGGTCAACGTCGCCAGCCTCGGCCAGGAGGACGCGTTGCTGGACAGTGGCGTGGACCCCGGCCAAGTAGTCGTCGCCCTCGGCGCGCACCTGCTGCACAGCGGTGACGCGGTACGCCTGTTGCCGGCCCAGGTATTGGCCCTCAACCGTCAGCAGGAACACTGATAATGCGCGGGATCAACCTCTCCGAACTGGCGGTCAAGCATCGCGCGGTCACTCTGTTCCTGATCATCGCGATCCTCGCCGCCGGGGTCTTTGCCTTTGGCAAACTGGGACGCGCCGAAGACCCTTCGTTCACCGTCAAGGTCATGACCATCACCGCCGCCTGGCCCGGCGCCACCGCGCAAGAGATGCAGGAGCAAGTGGCCGACCGCCTGGAAAAACGCCTGCAGGAGCTGGACTATTACGACCGCGTCGAAACCATCGCCCAACCGGGCTTCGTCTCGATGCGCATGACGTACCTGGAGTCCACCCGTCCCAGCGAGATCCAGGACCTGTTCTACCAGACCCGCAAAAAGCTCAGCGACGAAGCCGCGAAGTTGCCCAAGGGGGTGATCGGGCCGTTCTTCAACGATGAATACTCCGACGTGTACTTTTCCCTGTACGCGCTGGAGGCCGAACACCTGCCCCACCGGCAACTGGTGCAAATGGCCGAGGACATGCGCCAGGGCCTGCTCAATCTGCCGGGAGTGAAGAAGGTCAATATCCTCGGCGAACAGGCGCAGCGGATCTTCGTCGAGTTTTCCTATGAGCGCCTGGCCACCTTGGGCATCAAGCCCGAGCAGATCTTCGCCGCCCTCGCCGCCCAGAATGCCGTGGCGCCTTCAGGCTTTGTCGAGACCGCCGGGGCACGCGCCTATATCCGTATCGACGGGGCCTTCGACAGCCTGGCGCTGATCGAAAACGTCCCGCTGGAAGCCAACGGCAAGCTGCTGCGCATCGCCGATGTGGCCACCGTCAGCCGGGGTTATGAAGACCCGCCCAGCTACCGTATCCGTCATCAGGGCGACCCCTCGCTGATGCTCGGGGTGATCATGGAGAAGCACTGGAACGGCCTGGAACTGGACAAGGCCCTCAAGGCCCAGGAAGCGAAAATCCAGGCCGACCTGCCGCTGGGGGTCAACTTCGCCAAGGTCTCCGACCAGGCGAAAAACATCAGCCTGGCGGTCAACGAGTTCATGCTGAAGTTCTTCGTCGCCCTGGCGGTGGTGATGGTCATCAGCCTGCTGGCCCTGGGGTTCCGCGTCGGGCTGGTGGTGGCCGCTGCGGTGCCGCTGACCTTGTCGATCGTGTTTGTGATCATGCTGATGACCGGCCGCGAATTCGACCGGGTGACCCTGGGCGCGTTGATCATTTCCCTGGGCCTGCTGGTGGACGACGCGATCATTGCGATCGAGATGATGGTGGTCAAACTCGAGGAAGGTTTTGACCGGATCCACGCGGCCACCTTCGCCTGGAGTTCCACCGCCGCGCCGATGCTCACGGGCACGCTGGTGACGATTATCGGCTTCCTGCCGGTGGGTTTTGCCCGCTCGGGGGCCGGTGAATATGCCGGGAATATTTTCTGGATCGTCGGTTTTGCGCTGATCGCCTCGTGGCTGGTGGCGGTGGTGTTCACCCCGTACCTGGGGGTCAAGCTGCTGCCGCACATCGAGCCGGTTGTCGGCGGCCACGACGCAATTTACGCCGGGCGCTATTACCAGAAACTGCGGCGCCTGGTGGACGCTTGCGTGCGCAGACGCTGGCTGGTCACCGGGTTGGTGGTGGCGGCCTTTGTGCTGTGTGGCCTGGGCATGGGCGTGGTGAAGAAGCAGTTCTTTCCCAACTCCGACCGTTCCGAGCTGATTCTGGAGGTGTACATGCCACCGGGCAGCGCCTTCAAAAGCACCGAGGCGGTAGCGGCGCAGGTGGAAAAGGCGCTGATGGAGGAGCCGCAAACCGTGATGGTCGACACCTATGTCGGCGGTGGTGCACCAAGGTTTTTCCTGTCGCTGAACCCTGAGCTGCCAGACCCCGCCTTCGCCAAGCTGATCGTGCAGACCGCCGACGCCCATGCCCGGGACAGCCTGAAAAAACGCATGGCTGAACGCATCGCGGCCGGCGAATTTCCATCGGCGCGGGTGCGCGTCACCCAGTTGGTATTCGGCCCGCCGGTGCCCTTCCCGGTGGTGTTTCGCGTGTCCGGCCCCGACCTGAATGTGCTGCGCGGCCTGGCTGAAGACGTGCGCCAAGTGGTCGCCGCCAACACACTCACGCGGGACAGCTTCCTCGACTGGGGCGAGCGCGCCAGCAGTTACCGCCTGGTACTCGACCAGGACCGCCTGCGCCTGCTGGGCTTTACCCCCGACGGGGTGAAATCCCAGCTCAACGCGTTGCTCAGCGGCAACCCGATTACCGAAGTGCGCGAAGGCAATCGCACCGTTTCAGTGGTTGCCCGCTCCCAGGGCAGCCAGCGCGAAGACCTCGGCAACCTCGACAATATGACCCTGACCAACAGTGCCGGTGTCTCGGTGCCATTGGCCCAGGTCGGGCATTTCCAGGCGGTGATGGAAGAACCGATCCTCAAGCGCCGCAACCGTGCGCTGACCGTGGAAGTGCGCGCCGACATCGTCGACGGCACCCAGCCGCCAGATGTGGAAATGGCGGTGTACAAGGACCTGCAACCCCTGATCGCCAAGCTGCCGGCCGGGTATCAGATCGTCATCGGCGGCCCGGTGGAAGAAAGCGCCAAGGCCAACGTGGCGCTGGCGGCACTGTTCCCGATCATGATTCTGCTGACGTTGACCGTGATCATGTTCCAGGTGCGTTCGTTCGGGGTGATGTTCATGGTGTTCGCCACCGCGCCGCTGGGGCTGATCGGGGCGGTGCCGACGCTGCTGCTGTTCAACCAGCCGTTCGGGTTCAACGCGATATTGGGGTTGATCGGGATTGGCGGGATTCTGATGCGCAATACGCTGATCTTTACCGACCAGATTCGGCAGAACCAGGACCAGGGCATGGTGATTCGCGAGGCGATCATCGAGGCCACGGTGCGCCGGGCACGCCCGGTGATCCTGACCGCGCTGGCGGCGGCGTTGGCGTTTATTCCGCTGACATTGTCGGTGTTCTGGTCGTCGCTGGCGTATGTGCTGATTGGCGGGGTGCTGGTGGGGACAGTGTTGACGTTGCTGTTCTTGCCGGCGTTGTGCAGTTTGGTGCTGGGGCGGGAGAAGACCCGGGAAGTGGTGCCTGCAATCTGATCCAACCAACACCACAGAACAGTGTGGGAGCGGGCTTGCTCGCGAAAGCGGTGTACCAGATAAGCAGATGTCGACTGATAGACCGCATTCGCGAGCAAGCCCGCTCCCACACAAGCCCGCTCCCACATTTAGAGGTGTGGCGTTTTTAAGTCAGCGCTTGGAGAGCTCCATAATCATCCGGCTCAGCAGATAAATCCGCGGCGCCACGCTCTCCACCTCGGCATATTCCTCCGGCGTATGGATATTGCCCCCGACAATCCCGAACCCGTCCAGGGTCGGCGTACCCACGCCAGCCGACAAGCTCGCATCCGCCGCCCCGCCGCTGCCCTCAATGGTCAGCTTGCGCCCCAACTCGCCATAAATCCCTTGGGCAATCGCCACCAGCTTGTCCGACTCCGGCGTCTGCGGCATCGGCGGCAGGCCACGGTGCAAACTGGTGGTCACTTCAGTCTCGGGGATCAGCTTGTTGGCCGAGACCCGTGCCAGGTCTTTCTCGATCCGGTCAAACTCTTCCGGCAACGCCGCCCGTACATCCGCCTTGGCGGTGGCCTGGTCGGGGATCACGTTGACCCGGTCGCCGGAGTTGATCACGGTGAAGTTGATGGTGGTTTTCTTCTCGGCATCCCCCAGCTTGCCCAGTTGCAGAATCTGGTGCGCCGCTTCCATCGCCGCGTTGCGCCCCAATTCCGGGGCGACGCCGGCGTGGGCGGCCTTGCCCTTGACCTCGACCACGGCGGTGGCGCTGCCTTTGCGCCATACCACCAGGCCATCGGCCGGGCGACCCGGTTCCAGGTTGAGCGTCACGTCGTGGCCCTTGGCGGTGTTGCGGATCAGCTCGGACGCGCCGTCGGTGCCGGTTTCTTCGCTGGCGTCCAGCAGGAAAGTGATTTGTGCGTAGTCCTTGAAGCCCTGGTTTTTCAGGACCTTCAAGGCGTAGATGCCGGCGACGATGCCGCCCTTGTCATCCATTACGCCCGGGCCATAGGCGCGGCCGTCCTTGATGTGGAACGGCCGGGCAGCCGCCGAGCCTTCCTTGAACACCGTGTCCATGTGGGCCATCAGCAGGATCCTGGCCTTGCCGGTGCCCTTGAGGGTGGCGATGACATGGCTGTTATGGGCCGCGGCATCCGGCACCAACTGGATGCTGAAACCCAGTTGCTTGAGCTCGTCGACAGCGATGTCACGCACTTGGGTCAGGCCCGGCTCGTAGCCGGAGCCCGAATCGATATTCACCAGGCGCTCCAGCAGTTTCAAGGCGTCGGCCTTGTACTGCTCGGAATCGGCCTGGATCTGTTTGTGGGGTTCGGCGCTGAAGGCCGGCATGGCGAAAGACAGCGCCAGGGTGGCCGCCAGCAAGGTACGCGGGAAGTTGAAGAGCATGAACCGATCCTTGTTTTTGTTGGAAGGTAGCGCTCCACCCTACCTGACAAACACCGATTTGTTGATCCTCAGATCGACCTCAACCAACTTCCCTGCACCGAACTGACCCGGTTGCGCCCGCTGCTCTTGGCCTCGTACAAGGCCTGGTCGGCATCGTTCAGCCAACTGGTGGCGTCGGCGTGTGCCGGCCGGTATGGCGCCAGGCCGATGCTCAGGCTGGCGCGCAAGGTCGGGTCCTGTGCGTAGGCCAGGGAGTTGAAGCGATCACGCAGGGCGTCCATCACCTCGGTGGCGCGGTTCAGGGGCATGTCCGGCAGGATCACGCAGAATTCGTCGCCGCCATAGCGCCCGGCCAGGTCAGTGGCCCGCAGGTTCTGGCGCAGCACTTTGCTCAATTGACGCAGCACGATATCGCCGGTGACATGGCCGTAGGTGTCGTTGATGGTCTTGAAGTGGTCGATGTCGATCAACGCGATGGCGGCGCCCTGCTGGTCGCGGCGGCAGCGCTGGAACTCGATTTCCAGGTGGTCTTTCCAGGCGCCGTGGTTGAGCAGGCCCGACAGGCTGTCGGTGCGGCTCAGGGCCAGCAACTCGCGCTTGTGCCGGGCCAGGGTGATCGCTTGCCGGTAACAGATCCAGCCCAGCGCCAGGGGATACAGCATCAGGATCGGCAGGCAGGCGTAGAGCTGCACTTCACTGGTGAGGGCGGTCACCGCCGGAGTGAACACCAGCATCGAGGCGCCGATGCCCAGCGCCTGGGCCACCCAACCGGCGAGCATGAAGCGCGGGCCGCCGATGGCGACGTTGTTCATGGTCATCATCGACAAGGTGGTCACGCTGGGCAGCGGGTTGAACTGCATGGCGCCAACCCAGAACCCGCCGCAAAACGAGTCGAACAGCAGGTTGCGGTGTTCCGAGCGCAGGGAGTTTTTCGAGTGCCGCGACCATTGGTAGGCCACATGCGGCCAGATGAAGGCATTGGCGATCATCACTCCCCAGACCCAAGCGGATTTATCCAGCGGGTAGATGGCGGCGGCCACACAGACAAACCCGAGGGTCAATCCCAGGGTGCGCGACTTGTACAAGCGTGAAGCTAGCGAAAGTCCGTTTCCTCCTGCGGCTGGCATGTCTGGCTTGATCCTGGATGAATGCCCGAAGTCTATCAGGGCACCGGCAGATCGCCACTACCGCTCATAAGCTGGCCTTCAGCTGGAAAAGCCCCTGGCCAGCATCAGCGCCACCCCCAGCAGCAACACCGCCGTGGCCCGTTGCAGCAACACCCGGCGCTTGGGGTTTTCCAGCACGTGCTTGATGCGCTGGCCGAAGTAGCAATACAGGCAGCCGCTGGCAAATTGCAGCAGCAGGAAGGTCAGGCCGAGGATCGCGATGTCGGCGGCGGCACTGCCCTGGCCGATGGCGGCGAACTGCGGGAATACCGCGCTGAACAGAATGATCGCCTTGGGATTCGACAACCCGGTCAGCAGGCCCTTGCCGAAAAGACTGCGGGCATTTTCCGTAGTTGCATCGTTGGTCTTGATGGTCACTCCGCTGCTGGTCCATTGCTTGTAGGCCAGGTAAAGGATGTAGGCCACGCCTACCACCTGGATGATCCGGGTGATCAGCGGGTAATCCTTGATCAGCTCGGAAAAACCCACGGCAAAGATCAGGATCGACACCAGGTAGGAAACACTCGCCCCGAACTGCGCCGGCAGGGAGCGGCGCAGGCCGTCCTTCAGGCCGAGGCTGAGCAACAACAAGGTCATGGGCCCGGGGCTGAAGGCCAGGGTGGTGCACAGCAGCAGGAAATACAAAAACGAAGACAGCGTCAGCGCGGTGGCCATGGCGTGGAATTTCACAGCAGGAAAGAGGGCTTGCAGTCTAGGGCGCACATGCCGCCACAGGCAGGTAAACTCTACGGATATACGCGCAGACTTTACCGGTGAAGTTGGCGGCAAACTTAAGGACAGTGTGATGCCCATTCCTGCGATTCACTTTCATGACCGAGCACCGAAGGTGCAGCAGATCGTCGATGCCCTGGCCCATGCGATCGAGCAAGGCGAATTGGCCGCTGGCAGCAAACTGCCTTCGGTGCGTGAGTTGGGAGCCTTGCTGGGCGTCGGAAAATTCACCATGAATGAAGCGCTGGATCGCCTGCGCGGGCGTCACCTCCTGACCTCCAGCCAGGGCCGCGGGCACTTTGTCGCCAGCAGCCTGGCACAGCCGTCGTCCAGCACCTGGGTCGACTTGCTGCCCCAGGACTTGCTCAGCGTACTGCGCCGCCCCCTGGCCATGGCCCAGGGCGACCTGCGCCCCGGCGGCGGCCATCTGCCGGAAGACTGGCTGGATTCCGAAGCCCTGCGCCAGGCCATGCGCAGCGCAGTGCGCGCCCCTACCCTGCGCATCGCCGGACTGGGCACCCCTGCGGGCCTGCTGCCGTTGCGCCAGGCGCTGCAACAGAAACTGCACGGTGAAGGGTTGTCGGTGCCGGTGGAACAAATCATCACCACGCCCAACACGGTGCAAGGCCTGGACATGCTCATGCGCCTGCTGGCGCGGCCCGGGGACACGGTGCTGCTGGATGCACCGTGTTATTTCAACTTCCACGCGAACCTGGCGTTGCATGGGGTCAAGGTGGTGACGATCGCCCGGCGGCCTGACGGGTTTGATTTTGTCGCGTTGGAGCAGTTGTTGGCGGAGCATCGTCCCAGCCTGTACCTGACCACCAGCGTGTTGCACAACCCCACCGGGCATTCATTCAGTCCGAGCCAGGCATTTCGGTTGTTGCAACTGGCCCGGGAGTATCGCTGCCATATCGTTGAGGATGATCTTTACGGGGATTTGCACCCTAACCCGCCGCCGCGTCTGGCGACTTTGGCGGGATTGGAGCAGGTGACGTACCTGTCGGGGTTTTCGAAGGTGCTGACGGCGAATGCGCGGGTCAGTTATGTGGTGGCGGCGCCGCAATTGGCGGCGAATCTGACCAATATGAAGTTGATGAGCGGCGGCATAACGTCCGAGCTGTTCGAACAGATTGTGTATCGGCTGCTGAGTGAGGGTGGGTATGCCAGGCATCGCAAGCGCATGGTTCAGCGGCTGCTGGAGGCCGGTGGGCGGGTTGAGCAGTGGCTGCGGCGTTGTGGGTGTGAATTGCCGATGGGGTTTGAGGGGGGGATGTTTATCTGGGCGCGGTTGCCGGCGGGGGTAAATGGTGAGCGGTTGGCTGAAGCAGGGTTGAAGCGTGGGATGGTGTTGGCGCCGGGGGCGTTGTTCGGGTATGAGCCGAGGTTGCGGGATTTCATGCGGTTTAATGTGGCGCATTGCGACGAAGGGCGGGTTCAGGCGCAGTTTGAAGGGTTGCTGGGGGCGCCAACCCGAAGAGTTGGCGCCGGGGTTACGGATCAAGCGGAGGGTTGATCACCGTTCACTGGAGATCACGCGCTGGCTGCAGATATGAGCCATGCTGACCGGGGTAGCGTCGCCACCCACGCCGACATCCGGGTACTCCTCGATGCGCAGGCGCCAGACGGCGAAGTTGTAGTTGGTCTCCCAGGTATTTTTGTAACCCGAGTCGTAGGACACATACCTGACAGTCGCCTCACCCGCGCAGTTGCCCAGGTTGACCGTACCGGATGCCGCGCCCGACACGCCGGTTACCGAACCGTAGTAAGGGATGTACACCGGCAGGTAGGTATTGCGGTTGACGTGCTTGTCGAGTTGCAGATACGGGGTCAATCCCTGCAGGCGTTTACCGGTGCTGTCGGCCCAGGTCACGGCCCAGCTCAAGTCACGTGCCGCCTGGGTGGTCATGAACGGGTCGTAGTCATTGGCCGAAGCCGGGATCCGCACCACGTTGTCACCTTGCACACTGTGGCTCAACACCTCGGGTGTGGAGCCCAGCGACAGCTTGTAGCGCGCCGTAGCCTTCCAGGTTGCGGCCGGGTTAGGCCGCACCCGTACGTTCACCACGCCATTAACCGATGGCGTTGGCCAGGTGATTTTCGCCTTGGGGCTGATCGGGATCCATTTGACGCCGTCAAAATACTCGGAAATCCACTGGCCCCGATCGCTCTCGTTCACACCGTCGAAATAGGCACTGACCTTCTGCCCGCGCAGGGCCTTGAAGGAGAAGTAGTCTTCATCGGTCGCCGTGTCGGAGTTACCCGTGACGTAGTTCAGGGTATCCGGCAGTTGATAAGCCGTTTCGAAACTGTCGTTAGGCTCGAAATCGTCAATCGTCATGTTGATATCCACGCCGAAACTGAACGGCGAACCGTCAGCGGAATTGGCATGCATGAACCAGTAGTAGTCGCCAGGTGGCAGTACCCCAGCCAACACCTCGTTGGCATTGCCCGGGTTATCCGACGTGCCGAGAGAAGTGATGTTGTTCTGGCCGTCGTCCTGGAACAGGGTCAGGGACATGTTGGTGGCAGCACTCTGCCCTACCAGCATCACTGTCGCCCGTGCTTTTTGCGGCACGTTGAAGTGGTAGCAGACGTCGTTGCCGGTTTGCACACCGTCCAGGTTATACATCTGGTTGATACCGAGGGTCTGGCACAGCGGCGTGAACGCCTGGGCCGCCACGGCCTGGGCATCCACCTTGGCGCTATCTGCCTGTACAGGCTCGGCGACCACAACCCCGCTCAAGGCCTTGGCAGCCTGCACCGGCTTTTTCAGCTGCTGCGAGGTTTTGATTTTGTCCAGGAAGGCAGCCGACGCCTTCTGCGCCGTGACGTTGCCGCCACTCTTGAGGGCTTGCTGCACGGCTTGCTGCAACGGTTGCGGCGTCAAGTGTGCAGGAGATTGTTCGGCCAGGGCGCAGGCCGAAACGAAGCAGGACGCCGCGATGGCGGCTCCGAGCATGAACGCTTTTTTCGATTTCATTTTTTATCCATCCATAGTTAAAAAATTGAAGCTCAGGTGATCGGCGACATCCGGTCACCTGGGATGGAATGTAGGACATAACTGTATGCATGTACAGTATTTTTATGGCGGCAGGATAGATGCGCCAATCCCGACTACGCTCATCCCCAACAAAAACAACACCGAGCGCCCCTAATGACTCACCCCACCGAGGCCTTCCGCACCACCTACCGCGCCAGCATCCACCCCCGCTACAACCCGTGGCTCCACGCTGGTTTCGTTTTCGGCTACGGCCTGCTCTGCATCAGCCTGTTCTGGTCCACCACCCGGCAAATCCAGCTATTGGAATGGCTGGCCATCCCCCTCACCCTGATTTTCTTCAACCTGTGTATCTATCTCGTCCACCGTCACCTGGGCCATCACAAACACACCTTCGCCCGCCTGTTCTACGCCCGCCACACCGGTGACCACCACAGCTTCTTCACCCCCGATCACATGACCTACGACAGCCCGCGAGACTGGCGTGTCATCCTGTTCCCCGCCTGGCTCATCCTGGTCCACAGCCTGGTCATCACCCTCCCCGCCTGGTGGCTGCTCAAACACCTCAACCCCAACGTCGCCGGCCTGTTCGCCGGCTGCATGATCCTCGGTTACCTGCTCTACGAGTTTTTCCACGCCTGCGAACACCTGCCCCCCGACCACCCCGTGGCCCGCCTGCCGTGGATCCGCCAGATGCATCACCTGCACGCCCTGCATCACCGGCGCGAACTGATGCAGGGACGCAACTTCAATATCGTCCTGCCGCTGATGGACTATCTGTTCGGCACCCTGCATTGGGAACCGCCCACCACTGATCACCAGGAATCGTCATGAGTACCCGTCCAAGCAACGTTGGTCGTCTGGTCCTGCTGATCCTGACCGCCATCGTCGCCTTCCTGCTGCTGATGCCCACCAAAGTGCAACCGGTCAACTGGTCGCCGCCCAAGGCGCCATCCCTGAAGGACGGGCCCTACGCCGAAAACCAGCGCCTCAAGGACGTGAAAAGAACCGGCGCCCAGGACATCGCCGGGCCCGAAGCCTTGTTGCTGGATGGCAAAGGGTTCCTCATCACCGGCCTGCATGACGGGCGCATCATCCGCACGGCCCCCGAAAGCCACGTTCTCGAAGAGCTGACCAACACCCAGGGTCGCCCCCTGGGCCTGGCCCTGCATCCGGACGGGCGGTTGATCATTGCCGATGGGATCAAGGGCCTGCTCGCCCTCGACACCCAGCACAATCTCACCACCCTGGCCACCAGCGCCGCCGGCCTGCCGTTTGGCTTTGTCGATGACGTCACCGTCGACGCCGCCGGGCGTTATGCGTACTTCAGCGATGCATCAAGCCGATGGGGTTATGGGGAAGACGGCGAGGCGGTGATCGAGCACGGCGGTGACGGCCGTTTGCTACGGTATGACTTCAGCACCGGCCACACCGAGGTATTGCTGGACCAGTTGCAATTCGCCAATGGCGTGGCCCTGGGGCCGAACGAAGACTATGTGCTGGTCAACGAAACCGGCGCCTATCGCATCAGCCGCTACTGGCTCAAGGGCGACAAGGCCGGCGTCCACGACCTGTTTATCGACAACCTGCCGGGCCTGCCGGACAACCTCAGCTTCAACGGCAAGGACCGGTTCTGGGTTGCCTTGTATTCACCGCGCAACCCGCTGCTCGACGGTTTTGCCGGCTACCCGCTGATGCGCAAGATCATGGTACGGGCACTGATGGTGGTGCCCAAGCCCATCGAGCGTAAGGCCTTTGTGCTCGGGCTGGACGTGAACGGCAAGGTCATCGCAAACCTGCAGGATGGCAGCAGCGGTAACTACTCGCCCGTCACCACGGCACGTGAGTACGGTGACTGGTTGTATCTGGGTTCGCTTAAAAACACCGGTATGGCGCGCTTGCCACTCAAAGTGGCGTTGGCGCAATAGCGAAAAAAAGCCCCTCGGCTATGGCTTGGACCAGACCTCCCAAATGATTGCCAGGACCATCAAAACCATTCCGCCGTAATAGGGCCATACTGCCCATCGCTTCAGGGCCACGGGGACGGACGTCAACTCTGCCTCAGTTACCTCGCCCTTTTTCAAATGGCGTTTTGGCATGGACAGCAGCTCGACGATCACAACCATTCGCATGGTTTTGTCGATCGGCAGATTCCTGCGCCAAAAACGCTTGGTGCGTTGAACGGCCTCGTTTTCGGTGAAATAGCTTTCCAACTCATCGAGTTTTCTGTACGCGACGAAGAGCAACAGTCCCAAGTTGATAAGCATCCATAAAAGCAACGTAACAGTGAAAAAATCATAATAAGACATGATCAAGCCCCATCAGGCTGATACATCAGGTCACCCATCATTTCTCCACCCCATTCACCGGCACGCCCAAACGTACTCCCGGCGGCATAACCTCCGGCAGCACCGCCGATGATCCCGCAGACCAGCGCACCCTGCCCTTTCACCGCAACCCCCATGACTATCCCGCATAAACGTCTCCCGAGCGCAGCCCCCAGAGTCCCTCCAATAGCGGCCCCGCCTACCCCGCCCACCAACTTCCCACCCTCCACATACTTCGCCCGCCTACACATCGCCTCCCGCCCCTCCATACATGCTTCCTTGATCTCCAACCCCGCCACACCCACATCCAACGCCAACCCCACATACGTCCCCTTGCCCAAAAACCTCGACGTCTCGGCAATGCTGCGAATCCGCTGCGTGTAGCCCACGATTTCACTCTTGTGCAGATAACTCTTGGTGGAAATACCCAGTACTTTTTTCAGTGACTTATTGGTTTTCAGGCTCGTGCCAAATCGCGCCGCACCTTGAAGTTGAGTATCCAAGCGCCGGAACAACATCTGCCGCTTCTGGATAAACGCTTTCTTATTCAAGGCTCCATCCTTGAGTTGTTGATGCAAACGCTCAATTTCTTCCAGAGTGCGCTGAACCTCGTCCAGGTGTCGCCCCCAGGCCGCCGTCGAACTGCCGACTCCCACCGAGCTATAAGCCAATAAACTCTGGAATAGATCATAGTTATTGATCACCGCCGCCCCAGCCGAGGCATCCAACTCCAGATTGCGCTGAATCTCCTGGGCATGGCGCATCAACCATGCATCATCAGTAGTGCAAGCCACAGCGTAGGCATCGGGAACGATCACCATCTGCCCCGGCGTCACCAGGCTTGCCTGACGCAAATGCAGGTTCAACGCGTCGAATTGATCGGAGAGTTGCCCACTGGCCCCGGTCAGTAACCGGGATTTCAAACTGAGGTAGTCCGTGGTGCGGTCATTGATGTATCCCTGCGCCATCACTTACATCCCTGATGTAATGGATATGGCGCAGGAATATAGGCAGGCGAACACGGCCCGGACACAAGGTTGGAACAGCTGAAATTACATTTGGGAAATCACCTACCTGGCAGGTAATCAAGGCCTACAAAAAATCGTCGGACTCAATACCCCGTCATCTCCAGATACCCCACCCCACCCTGAAATTTCACCGGCCCTTCCCAGTAAGGAATGCTCAGGTTCATCCAGGCTTTTGGGTTGACCGCTTCCGTGGTGATATCCAGATGTTTGCCCGGGATCTTCAATGACCACTGGGTGGGAATGCTGCGCCCATCGATCGCGGTCGTGCCCAGCGGCGTCAGTTGAATATCCTGGTTGTGCAGGGTCTGTGTGTGGCCTTCTTTGTCGATCCAGGTACCCGTCAGGTACGACGGCCCGTCTTTCTGCCGCACCCGAAACAGCATCAACTGCTCGCCGCTGTCCAGGTGCAGGGAGAACCAGTCCCAGCCAGTCTGGCTGGCGGTCAGGGGCTGGCTGCTCCATTCGCGATCGAGCCAGGCGTTGCCGGTGACTTGGTAAGATTTTCCATCGATGGTCACGCGGCCATCTGCCTGGAAAAACGGCTGGCTGTAGTAGTACGACGCCTGGCCCTGGTCGGACTTGCGGCTGTAGCCGTTATCCCCCTGGAGCACCAGCGGGCGGCTGGAGGTCAGGTGCAGGTCGTAGTTGAAATGCTCGCCTGCAGCCTTGAGTTGCATGTCCGCCAGGGGGCTGGCTGCACCGGGGCGGGTGGCGAAATTCCAGTCATCGATCCAGGCATTGAACGGCACCGCCTGGGCCCCTGCCTGCCCCACGCCGCCGCGGGCGTAGCGTTCGCTGGCGTAATGGCGGGTGGCCGAGGTGACGGCGGCGTGGCCGAGCCAGATCGTCGAGTCGTGCCAGCCCGGTTGTGTCGGGCCGGCCTTGAGTGCGTTGCGAAACAGCGTCCATTGCACGCCGTAGGCATTGCCCTCGGCATCCTTCAGGTTGGCGGTGAGGTACCACCATTCGATGCGATAGCCGTCATGGGGGCCATGGTCCTGGGGAAAGCTGAAGACCTTGCCGGGCACCACCTGGGCAAAGTCCGCGGCCTGGCTGCCCAGCCCGGCGAAGCTTTCTTCAGGTGCAGGTGGTTTGTCGCAGGCGCCCAGCAGCAGGAACGTCGCCCATAGCAGGCACTTAATCTTCATTGGCAAAGGTCCTCAGCAAATCCGCCGGGCGACTGCGGTACAGCTGCCACAACGGCCAGGCCGAAGCCAGCAAGGTGGCCAGCATCGCCAGACCCAGCAGTTGCGCCAGTTGCCCCGGGAACACCTGCAACGGCAGGCGCCAGCCGAAGGCCTGGACGTTGATCACCACGTCCAGGCACCACGCCAGCAGCAAGCCCAGCGGCAACGCCAGCACCAGGGTCAGCACCGCCAGCAGCCAGGTCTGGCCGAGGTTGAGCAGCATCAATTGGCGGCGCGTCACGCCCAGCGCCCACAGCGGGGCCAACTGGCCAAGACGGCTTTGGCTCTGGGTCAGCAGGCTGATGAACAACGCCACGCCGGCCACGCCCAGGGTCAGGCTGTTAAGGGCGGCGGTGGCGGCAAAAGTCCGTTCGAAGACCTGGCTCGACCAGCCCTTGAGCTGCTGCTGATCGACGATGCGGCTGTCTTCGAGGGCAAACCGTTCCTGTACTGCACGCACCAGCGGCGGCACGTTGCCCGGCAAAACCCGCAGGTTGAAACGCGCCGGCGACAATCCCGGCCAGTGCTGCAACAGGTGCCGCGAATTCACCAGCAAGTGGCCCTTGGGGTTGCCGTAGTCGGCATAAATCCCCACGACCTTCGGCGACCATGGACCATGGGCCGTGGGGATGCTGACCACATCGCCCAGCCGCACCTTGAGCCGGCGTGCCATTTGCTCACTGAGCATCAGGCTGTCGTCCTGCAGCAACTGGCCCCATGGGTCCGTCGCCGCTTCCAGCAACGGCCAATGCTGGCGATAAGTAGGATCGTCGACCACGCCGAACAGGTCCGCTGGCCAGCCTTGCAGTTGCACCGCAACCTGCCAGGTCGGCAGCACTGTCTGCACCAGGGGCTGCTGCACCAGCCAGGTTTGCAGCGCCTCGGCCTGGGCCGGATTTTGCGGGTTGAGGTACAACTCGGCGGTCAGGCGTTGTTCCAGCCAGTTGTTGAAGGTCTGGCGAAAGCCCGAGGTCATCGAGCCCGCGCCGATATTGGCGGCCAACGCCAGCAGCAAGGCCATCAGCGCCAGGCTCAGGGCCGGCAACTGCTGGCGGCAATCGGCGAGAAACCATTGCCCCAGCACCGAACGGCTGCGCCCCAATACCGCCTTGAGCACGCCATTGAGCACCACCGGCAAGCCCAGCGCAGCGCCCAGCAACAAGGCCGCCATCAAGACAAAACCACTGGCCAGGCTATCGCCAAATACCAGTGCCAACAGCGCAAGCAGTAAGGCCGAACCCGCCACCCAGCCCTGGCGTCGCAGCCAGCGCCCATGGGCCTGGTGCCAGGCCTGGGCATTGGCCAGCGCCAGCAGCGGCAAACGCGCCGCCCGCCACAGGCTGCTGGCCCCGGCGAGCAACGCGCCGAGCAAACCCAGGCCCAGGCCACTGAGCCACCACAGCGGGCTGAGGCTCAGTTGGCCGGGTACCTCGGCGCCATACAGGCCGCGCAAGCTGGCGGCTACATCCGGCAGCAACAGGCTGGCCAGCAAGTACCCGCTGGCCACGCCCGCCAGGCCACCCAGCACGGCCAGGCCACCGAGTTCCACCGCCAGGCTGAGGATCAGCATCCGCGCACTGACCCCGCACGCACGCAAGGTTCGCAGCAGGCCGCGCCGCTGCTCCAGCGCCAGGCCGATGGCGGCATGCACGATAAACAGGCCTACCACAAAGGACAGAAAGCCCAGCGCATAGAGGTTCAGATGGAAGCTTTCAGTGAGGCGCGCGAGGTTGTTTTCCTCGGCCTGCTTGAGCTGCAGTTGCGCGCCCAGTTCCGGCGGCAGGGCGGGATGCGCGGCGGCAAAGGCCTTGTCCAGCAGCAACCGCGACAGGCGTTGGGGCATGTCCAGCAGCGGTTGGGCGAAGCCGATATCGGTCAGCAAGACGCCGGGGGCCATGTCCGCTTGAACATGCAGCGGCGGCAGCGCGAGCCCGGCGGCTGTCAGCGGCTGGTCGCCCTCTTTCAGGCCCAGAGACTGCAAGGTCTGCGGCGCGATCCAGGTGCGTCCCGGCGGGTTGAAGAACGCGACCATCTGCGCCCGGTCCAGGGTCTGCCCGGCCAGCGCGCCACCGCCGGGCAACGACACCGGGTCGATGCCCATCACTTGCAGGCGCTGGTCTTCATGGCCCTTGAGCTGCACGCGGCCCTGCACCACCGGCGACACCGGCCACCCGGCGCGGCGCAGGTCGGCAAACAGCGCCTGGGGGAAGCTCGCACCGTCCGGCGCACTGAGGCTGGCCTGGGGTTCGCCGCCGATCAGCTGGCTGGCCCGCGCGTAGCTGTCCCGCGCCTGGCTGTTGAGGGCTTGCACGCCGGTCAACAGCGCGGTGGCCAGCCACAGGCCAGTGAGCACACTGAAGAATTGCACAGGGTGGCGACGCCAATGGCTGAGCAGCGCGCGCAGTGTCCAATAGAAGACCCGCATGTCAGCGGGCGTCCGCAGCGAGTACCTGGCCGCGATGCAACACCACCTGCTGGTCAAGGCGCGCCGCGATGCGGGGGCTGTGGGTGACCATCAGCAAACTGGTCGGGCTGTCCCGCAGCAGGTCCAGCAGCAGTTGCAGCACTTCGTCACTGGTGCCTTCGTCGAGGTTACCGGTGGGTTCGTCCGCCAGCAGCAAGCCGGGGCGCGACGCCAGAGCTCGTCCTACCGCTACCCGTTGCTGCTGGCCGCCGGACAGTTGTTCGGGGTAACGCCTGAGCAAGTCACCCAGGCCGAGTCGCTCCACAAGCTGCGCTTGCCACGCCGGATCGAGGCGCCCGGCCAGGCGCGCCTGGAAGGCCAGGTTGTCTTCGACCCGCAGGCTGCCGATCAGGTTGAACTGCTGGAACACCAGGCCGATCTCGGTGCGACGCCAGTGGGCCAACTGCGCTTCGCTCATCTGATCCAGGTGCTGATCGCCGACCTGGATGCGGCCACGGTCGACCTGGTCGAGCCCGGCCACCAGGTGGAGCAAGGTACTTTTTCCACTCCCAGACTCGCCCATCAGCGCAAGACTGCTACGCTCTCCCAGGTAAAGGTCGACACCCGCCAGCACGGCCAGTGGCCCCTGCGGCGTGCCATAGCTTTTAAACACCCCTTGTACCTGCAGCATCGCCATTCCCCACCTGCCTCTGGACTGAGGCCGAGAATAACGGTTGTCACATTTTTATGTCACAACCATGGGCAAAAGGAGCGCCCCATGACTCACCGCAAATTTTTCACATTGATTTCACTCGGCCGCCACCTGCAGCACTTTAAATTGCCGTCCATGGGCAGATAACAGGCTGGTTATTTCAAACGCCCGTTAGTGCAAGTGAACAATTTTTTATATCGGTATGTTCAGCAAAAAGACAGCGCCCCTGTGACACGCTTTTGCATATTCCTGCATCAGCGCTACTCACTTGGCGCCTGCCTAACTTGCCGCTGCCAGTTACCGGATTAACGCCTGGAAGTTACCAATGGTGAATAGTGTGGTTGACCTGACCCTGAGCAAGTCTCGCTCGCGCTGGGCATTTGTAAAACAGCTGAACAAACTGTGGCTGGGCGTGGCAGGTATCGTGATGATCAGCCTGGCAGTAACGGCGTTCATCTGGTGGCCAAGATCGCCGCTGGACCTGGGCGTGGGCCACCGCCTGCTCACCTCCGGAACCCTGGAAGCCTGGCGTAACGGAGACCTGGTGGTGCTGGTCCGCCATGAGGAACGCTGTGACCGCTCCAACAACCCTTGCCTGGGCCCGGCAGACGGCCTGACCACGCTCGGCTCGTTGTCTGCCAGTGCCGTGGGCAAGGCCTTCCAGACCCTGGGCATGGAAAACACCGACGTACTGAGCAGCCCCACCACCCGTACCGCGCAGACCTCGCTTTTCATGTTCGGCAAGGCCGAACTGTCACCCGGCCCCCTGGCCATCTGCGGCCCTGCCATCGGCGAGGAACTGCGCCCGCATAAACACGCGGACCGCAACCTGCTGGTGGTCACCCACAGCGCCTGCATCAGCGACTTCGAGGAGGCATTGGGCTACTCACACGCTGCCCATGCTGAATA
The DNA here is from genome assembly GCF_013385665.1 of Pseudomonas sp. D4002. Classification (NCBI taxonomy): domain Bacteria; kingdom Pseudomonadati; phylum Pseudomonadota; class Gammaproteobacteria; order Pseudomonadales; family Pseudomonadaceae; genus Pseudomonas; species Pseudomonas sp. D4002. Next base: position 21,609 of record NZ_JACAPN010000006.1, read on the forward strand.
CGGCAGTGCATTGTTTGTAAAGCTGCTGCCCGATGGCAAGTTCAAGGCGCTGGGTATTTTGAACAGTAAGGACTGGGCCGCCGTGCTTAAACAACTTTAGAACACTTCTTAACATTTAATCATTCAAGTTCGTTCAGCAAAAAGACAGCCAGACCGTGGCATCGTCTATGGTTTTAATTGAATTTTTGTCAAAAATTTATTAGCTCACTAACTTTTCACAAGTTAACAACATGACGATGACCTTCGATGACTTATTGGACGCCACACGTTTAACGAGCTTGACTGGGGCACAGGGATATTCAGTTTCGCCCCCCCCCCCCCACTAACAGACTGTTCAAGGAATAACTTTCTGTGCCGCATTTTTACCCGACCAAGACCACCCTCCACCCCTCGCGCATGGCTGATCCAGCGCTCGCGCTGATCTACCGTCAATACCGCTTGAGAGTGCAATATTCATGACCCGCCTTAAACCATTGCCCGTATTACTACTGGCATTCGTGATGTTCTATCTACTGCCACTGGGCCTGCATGGCCTATGGATCCCTGACGAAACCCGCTACGCCCAGATCAGCCAGGAAATGCTCATGAGCGGCAACTGGGTGGCACCGCACTTCATGGGCGTGCGCTATTTCGAAAAACCCGCAGCCGGCTACTGGCTCATTGCACTGGGCCAGGCGTTGTTCGGTGAAAACCTGTTCGGCGTGCGCATCGCTTCCGCCCTGACCACCGGCCTGAGCGTCGTGCTCGCCTACCTGATCGCCCGCCGGCTGTGGAACGACCCGCGCAAGAGCTTCGCCTGCGCGCTGCTCTACATGAGTTTCGGCCTGGTGGCCGGGCAAGCCGGTTATTCCAACCTGGATCCGCAATTCACCTTTTGGGTCAACCTGAGCCTGGCGGCGCTGTGGTTTGCCCTCGACAGCTCCACCCCCCGTGCCCGCCTCGCCAGCTGGACGTTGTTGGGTGTGGCCTGCGGCATGGGTTTCATGACCAAGGGTTTCCTCGCGTGGTTGCTGCCGGTGTTGATCGCCCTGCCTTACATGCTCTGGCAACGTCGCCTGGGGGAACTGCTGCGCTACGGGCCGCTGGCGATTCTGGTGGCGGCCGTGGTGTGCCTGCCCTGGGCGCTGACGATCCACCTGCAGGAACCGGACTACTGGCGTTTCTTCTTCTGGCACGAGCACATCCGCCGGTTCGCCTCCGACAATGCCCAGCATGCACGTCCCTGGTGGTTCTACCTGCCGCTGATGGTGGTGTCGTGCCTGCCATGGGCGGCGCTGCTGCCGGCGACACTGTGCAAGGCCTGGAAGGAAAAGCGCCAACCGGCCATCGTCTTCCTGGCGCTGTGGTTGCTGCTGCCCCTGGGCTTTTTCAGCCTGAGCAACGGCAAGCTGCCGACCTACATCATGCCGTGCCTGCTGCCGCTGGCACTTCTGATGGGCCATGCGTTGATTGACCTACTGGCCAACGCCCGCACCCGCACGCTGCGCGTCAATGGCCTGCTCAACCTGGGCATCGGCCTCGCGGCGATGGTGACGCTGATCTACCTGCAAATCGACCGGCCGTTGTACGGCAACAGCCACAGCGAGATGTTCAACCTGTCCCTGACGTTCATCGTGCTGATGGGCTGGATGCTCGCCAACCTGCTTCAGGCCTTCCGCCCACTGGCGCTGTGGGCGATGCCGGCGTTGGGCATTGGCCTGCTGGTGGCGCTGTTGCCCGCCGGCATGCCGGCGGTGGTCGAAGATAACCAGATGCCTGACCAGTTCGTGCTCCAGCACCTGGACGAGCTCCAACAGACCCAAGCGCTGCTGAGCAACGAACTGGAATCGGCGTCGGCCCTGGCATGGCGCCTGCGCCGGCCGGAAGTGACGCTTTACAACACTGAAGGCGAACTGCGCTACGGCCTGCAATACGCCGACTCGATGCACCGCAAGGTGGATCTGGACAGCGTTCAGGCCTGGCTCAAGCAGGCGCGCCAGCAAGGCCCGGTGGGCGTGCTGATGCGGGTCAGGAGCACCAGCGAAATGCGCGAAGCCGGCCAGCTGCCGTTGGGGGGCAAGCGTTATTACAAGGGTGACCTGGAGATCATCATCTACCCGCAATTGCCGTAACACAGGCGCCCTAATGTGGGGTGACCCCATTCAACACTCATCCCACATCGGAACCGCTCCATGAACTTCTGGAAAACCGAACGCGGCGCCCTGCTGCTGCTCCTGGGCGTGTCGGCCCTGATCCTGCTGCTGGGCCTGGGCGCCCGCGACCTGTGGGGCCCGGAAACCCGCTGGGCGAACATCACCCTGCAGATGCTGCAAAGCGGCGACTACTTCGACCCGTACCTCAAGGGCACCCCGTACTACGACAAACCCTTGCCGTCGTATTGGCTGATCACCGGGTTTGCCAACCTGATGGGCGGCCTGGGGCCGTGGTCGTTGCGCTTGTCATCGGTGATCTCGGCGTGGCTGAGCATCTGGCTGGTGTACCTGATCGGCGAGCAACTGTTCCGCAAAGGCACCGGCCTGATTGCCGGCTGGATGCTCGCGACCACCTTCTACTTCCTCTTCTGGGCCCGGGTGGCCACGGCGGACGTGCTGACCGTATGCGGCGTGCTCGCCGCCGTCTGGTGGTATTGGCGCGGGCCGGACGATACGCGGCTGGGGCGCTACACGGTGTTCTTCCTGTTACTGGCGGCGACATCACTGTTCAAGGGTTTGATCGGCTTTGTACTGCCGGGCCTGGTGCTGTTGCCGCACTTGCTCAGCGAACAGCGCTACAAACGCCACCTCAACCTGCGGCTGGTGCTGGCCGTGATCATTGCCGGGGCGTTCTACGCGATCCCGTTTGTGCTGTCCCACCTCTACGGCGCACCGACCTACGGTGCAAGCGGCCTGGAACTGGTGTTCCGGGAAAACGTGGTGCGCTTCTTCGACCCGTTCGACCATATGGGGCCGATCTACACCTACCTGATCTACCTGCCGGCCTACACCTTGCCCTGGGCGCCGTGCTGGGTGCTGGGCCTGTGGCTCGCCGTGCGGCATTGGCGCGACACCCCGCCCAACACCCGTTGGCTGGTGTGGGGGCTGGGCCTGCTGTTTGTGTTCTTCACCGCCAGTGGCAGCCGGCGCAGTTACTACGTGCTGCCGCTGGTGCCGTTCGCGCAGTTGCTGGCGGCGTGGTGGGTCAGTGAGCGTATCGCCCGCAAAGGCACGGTCGGCCGGGGTTGGTACCGTGGGTTCGGCATCGCTGCCGGGGTGATGCTGCTGGTACTCGGGGTGGTGTATCCGTGGACCAATGGCAATGGCGGCGTGACCCGTTTCGCCGAGGACGTTCAAGCGCAAGCAGTGAAAAGCGCGCCATGGAACGCGTGGCAGATGGTGATGGTGGAAGTCGACAACAAGGTACCGATGTACCTGCAAAATCACGGGACGCCGTTCTACTACGTTGCCGAAACCCAGGACTTCCCGCGCCAGGGCGACAGTGCGGCGTTCATGGCCTGGCTGGAAAAAACCAGCGGCCGCCCCTTTGATCCCAAGCGCACAATTATTGTCGCGCAGTCCACCAAGGATGACCCGACGCCGCTGGCCTACCTGGGCAACGATCATCAGGTCATCACTACCCAGCCGGACAATGGTGAACGGTTGTTCCACAAGCGTGACGGTGGCAGCGTGGCATTTGTGCCCAGCGCCGCGCCGTAGCTCTGGCGGCATGGGGCGGGCATTGCTAGTGTGGCGCGCCTAAGCCACCGTCCGAGCCCGGCCGCCCATGCCCTACTCTTTCCCCGCAGTTGCCGCCCTTAGCCTCCTAGTGCTCGCCACGCCGGTAGCGGCAGACACGCCGATGCCGGCCAACATGGTTTACCTGCGCAGCCTCGACCCGAGCATCGCCCAGGACATTCGCTACGCCAGCCCCCATAACTTCTCCGGTGCGCCACTGGACGGCTACAACGCTGCCGAATGCGTGCTGTCTGCCGACGCGGCAAAGGCACTGGTAAGGGTCCAGGCCGAGTTGGCCAGGCAGGGTTACGGCTTGAAGGTCTTCGACTGCTATCGTCCCAGCCGTGCCGTCGCGAACATGGGCCGCTTCGCCAGCCTGCCGGGGGATCCGGCCAAGGCCGAGTTCTATCCCCGGGTGAACAAGCAGGATTTCTGGCGCCTGGGCTATGTGGCCAAGGTTTCCAACCACTCCCGGGGCGCGGCAGTGGACGTGACCCTGACCGGCCCCGATGCACTGCCAGCCCAGGCCTGGAACGCCGACACCGCGGCGGTGGATTGCGCCGCCGGTTACGGTCGACGCCTGCCCGATGGCGGCCTGGACATGGGCACCGGTTTTGATTGCTTCGACGAAATGGCCCACACCAACAGCTCCCACATCAGCCAGGCGGCACGCCAGAATCGCCAACGGTTGAGCGCTGCGATGGCCAAGGAAGGCTTTACCGGTTATGCCGGCGAATGGTGGCACTTCACCTACAGCCGCAATCCGGTGCGGGCCGAGCCGATGGACTTCCCTATCGAACCGCTGCGGTAACATCACAACACAGCTTCAGCTTGATAAAGCCCGGGGCAAAAACTAGCGTTTGAGGTTTCCCTCTTTTCAAGGACTGAACGCCGTTGAACACGCTCATCAAAACCTGCGCGGCGCTGCTGACGCTGCTTTCAAACGTGGCACTCGCGCAAATCCCCGAGACCAGCCGGCAACTGATCGTGGTCACCACCCCGGGCTGGAACGCCCTCCAGGGCACCGCACAACGCTATGAGCGGCACGGGCAAGGCTTTCAGAAAGTCGGCGAACCCTTTGCCATCGTGGTCGGTAAAAACGGCATGGCCTGGGGCACCGGCCTTACGACACCCACCCCCGACCAGCAGCCCCTCAAGCATGAAGGCGATGGCAAGGCCCCGGCCGGCATCTTCAAACTCGGCGGTGCCTTCGGCTACGCCCCCACCGCTGACACCCGCTTGCCTTACGCGGCCAGTACCGCCACCCGCGAATGCGTGGATGACAGCCAGTCCAGCCATTACAACACCCTGGTGGACAGCTCGGCGGTGAACAAGGACTGGACCAGTTCCGAGCGGATGCTGCGCAAGGACCAGCTGTACCGCCAGGGGATTTTTGTCGAGCACAACACACCGGCTTTGGCCAACGGCGGCTCGTGTATTTTCCTGCATATCTGGCGCAGCGTCAGTTCGGGAACATTGGGCTGCACGGCGATGGACCCGGTGAATATCCAGGCGTTGTTTGCCTGGCTGGACCCGCGAGAAAACCCGCTGCTGGTGCAACTGCCCGCCGCGCAGTACGACCTCTACCGTGAGCGCTGGAAACTGCCGTCCCGCTGAGCTGACAGCAGGCGCTGAAATGCGGCCAATACCTCATCGGGTTTTTCCAGCATGAGTTGGTGGCCGCATTCGGGCAACAACTGATACTCGGCATTGGGCAAATGCCGGGCGAGTGCTTCGCCGCCGCTGGCCGGGGTCAGGCCGTCGGTGTCGCCGGCCAGCACACTCACGGGCAGGGTCAGGGTGAGCAGTGCATTGGCGTCTGGCCATTGGACGTTTTTCATCAGGGCCTTGAACATGTACAGCGGGTTGCGCTCGGTGAGTTTTTCTTCGTAGGCGACCAGTGCGGGGTCGGCTTTGGCGTTCCATGCGGCCTGGCGGAAACCTTTGGCCAGCAGGGGGCGCAGCCATTCCAGGAGCCATGCGGGTAGACGCATCAGGCCGCCGCTCCGGCTGATGCTGTGGAGTCGGGTGCCCAGCAGCAATACGGCTTCGATGGGGATCGCGGGTTTGGCCAGCAAGGCGCTCAGGGTCAGGCCAGTGCCGAAGGAGTGGGCGACGATGAGGTTGCGGGAACCGCCGTAGCGCTTGAGGATTTCCAGGTAGTCGGCGACCAGTTCGGGCCAGGCGTAGGCCTCTGGGTTGCGGGGTTTTGCGCTGGCGCCGTGGCCGAGCAGGTCCCAGGCGACCAGACTGTAGCCTTGGGTTTTCAGGGATTGCCATTGGTGGCGCCACTGGTCCTTGTTGCCGCCGGCGCCGTGGCAGAAGAACACTACCGTGTCGGGTTGGGTGGTGCCCGCGTGATGGGTGATGCTCAGGTGACGGTTGGGGCGGATTTCCAGTTGTTGGCCCTGGATCACTGGCAGTTCGGTGAAAGAGGTCGGCATGGAGGTTTCTCAATAAGTGAAAGGATTGAGTGTGGTGTAGCAACAGCAAAATCAAAGGTGGACACGATCCAAATGTGGGAGCGGGCTTGCTCGCGAAGGTCGTTAACGATAACGCGAACATCCTGATTCAACGCGGCGCTCTCAGGTTCTTCGCGAGCAAGCCCGCTCCCACATAAAGCGGCTCTGCTTTTGCTCTAACACTCAGGTCGCCTTTGCCGCTTTTGCAACGTGACTCGCTGTAAGAGCGAAACCATAGGTGGTCGTTACCTGAATAACGGGCATGCCCCCACCCCCAACCCCCCTAGTCAAATCGCCTCAGCCATCAACAACTCCCGCGTATACGGATGCCGCGCATCAGCAAACAGCGCCGCCGTCTCCCCCTGCTCCACCACCCTCCCCTGACGCATCACCGCAATCCGGTCGCACAACCGCGCAGCCACCCGCAAGTCATGAGTAATAAACACAATGCTCAACCTGAACCGCCGCTGCAGCGACTCCAGCAACTCCAGAATCTGCACCTGGATCAGCGCATCAAGCGCCGACACACACTCATCAGCGATCAACACCCTAGGCTCCACCGCCAACGCCCGGGCGATCCCTATGCGCTGCCGCTGCCCCCCGGAAAACTCATGAGGAAACCGCTCAAACGCCGCTGCCGGCAACCCCACCAACCCCAGCAACTCACGGGTCCGCCGCTCGGCATCCGCCTTGGAAACCCCCTGCACCAAAGGCCCAGTCATAACAATCTGCCCCACCGTCTGCCGCGGATTGAGCGACGCAAACGGATCCTGGAAAATCATCTGCACATCACTGCGCAACGCTCGCAGCCGCCCTTCAGACAACCCCGCGACCTCCCGCCCCAACCACTCGATCCGCCCGCTGTCAGCACGCAGCAAACGCACCAGGCACCGACCCAGGGTCGACTTGCCCGACCCCGACTCCCCCACAATCCCCAACGTCTCGCCTTCACGCAATTGCAGCTGAACCGCATCCAACGCCTGAGTCGTACGCCGCCCCCACCAACCGCTGCGGCTGCTGAACACCTTGCCCAGCGCTTCGGCCTTCAGCACCACAGGGCCAGCCACCTGCGTACGTGGCAACAGCGGTTGCGCCGACACCGCCGCCAACAACTGCCGGGTGTAATCTTCCCGGGGCACACGCAACACCGCCGGGGCCGTGCCCTGCTCCACCACCCGGCCCTTTTCCAGCACCAGCACCCGGTCGGCAATCGCCTCGACCACGGCAAAGTCGTGGGTGATAAACAACAGTGCCATGCCCTTGTCCTGCTGGATCTTGCGCAGCAGGTCGAGAATCTGCGCCTGGGTGGTCACGTCCAGCGCCGAGGTCGGCTCATCGGCAATCAACAGCGCCGGATCAAACGCCAGGGCCATGGCGATCACCACCCGCTGACGCTGCCCGCCAGACAGTTCAAACGGATACGCCAGTCGCAAGCGCTCAGGGTCGGGCAAGCCGACATAACCGAGCAAATCCACCACCCGCTGACGCCGCACCCGTGCCGCCGCCACGCCATGGGCGCGCAGGGTTTCATCGATCTGTTGGCCCACCCGCAACAGTGGGTTGAGGGCGCTCATGGGCTCCTGGAATACCATGCTGATATCCCGCCCGCGTAGTTGGCGCATGGCCTCTTCGCTGCGGTCGGCCAGGTCTTCGTCGCGAAACACCAGGCGCCCGCTTTCCACCTTCAGCGGGGCCGGCAACTGGCGCAGCAAAGCCTTGGCCAGCATTGACTTGCCGGAACCGGATTCACCCACCACACACAAGCATTCGCCACGGTTCAGTTGCAGCGACAGGTCATACAGCGCATGGCTGCGGTCCGCACCGGCCGGCAAGGCGATACGCAAATGTTCAACACTCAACAACGTCATAGCGACCTCCCGGGCTCAAAGGCCACACGCAAACCTTCACCGACTCGATTGACCGCCAGCACGCACAGCACAATCGCCAACCCCGGCAGAAAGCTCATCCACCAGGCGTCCCGCAGCAAGCCACGGGAGGCATTGATCATGTAGCCCCAGCTCATGGCTTCCGGGTCGCTCAAGCCGAGAAACGCCAAGGCCGCTTCGGTGAGGATCGCCGTGGCCATGACAAAGGTCATGGTCACCAGCAACGGCGCCAGGGCGTTGGGCAGGATCTGCTGGGCGATGATCCCCAGCGGCGACTGCCCCAGCACCCGCGCGGCCTGCACGAATTCGCGCTGGCGCAGGGTCAGGAACTCACTGCGCACCAACCGCGCCACCGCCGGCCACGCTACGAGTGCGATGGCCAGCACGATGGAGAACAGGGACGGCTCAAGGATCGCCACCAGGATCACCGCCAGTACCAGTTGCGGAATGATCTGGAAGAACTCGGCAATGCGCATCAGCACACCGTCGAGCCAGCCACCGAAATAGCCGGCGACCGCGCCGACCAGCAGGCCCACCACCAGGGTCGCCAGGCTGGCCAGCGCCCCCACGGCCAGGGACACCCGCGCGCCGTACAGCAGGCCACTGGCGAGGTCGCGACCGAGCAGGTCACTGCCCAGCCAATGGGCCGGGTCGTGGAATGGCGCGAGCATCGGCTGGCTGTTCATCTCCCATGGCGAGCTGCTGGTCAGCCAGGGGGCGGCGATCGCCAACAGCGTCAGCAGCAGCAAAAACAGCGCACCGATCAACGCCGCAGGCTGGCGCACAAAACGTCGGAAAACCAGCATCAGCCTTGCACTCCTGCACCGATACGCGGGTCGAGAAAACGACAGATCACATCGGTCAACACGTTAAAGCCCACCACCAGAATCGAGATCACCAGGAAACCGCCCATCAACACGCCGTAGTCACGCTGGGCCAGCGAGTCGTACATCAAGCGACCAATCCCCGGCCAGGAATACACCACCTCCACCAGCAACGCGCCGCTGGCCAACTGGCCCAGTTGCAAACCGGCAAAGGTCACCACCGGCAACAGCGCATTGCGCAACACATGCACGTACAAAATCCGCCGCGGGTGCAGGCCCTTGGCGTGGGCGGTGCGCACGTATTCCTGGCCAAGGGCGTCGAGCACGGCGGCGCGGGTCAGGTGGATATACAAGGCGAGAAACAGCACGCTCAACGACACGCACGGCAGCAGCAGGTGCTTGAGCCGGTCGAGCAGGGAAAAGTCCTGTGCCACCGTTTCCATGCCAAACGCCGGCAACCAATCGAGGCTGACGGAGAACAACAGGATCAGCAGCATTGCCAGCCAGAATGGCGGCATCGCATACAGCAGCAAAGCGCCGTGGGAGATCACGCCATCCAGCCAGTGGCGCTTCTGTCGGGCCCGGGCGGCCAACGTCCCCAGGGTGACGCCAAGCACCGACGAGAGCAAAAATGCCGAGCCCATCAGGGCCAGTGTTGCCGGCAAGCGCTCGGCAATCAGCGACCACACCGAGGTCTGGTTGCGGTAGGAATAACCCAGGTCCAGATGGGCGATATTGCCCAGGTAGATCAGCAACTGCGTGAGCAACGGCTTGTCCAGGCCCATGGTCTGGCGCAGGTGTTCGATGAACTGCACATCGTCCACCCCCGCCTCGCCGGCCAACAGCAGCGCCGGGTCACCCGGTGCCAGGCGGATCAGAAAAAAGCCCAGCACCAGCACCGCCACAATCATCAACAGTGCCTTGAGCAGGCGACCGCTGAAATACAGCAACCCGTTCATGGTGCAGGCGCGTCGAGGTAGACGCTTTCGTAGTCTTCGTTAAGGCTGGTGGCGGTTTGCAGCAGGTTCTTCACCTCTTTGTGGAACAGTGTCGGGTAGCGCATTTCGAAGATCGGCGCGATCGGCAGGTCGGTGTTCAGCACGTTTTCCAACTGGCTATAGAGCCTGGTGCGTTCCGGGCCTTCCGGGGTGTTGGCGACCTGGGTCCACAGGGCATCGGCCTCGGGGCTGTTGTAGCCGCTGACGTTGGCAAATGGCGAAGTCTTGAGGATGTAGTCGGAGCGGTACAGGTAGGCGTTGGTCAGGTACGGGTCGCCGATCTGGAAGATGAAGTTGTAGGTCAGGTCGAAGTCCCAGTCGCTGACGCGCTGGAACCAGGTGGCGGCGTCGGACGTCACCACTTGTACCTTGAAGCCCAGCGGCTGCAGGGCTTGCTTGGTGTATTCGGCCAGGCGCTCCCAGGCACCGCCCTTCTCGCCGTTGAGCAGGCGAATCCGCACGGCGCCCACGTCCACGCCGGACTCGGCAATCAGCGCCTTGGCTTTTTTCACGTCATAGGTGTACTGCGGCAATTGCGGGTCGTGGTACGGCGAGGTGGACACGAACTGGCCGGGGGCAACTTTGCCCGAACCGAAGAAGATGTTGTCGACGATGAACTGGCGGTTCAGCGCATACAGGATCGCCTGGCGCACCTTGGGGTTGTTCAGCGGCGGCTTGCGCGTATTGATCTGCAGGAAGGCCAGGCCGGAATACAGCTCCCAGCCTTTTTCCGACGACTGCACGTCCGGCAAGGCGGTCAGGCGCTTGAGGTCGGAATAGTCGGCATCACCGCTGCGCAGCACCTGCACGTCGTTGCGCTCGAACGCCGCAGCGCGGGACGAGCCGTCCGGGATCACGTGGAAGATGATCGCATCCAGGTGTGGCAGGCCCTTTTTCCAGTAGTCGGGGTTCTTTGCCAGCTTGATATAGGCGCCGCGTTTCCACTCCACAAACACAAACGGGCCGGTGCCGACAGGCTTGAGGTTATAGGGGTTGTTGCGAAAGTCAGTGTTCTCGTAGAGGTGCTTGGGCACCACAGGCCGCAGCCCGCTGCCCAGGGCCGAGAGCAACGGCGCGAAGGGTTTCTTGAGCTGGAACACCACCTGCAGCGGGCCCTTCGCGGTGATGCTGTCGACGTACTCGGTGAAGACCCCGCCCAGGCGCTTGTCCACTTCGGGGTAGAAGGTCTGGAAGCTGAACACCACGTCATCGGCGGTGAACGCGTGGCCGTCATGCCAGCGCACGTTGTCCTGCAAATCGAAGGTGTAGGTCAGGCCATCGGGGGAAACGGTCCAGGCCTTGGCCAATACCGGTTTGGGTTTCAGGTCGGTGTCGAAGGTCAGCAGGCCCTGGAGGATCTTGCCGCTGACGTACTGGGTGGACACGTGGCTGACCACGCCGTGCATCAGCGACGGCGGTTCGGGTTGGGCCACCAGGTTCAGCACCCCGCCGTCATGGGGTTGCGCCTGAGCGGTGCCGGCCAGCAGCACGGCGCCAAGTCCCAGGTATGAAAGGACACGGCGAAAAGATAAAGGGCGCATGGAGACTCCTTGGCTAAGGTTTTGTCAGGGATTTAGCAAGGGCTGTGCCATGGGGCGACGGGCCGCGTTTGCGGGCATCACAGGCCTTGGCAGTGATGAAAAAACCACAGTGGCCGGGACGAGTGTGGAAAAAGCAACAGCCCGCCTTCTTGAGGAATGGTTGTGCGTAGCAGCTGCCGAGCCTTGG
>NZ_JACAPN010000006.1:33248-34791 GCF_013385665.1 Pseudomonas sp. D4002
CCAAGGCTCGGCAGCTGCTACGGTAAGGTTTGAAGTTTGAGGGCCCCATCACTGGCACAAGGTTTGCCCTTCTAACCGCTATCTGAACCCATGAGTTTGAAGCGCATGTCACTGGATTACCTGGGCAACCCCATCGACACCCGCAACCCCGCCACCCGTCAGGGCCTGGATGATTTCGTCGGCGGTTTTCTCGGCTATCAGCCCCGTGCCGAGGGCATCCTCGCGGTCGCCGATGCCGACCCCGACTCAGCATTGGCCAACGGATTTGCCGGCCTGCTGCTGATGTTTATCGAGTCGCCCGAGGGCCCTGTGCTGGCCGAGAAGTACCGTCAGCGGGCGGCGGCGGTGAATTCCCGGCATCCACGGGCGCTCGTGTATCTGCAAGTGCTGCAAGCCTGGATCAACGACGAGCTGGATGAAGTGCTGCGCCTCAGCGAGCATCTGCTGGATCTTTATCCGCGGGACCTGCTTGCGGCCAAGCTCAACCAGTACCTGGAATTCAACCGGGGCAACTGGCCGGCGCTGCTGCGGATCGGTTTGAAAGCCACCGCCGGCGCGCCGGATATCGCCCACAGTCACGGGCTACTGGCGTTTGCGTATGAGCAGTGTCATTTGCTGGAGGAAGCCGAGGCCAGTGCGCTTGAAGCGTTGCGGTTGCAGGCGTCCGAGCCATGGGCCCATCACGCATTGGCCCATGTGATGCTGACCCAGGGGCGTATCGAGGAAGGCATCGGGTTTCTGGAGGGCGTGAAGCAGCACTGGGACGGGCTTAACTCGTTCATGTACACCCATAACTGGTGGCATCTCGCGTTGTTTTATCTGGGGCGCGGGGAGGATCAGCGGGTGCTGGAGATTTATGACCGGCATGTGTGGGGGATCTTGCCGGAGTACTCCCAGGATCAGGTGGGCGCGGTGTCATTGCTGGCGCGGCTGGAGCTGGCCGGGATTGATGTGGGTGAGCGGTGGCAGGCGTTGGCGCCCTACCTGCAGCGTCGGGTTGGGGATGCGGTGCAGCCGTTTTTGAGTGTGCAGTATTTGTATGGGTTGGCCCGTGCGGGCAAGCCTGAGGCGGATCAGTTGTTGGCGGCTTTGCGCAGGCACAGTGTGGAAGCGCGGCCGGTTTGGCGGGAAGTGACGTTGCCGTTGGCTGAGGGGTTGTTGGCGCACGCCCGGGGGGATGCCCGGCGGGCGTTGGAACAGCTGGGGATAGCGTTGCCGCGGCTGAATGAGATTGGCGGGAGTCATGCGCAGCGGGATTTGTTTGCGCAGGTGGAGCTGGACGCACGGTTGCGGGTTGGGGATTGGCTTGGGGCGCAGCAGACGCTGGAATTGCGCCGGCGGTATGACGGGCTGGATGTGCCGACGAACCGAGCTTTGGTGGTGGTGTATGAGGCTTTGGGGTTGCCTGGGGAGGCGCTGCGGGCGCGGGCGCGGATTGGGGGGATATCCGTTATTTAGGTGATGGCTTGTATTGGTTCCGCTTTTGCCCCACCACTCGGCACCTCGCCTAGGCTCGGTGTGCCTAAGATCAAGATCAAAAGCA
>NZ_JACAPN010000059.1:0-50680 GCF_013385665.1 Pseudomonas sp. D4002
GACGTGAAACAGCCTGATTACGGTTCATAATGTGTCAACCATGTCCCCGTACATGTGTCCACCATGTGTCCGGTCCGTACACGCTTTTCAAAAGTGACCCGCTGTAAGAGCGGAACCCTAAGTAGCCGTTACCTAAATAACGGATATACACTCAAAACAACAACCGCGAAAAATCACAACACTGCACCGCCAACTGCGCCACATTCTGGTTCAAGCCAAACTGCCGATCCCCGCGATGCAACGCCACATACCCAACCCTCGGTAGCGCCGGTTCCGTCACCAGCGCGCGCAGCTCCCCGCGCTCGATCAAATGCGACAAACACCCCTTGGGCAAATAACTCACCCCCACCCCCGACAGCGCCAGCCCGACCTGCACCAACAGGTTATGACTGGTCAACTTGCGCGGCATCTGCACAGCATGCGCTGCCAACCAGCGCTCATAAATCAGCCCCGTCCCCGAGTGCGAACCCTGGGTCAACACCGTATACCCGGCCAATGCCTCAAGCCCCACCGGATCAGCCTCGCTGACCAACCCCGGTGCGCACATCCAGGCGTTTTCCACACTGCCCAGCGGCGTACTCAGGAAGCGCGAATCACTGTAGGCATCAGGCACGATCACCAGGTCCAGCTCATCACTCTCCAGCTTGCGAAACAGCTCACTGCTCAACTCCACCGACGGCTCGATCTGCACCTTGGGATAGGCCTCGCGCAACGCCTCCACCAGCGCCGGCAACCAGGTGAAAGCCGTCAATTCCGTCACCCCCAGGCGAAACCTGCGCACCAGCACTTCACGGGTGCTGACCCGCTCCAGCATGTAGTCACGACGCTCCAGCAGGTCCTTGGCGTAGTCGAGCAACTCGGCGCCCTTTTCCGTCAACCGCGCATTGCGTTTGCTGCGGTCGAAAATCTCCACATCGAAGGTTTCTTCCAACTCCTGGATGCGCTTGGAAATCGCCGACTGCGACATGTTCAGCTTGTTCGCCGCCGCCTCGAAACTGCCCAGCTCGGCAATCCAGTACAACGCGTCGATTTGCTTGAACGTGATCATCGGCCACCTCCCATGAGAAAAATCGATCCTATCAGATAATAAAATATCGCTAAAACTGTATGTTCATCACTCCTAAGATCTAGCCACAGACCCATAAGATCAATCGGAGTTACAGCCATGTCCTTGCCCGGTTCCCGCATCCTCCCCAACCCACCTCTGGCTTGCGCCGAAGTGCTTGAAGCCTTCACTCACGTGGTCACCCCGCACATCAGCGACAACCTCGGCCGGCACATCGGCGCCCGTGGGCTGAACCGCTACAACCGCACCGGCAAGCTGGTGGGCACCGCGCTCACGGTGAAAACCCGCCCCGGCGACAACCTGCTGATCTACAAGGCCTTGAGCATGCTGGAGCCGGGCCACGTGCTGGTGGTGGACGCCCAGGGCGACACCAACAACGCGGTGATCGGCGAACTGGTCAAGCTCTACGCCCAGCAACGCGGCTGCGTGGGGTTTGTGATTGACGGGGCGATTCGCGATGTCGCGAGCTTCGAGGACACCCCTTGCTACGCCCGCAGCGTGGTGCATTGCGGCCCCTACAAGACCGGCCCGGGCGAGGTGAATGTGCCGGTGTCCATCGGCGGCATGCTGATCAACCCGGGGGATGTGCTGGTGGGTGACGAAGACGGCCTGGTCGCCTTCTCCCAGGCCGACGCCGCCGAAGTGCTGCGCAAGGCCGCGCAACACGCGGCCCATGAAGAGCAAGTCAAAGCCGAAATTGCCAGCGGTGCGGTGCGCCAGAGCTGGATCGACAAGGTGTTGCAACAGGCCGGCCTGGCAGGCTGAGGGGAGTCATCATGAGCACTGCCTTTCTGTCCGACCGGGTGCTGGGCATCGCGCCCTCCCCGAGCATCGCCGCCAATGCACTGGTCAGCGAACTGCGCGCCCAGGGCCGGGACATCGTCAACTTCACCGTGGGCGAGCCGGACTTCGATACACCCGCGCATATCCTCGAAGCAGCCAGCGCCGCGATGCACGGTGGCGACACCCACTACACCGCCACCAGCGGCACCCTCGCCCTGCGCCAGGCAATCTGCCTCAAGCTCAAGCGCGATAACCAGCTGGACTATGGGCTGGACGAAGTGATTGCCGGGTGCGGTGGCAAGCACATCATTTATCACGCCCTGGCGGCGACCCTGAATCGCGGCGACGAAGTCATCGTGCACACGCCGTATTGGGTGTCGTACCCGGACATCGCACGGCTGAATGACGCGACGCCGGTGATCATTCCCGGCGACGAGTCACTGGGGTTCAAGCTGTCGCCTCAGGCCCTGGAACAAGCGATCACCCCGCGCAGCAAATGGGTGATCCTCAACAGCCCGAACAACCCCAGCGGCGCGGTGTACAACGAGGCCGAACTGGTGGCCCTGGCCGCGGTGCTGCGGCGCCATCCCCATGTGCTGATCATGGCGGACGAGATCTACGAGCACTTCGTCTACGACGATGCCCGCCACGTTTCCCTGACCCGACTCGCACCGGACCTGAAGCCGCGCACGCTGATCGTCAACGGCGCCTCCAAGGGCTACGCCATGACCGGCTGGCGCCTGGGTTTCGGTGCCGGCCCGGCCTGGCTGATCGCGGCCATTGCCAAGCTGCTTTCGCAAACCACCACCTGCCCCAGTTCCCTCAGCCAGGCTGCCGCAGTGGCCGCCTTCGCCGGCGACCAGGCGCCCATCGCCGGGATGCGCGAGGTGTACCAGCAACGCCGCGAACGCATGCTGGGCCTGCTCGAAGACATTCCCGGCGTGAGCTTCACGCCACCGGATGGCGCGTTCTACGTGTTCGCCAACGTCGCCGGGCTGATGGGCAAGACCACCGCCCACGGCGAGCGGATCGACAGTGACACCCAACTGGCCGAGCACCTGCTGCGGGAACACGGCCTGGCCACCGTAAGCGGCGCGGCGTACGGCATGTCGCCGTATATCCGCCTGTCTTTCGCCAGCTCGCTTGACGTGATTGAAGAAGGTTGCCGTCGCCTGAATGAAGCGTGCCATCGATTGCGCTGACGGATTCCCGCCCCACCCGGCGGCCAGGGATGGCCGCTCATTGACTGCCTAGAACAACACTCATAATCATTGATATAAATGAGGCATTCCCATGCACAAGCCCCGCATCGCGCTGGTCTGGCAAATCCTGATCGGCTTGCTCGCCGGCATCGCCATCGGCGCCCTGCTGCACCGTTTTCCCGAATCCCGGCCGTGGCTGGTGGACAACCTGCTGCAACCGGCGGGCGATATCTTTATCAAGCTGATGAAGATGATCGTCGTGCCCATCGTGTTTGCCTGCATGGTGGTGGGCATTGCCGGGCACGGTGACGGTAAATCCCTGGGACGCATCGGGGCCAAGTCCCTGGGCTATTTCTTCTGCATCACCACCCTGGCGATCATCGTCGGGCTGGTGATGGGCAACCTGCTCCAGCCGGGCGCCGGCACCGAACTGGCCAGCCTGCAAGCGAGTGCCGTGACCTTGCCCACCAGCAGCGCCGGCGGCCACAGCCTGGGGCAGATCATTGTCGGGATCATTCCGGACAACGTCATCAATGCCATGGCCCAGGGCAGCCTGCTGTCGGTGCTGTTCTTCGCGGTGATGTTTGGCCTCGGGGTATCGCGCTTGCCGGCCGAGCGCAAGGACCCGGTGATTGCCCTGCTGCGCGGGGTGTCGGAGGCGATGTTCAAGGTCACGTCGATGATCATGGCCTATTCGCCCATCGGCGTGTTCGGGATGATCGCAGTGACCGTGGCCAACTTCGGGTTCAGCTCGCTGTTGCCGTTGGCCAAGCTGATCCTGGTCAGCTACGTGTCGATTGCGTTCTTCGTGCTGGTGGTGCTCAACCTGGTCGCGCGGCTGTGCGGGATCAACCTGTTTGCGTTGATGCGGCATATCAAGGATGAACTGATCCTGGCGTTCTCCACCGCCAGCTCGGCGGCGGTGATGCCGCAACTGATGAAGAAACTCGAAACCTACGGCGTGCCGCCTTCACTGGTGAGCTTTGTGGTGCCGGTGGGGTATTCGTTCAACCTGGACGGTGCGTCGCTGTTCCTGGGGATCGGCACGCTGTTTGTGGCGCAGCTGTATGGCATCGACCTGAGCCTTGGCGACCAGGCCCTGCTGGTGGTGACCATGGTGCTGACATCCAAGGGCGCGGCCGGGGTGCCGGGGTTCATGTTCGTGATTCTGTCGGCGACCCTGGCGAGTGCGGGCTTGCCGTTGGAGGGCATCGCCTTCATCGCCGGGGTGTATCGCCTGATGGAAATGCCGACCACCGCGTTGAACGTGCTGGGCAATGCCCTGGCACCGCTGGTGATTGCCAAGTGGGAACGCCGTGAAGACACCGCTGAAACCTGTGGCGAGGGGGCTTGTCCCCCGTTGGGCTGCGCAGCAGCCCCAATAAGCTCACCGAATTTTCCTGAAAAAACGCGGTGAATTTTCAGGGCTGCTGCGCAGCCCAACGGGGGACAAGCCCCCTCGCCACAAGGTGTGGGTTGCCAGCTCTATCAACGGTGCAGGTCGAGGTCCGACGCCTCATGCCGCTCGCGCAGTTGCTCTGACGGCTCGCCCGACACGCGGTTGACCCGGCGCCCACGCTGCACCGCCGGCCGCGCTTCGATGGCATTGGCCCAGCGCACGACGTGCTTGTAATCCTGCACCGAGAGAAACTCCCCCGCCTCATACAAGCGGCCTTTCACCAGGCCGCCGTACCACGGCCAGATCGCCATGTCGGCGATGGTGTACTCATCCCCGGCAATGTATTCGTGCTCGGCCAATTGCTTGTCCAGTACGTCCAGTTGGCGCTTGGTTTCCATGGCGAAGCGGTCGATGGCGTATTCGATCTTGGTCGGCGCGTAGGCATAGAAATGCCCGAAGCCACCGCCCAGGTACGGCGCGCTGCCCATCTGCCAGAACAACCACGACAGGCATTCGGCACGGGCCGCCGGTTCGGTGGGCAGGAACGCGCCGAACTTCTCGGCCAGGTACTGCAGGATCGCACCCGACTCGAACACCCGAATCGGCTTGGGCCCGCTGCGGTCCAGCAGCGCGGGAATCTTCGAGTTCGGATTGACCCCGACGAAGCCACTGCCGAACTGGTCGCCGTCACCGATCTTGATCAACCACGCATCGTATTCGGCACCCTTGTGACCCAGGGCCAGCAGCTCTTCCAGCAGGATCGTGACCTTCTGGCCATTGGGCGTTGCCAACGAATACAGCTGCAACGGATGACGGCCTACCGGCAATTCCTTGTCGTGGGTCGCGCCGGCAATGGGCCGGTTGATGCTGGCGAAGGTGCCGCCGTTTTGGGTCTTCCAGGTCCAGACTTTTGGCGGTACGTAATCAGTCATGCCACTACTCCTTGGATTCAATGTTCACAACAACTAACGGCAGGAGCGAGCTTGCTCGCGAAAAACTCGAGGGCGCCGTGTTCTTTCAGGATGCCCGCGGTGTGGTCGACGACCTTCGCGAGCACGCTCGCTCCTACAGGTTCTTTTGGGCCAGTTGGGCCATATTCCAGCCGCCACCCAGTGCCTTGATCAGCCCTACGTTGGCGCTTAACTGTTGAGTCTGCAGATCCAGCACCGTGCGCTGTGCCTGCAACGACGCTACCTGCGCCGTCACCACGTCCAGGTACGCCGCGCCACCCTGGCGATAGCGGGCCAGGGACAAGTCCTCGGCGTACTGCGCGGCTGCCGCCGCATCGCGCTGGTCAACCAGGGCGGTGTCGAGCCCGGAGATGATCGAGAGGTTGTTCTCCACCTGCTCGAACGCGGTCAACACTACACCACGATACTTGGCTGCGGCTTCATCGGTTGCCGCCTTGGCACTGTCCACCCCGGCCTGGCGCGCGCCGCCGTCAAAAATCGTCCCCACCAGCGACGGGCCAATTGCCCAGAAAATGTTGGGCGCGCTCAACAAGTGCGCGAACTCATCACTCTGGAAACCACCCTGGGCACTCAGGGTAAGGGCCGGGAACCAGGCGGCTTTCGCCACCCCTATGCGTGCATTGGCCGAGGCAATCCGGCGCTCGGCAGCGGCGATGTCCGGCCGACGCTGCAACAGCGTAGACGGTACACCGGTGGGCACGCCGGGCAAGGCGATATCCGCGACGCTTGGGGCAATCGCGTAGGTCGATGCGGACTCACCCAGCATCGCCGCTATCGAGTGTTCAAGCACTGCACGCTGCACCAAATTCTGGCTCAGCTGCGACTTGACCGTCGACAGTTGGGTACGCGCCCGCGCCACGTCCAGCCCGGAGACGATACCGCCGCCGTGCAAGCCTTCGGTCAGGCTCAAAGCCTTGGCATAGGCATCGCTGGTTTCCTGCAGCAACTGGTCTTGCCGGTCGATGCCACGCAGGCGGATGTAGCTGTCGGCCAATTGCGCCTGCAAGCTCAGACGCACTGAGGCCAGGTCGGCCTTGGCGGCCTGGGCGTCGCTGGTGCCGGCGGCAACGGTGTCGCGCACACGGCCCCAGAGGTCGACTTCATAGTCCAGCTCTACCCCCACTGTCCCGGAATCGTAAACATTCGGCGGGCTGGCCGAGCGCAGTGGCCGGGTGTCCGACTGGCGAATGCGCTGGGCATTGCTGGAACCGATCAGCTTTGGAAACAGCCCGGATTGCGCCTGGGCCAAAAACGCCTGGGCCTGGGAATAGTGAGCCAGTGCCGCGCTCAAGTCCGGGTTGCTTTGCAGCAACTGCTGCTCCATCGCATCCAGTTGCGGGTCCTTGTAGATGTGCCACCAACCGTCGCGACTCGCCTGGTCGTTCGGCGTGCCGACGGTCCACGGTCCCTGGGTATGGAACTGCGCGGCAATGGGTACCTCCGGCACGTCCAGCGGCGGCGCAAGATGGCAGGCGCCCAGGCCCAGGGTCGCGACCAATACCAGGCAAGTGCGCTTAGCCATGGGGTTTGGCCTCCACGGGATTGGCGGCCAGCTGCACCGAATCGTCGTCGGCCAGGCCGTCGGGCGGGGTGTCGATCACGCGGTCGGTGGCGACCAGGCCGCTGCCGATTTCCACGCTGTCACCGAAGTCCCGGGCGATGGTCACGGTCTTGAAGTGCACATGATTATTCGCGTCGAGGGTCGCCACGCGCATGCCCTTGTCATCGAACACCAGGGCGCTGGCAGGCAAGCGCAGCACGTCGGTCTGGACCGGCAAGGTGAACTGCACGCTGGTGTAGCCGCCCGGCAACAGGCGGCTGCCGGGGTTCTCCACCAACAGTTGCACCAGGGTGCTGCCGGACGCGGCGTTCACCGCATCGGCAGTGGCGATCACCTTGGCGTTGAAGGTTTCACCGCGATACTCCGGCACGTTCAGACGTGCCACGGTGCCCACCTGAATCTGCGGCGCCGACGACTGCGGCACCTGCACATACACCCGCAGGCGGCTGACGTCGGAGACCGCGAACAGCTCTTTGCCAGTGGCACCACCGGCACTGATCAACGCCCCCACATCGGTGGAGCGTGCAGTGACCACGCCGGCGAACGGCGCAGTCAAACGCTGGAAGCCCTTGGTGGCAACCAACTGGTCGACGTTGGCCCTGGCCGCGACCACTTTGGCCTGCTTGGCAGTCAGGTCGCCGGTGCGCTCATCCACGTCCTGGCGCGACACCGAGTCCGACGAAAGCATCGCCTGCCAGCGCTTGGCGGTGGTCTGTGCCAGCGACTCGTCGGCCTGGGCCGAAGCCAGCACGGCCTTGGCTTGCAGCAGTTGCTGATCGAGCTCCGGCGTGTCGATTTCGGCCAGCAGTTGCCCGGCCTTCACGTGGTCGCCGATGTCGACGTTCCAGGTCTTGAGGTAGCCATTGACCCGGGCAAAGATCGACGCCCGGGAGTACGCCTCAAGGCGCCCCGGCAGGTTCAGGATCGGACCCTGGGGCTGCACGCTCGGGGTGATCAGGATCACGCTGGGCAACGCCTGGGCATCGGTCCAGGTTTTCAGGTCATGGGATTCGCTGGCGCGCACGCCGATGCCGAATACCACCACGGCAACCAGGACCACCAGCCCCAGCACCAGCCAGAGCAGACCACGGGATTTACGGCGGGGCGAACCCGAATTGGAAACGGAAGCAGACATGTCAAACCCCTTGAGTGGCGGTGGTCGCAAGCGTGGCGTGCTGACGCCGCCCGTGCACAAGACTGAAAATCAGCGGAACCAGGAACAACGTGGCAATGGTGGCGAAGGCCAGCCCGCCGATGACCGCACGGCCCAGCGGGGCATTCTGTTCGCCGCCCTCCCCCAGGCTCAGCGCCATCGGCGCCATGCCGATGATCATCGAAATCGCGGTCATCAATACCGGGCGCAGACGGGTAAAGCCGGCTTCAAGCGCCGCCTGCACCGCATCCCCGTGCACGGCCAGGCGTTCGCGGCAGAAGCTCACCACGAGGATGGCGTTGGCGGTGGCCACGCCCATGCACATGATCGCCCCGGTCAGCGCCGGTACCGACAGCGGCGTGTGGGTGATGAACAGCATCCACACGATGCCCGCGAGCGCCGCCGGCAAGGCGGTGATGATCACGAACGGGTCAGCCCAGGACTGGAAGTTGACCACGATCAGCAGGTAGATCAGCACCACCGCGCCAAGCAGGCCAAACAGCAAGCCACTGAAGGCCGCGTTCATGGTTTGCACCTGACCCTGCAACAGCACCTTGGAGCCGGTGGGCACTTCGCTGGCGTGGGCGGCGATGATCTTCTGGATGTCGGCGGCAACGGCACCGAGGTCGCGGCCCTGAATTGCGGTCAACACCTCGACCACCGGCTGGATGTCCGACTGGGTCACCACCGAGTTCGCGTGGCTGCGTTCGATGGACGCCAGGCCGCCGAGGGTCTGGTCTTGCGCCGAACCGGGGCTGCCGCTCAACGGCAGGTTATGCAGGGCGGCCAGGGTGTCGAGGCCGTACTGCGGGGTTTGCATCACAATCGGATAAGACACGCCGTTGGCCGGGTTGAGCCAGAACGTCGGCGCCACCTGGCTGGAACCCGCCAGGTTGACCACCAGGCTGTTGGTCACATCGCGCTCGTTCAGGCCCACCAGTTGGGCCTGGGTACGGTCCACATCGATCTTGAACGTGGGCAGTTGCCGCGACTGCTGGATACGCGCATCCACCACACCCGGCACCCGCCGGATTTCCCGCAGCAACGTGCTGGCGTAGGTGAAGTTGGCGGGCAGGTTATTCCCGCTGACTTGCACATCCACCGGCGCCGAAGAACCGAAGTTGAGAATCTGCCCGACGATGTCCGAAGCCGGGAACGAGAACACCGCATTCGGGAATTCACGGGGCAGCCGCTCCCGCAGTTCGCGCATGTATTCGGCGGTGGGACGATGGCCTTCTTTCAGGCTGATCTGGATGTCGCTGTCCTGTGAACCCACGGTGCCGGTGTTGTTGTAGGCCACGTTGATCCCGCTGATGGCCAGGCCGATATTGTCGACGATGGCCGCCAGCTCCCGGGGCTCGATCACGTTATGAATGGTGTTCTCGATCTGCGAGACCAGCCGCGCATTGCTCTCGACCCGCGTGCCGATCGGTGCACGCACATGCAACAGGATCTGCCCGGAGTCGACGTCGGGGAAGAAGTTGCGACCCAGGAATGGCACCAGCGCAAACGACACGGCGACGAACGCCAGCATCGCGATCACCGCGATACGACGGTGGTGCAAGGCACTCTCCAATGCCCCGTGGTAAACCCCGCGAAACGCCTCGAACTGGCGCTCGAACCCGCGCTGGAATTTCACCAGCGGGTTGCTCGACGGCACCACCACCGGCGTACCGTCCGCATGATGTTCGTGAGGCTTGAGCAGGTAATTGGCGAGGGTCGGCACCAGGGTTCGCGAGAGGATGAACGAGGCGATCATCGC
The DNA here is from genome assembly GCF_013385665.1 of Pseudomonas sp. D4002. Taxonomy (NCBI): domain Bacteria; kingdom Pseudomonadati; phylum Pseudomonadota; class Gammaproteobacteria; order Pseudomonadales; family Pseudomonadaceae; genus Pseudomonas; species Pseudomonas sp. D4002. The sequence continues at coordinate 9,898 of NZ_JACAPN010000059.1, forward strand.
GAAGATCACCGCTTCGGCCATCGGCACAAACAGGAAGCGCGCCACGCCTTCCAGGAAAAACATCGGCACAAACACGATGCAGATACACAGCAGCGACACGAACGCCGGCGTGACGATCTGCGCCGCGCCGTCGAGGATCGCCGTCTCCACCGGCTTGCCCTGTTCCAGGTGCCAGTTGATGTTTTCGATGGTCACCGTAGCGTCATCCACCAGGATCCCCACGGCCAATGCCAGGCCGCCGAGGGTCATGATGTTGAGGGTTTCGCCGAGCGCCGACAGCGTGGCAATCGACGACAGGATGGCCAATGGGATCGACGTGGCGATGATCACCGTGGAGCGCCAACTGCCGAGGAACAACAGGATCATCAGGCTGGTCAACGCGGCGGCAATGATCCCTTCCCGGGCGACGCCGCTGATGGCCGAGCGCACGAACAGCGACTGGTCGCCGATCAGGTCGATATTCAGGTTGGGCGGCAAGGCGCCTTTGTTGTCGGCCAGTTTGTCCTTGATCCCGGCGATCACCCCGAGGGTCGAGGCCGAACCGGTCTTGAGCACCGGCAGCAGCACGGAGCGGTTGCCGTTGACGTGCACGATGTTGGTCTGCGGCGGGTTGCCGTCACGCACCGTGGCCACGTCACGAATCAACACGGTGGTGCCGTCGGCGGTCTTGATCGGCAGGTTTTCCAGGTCGTGGAAGTCCGTCGGCGAGTTGTTCAGTTGCAGGTTGAACTCGTAGCTGCCGATCTTTTGCGTGCCCACCGGGGTGATCAGGTTCTGCGTGGCCAGGGCAGTGGCCACGTCCTGCGCCGAGAGACCACGGGCCTGCATGCGTGCGGAGTCGAGGTCGATCTGCACCTGGCGAGTCTTGCCGCCGAACGGGTATGGCAGTGCGGCACCGGGCACCGTGGTCAACATCAGGCGCACGGTGTTGAGGCCCAGGTCACCGAGTTTCTGTTCGCTGAGGCCTTTGCCGGACAACGCCAACTGCACGATCGGCACTGTCGAGGCGCTGTAGTTGAGGATCAGCGGCGGCGTGGTGCCCGGCGGCAGTTGACGCAGGATGGCCTGGGACACCGACGTCATCTGCGCGTTGGCCGTACTGATGTTGACTCCCGGCTGGAAGAACACCTTGACGATGCCGTAGCCGTTCAGCGATTGCGCCTCGATATGGCGGATGTCGTTGACCGTGGTGGTCAGCACCCGCTCGAACGGCGAGGTGATGCGGCCGGCCATCTGGTCGGGCGGCAAGCCGGTGTACTGCCAGATCACGGCAATCACGGGGATGCGAATTTCGGGGAAGATGTCGGTCGGGGTACGCCAGGCCGCGAGCGGGCCCACAATCAGAATGAAAATAGCCAATACCAGGAAGGTATAGGGGCGCCGCAATGCGATGCGCACGAGGTTGAGCATAGATGTGATCCAGACAGGAAGTTGATGACTGAAGGAGGTACCGAACAGCGCTTCCCTCCTGCCCCGCCCGTCTGTGTTCCGGGCCAACTGCACTGACATCCGGTCAAAATAGAGGCATATGCCACGATATAGCGTTTAGTGGCATACGCAACTAATTTGTTGCAGCATGTGTCAATATTCATCTTGCCGGATTAACGTTCGGTTAACCCTTGATCTGTAGCGAGTGATCAGCCTGTGAAATGCGCACCGCCTGTCCTGAATAGCCCGAGCACCTGTTCCAACGGAGCCGTGCGGCGCGCGTCCCGTCGTATGGCGCAGATCTATGACGAGGCGTTTGCGCCGTTTGGTCTGAAGGCCACCCAGTATTCGCTGATGAACCACATCGCCAATGGCGACGCTCCGAAGATGCGCGACCTGGCGCAGTCGTTGGTGATGGATTTGTCGGCCCTGGGGCATACGCTCAAGCCGCTGGTGCGGGACGGGCTGGTGGTGTTGCGGGTGGATGAGTTGGACCGTCGCAGCCGGCGGGTGCTGTTGACCGACGCGGGGCAGCGTAAATACGAAGAGGCGCGGGTGGTGTCCAGGCAGATGGCGGTCCGGTTTGATGAGGTGTTTGGGGCTGAGGCGGCTTGCGAGTTGCGCAAGGCCATGGACTTTATTGCGTCTGAGGAGTTTGCTCGGGCGTTGTTGGGTTAGGGGGCATATCGGTTATTTAGGTAATGGCTGATATTGGTTCCGCTCTTGCCTGCATTACTCCGCGGGCCGCCCAAGATCAAAATCAAGAGCGGGCACAGTCAAATGTGGGAGCGGGCTTGCTCGCGAAGGTCGTCAACGATGACGCTGGCATCCTGATTCAACGCGGCGTTCTCGGTTTTTTCGCGAGCAAGCCCGCTCCCACATAAAGCAGCTCTGCTGTTGACCTGCGGGCCCCGTTAACCATGATGGCCGCTGTAAAGATAGCCTGAACAGGTTCACAGGGTATCCCGACTAACGCGATACGCCAGACCGCCCCTGTGTTTTTCCCAACGTCGTGAAAGACACTTGCCTGAGACTCAGCATGAACGAAACACTCGAAGACATTCTGACCAAAGACCTGGCCGTGATTTTCTGCGGCATAAACCCGGGGCTGAAGGCCGCCACCACCGGGCATCACTTCATGGGCAGGAGCAATCGGTTCTGGCGCACGCTGCACCTGGCCGGGTTTACGCCCCATGAAGTGCAGCCGGAGAACGACCGCACGATCCTGCAATACCAATGCGGGCTGACCACGGTGGTGGAGCGGCCTACGGCCCGGGCGGACCAGTTGTCGGCGGATGAATTCAGGGCGGCGGCGGCGGGTTTTGAACGCAAGATCGCACGTTATGCGCCACGGTATGTGGCGTTTCTGGGAAAGGCCGCCTATAGCGCGTTGAGCGGGCAGAAGCAGATTGCCTGGGGACTTCAACCGCACACCCTGGGGTGTGCGGCGGTGTGGGTTCTGCCCAATCCCAGCGGCAGGAACCTTGGGTTTACGCTCGACCAATTGGTGCAGGCGTACCAGCAATTAAGGCTGGCAACACTCAGTCCCGATTAGAACTCAACTTCTCCCACAAAAAGCTGTAGACCAGCGCACTCATATGCGCAGCCTGTGCATTGTCCGCCGCCCCGCCGTGCCCACCTTCGATATTTTCGTAGTACGTCACGTCCTTGCCGGCCTCGATCATCTTCGCCGCCAGCTTGCGGGCGTGGGCTGGATGCACCCGGTCATCGCGGGTCGAGGTCAGGAAAAACACCGGTGGGTAGGCCTTCGCCGGATCGAACAGGTGGTATGGAGAAAACGTCTGGATGTACGCCCACTCTTCAGGTACGTCCGGGTTGCCGTATTCCCCCATCCACGACGCCCCGGCCAACAGGAGGTGATAGCGCTGCATGTCGAGCAAGGGCACCTGGGAGACGATTGCACCGAACAGTTCCGGGTATTGAGTAAGCATATTGCCGACCAACAGACCACCGTTGCTGCCACCCTCCGCGCCCAGGTGTCGGGGCGAAGTGATCCCGCGGTCGATCAGGTCACGGGCCACTGCGGCGAAATCTTCGTAGGCACGCGGACGGTTCTGCTTGAGTGCGGCCTGGTGCCAGCGCGGGCCGTATTCACCGCCACCGCGAATGTTGGCAACCACGTACACCCCGCCCTTCGAAAGCCAGGCGCGGCCTGCCTTACCGGAGTAATACGGGGTCAGGGAGTATTCAAAGCCGCCGTAACCATAGAGCAAGGTCGGCGCCGTGCCGTTGCGCGGCAGGTCTTTGCCGAGCACCAGGAAATACGGCACACGAGTGCCATCCCTGGAGACCGCAAAGTGCTGCTCGATCACGTGCTGGCTGGAATCGAAAAAGGCCGGCAGGGTTTTCAGTACCTCGGGCGGATGACCGATCTCGGCCAGCGACAAGGTGGTCGGCGTCAGGTAGTCAGTGGTCACCAGCCAGACGGCATCACTGTCGTCGCTGTCCACTGCGCTGGCACCCACCGTCCCCATGCTCGGCGCCCCGGTGAACGGGCTGTGCTGCCAGCCGTTCGCGCCGGGAGTGAGGACGCTGAGGCGGTTCTTGACGTGATCCAGTACGTTCAGCACCAGGTGATTCAGCGTCCAGAAAAACCCTGCCAGCGAGGTGCTGTCCGTAGGGGTGAACAGCACCTCGAAATCCCGCTGGCCTGCCATGAAGCGATCAAACCGGATCGCCAGCAACGAGCCGGCCACGAACACCTCATCGAGCGTCCAGTCCTCCCGCAGTTCCAGCAGCAGCCAGTCTTTGTACACCGACTTTTCCGCCGAGTTCGGCGCGTCGATTTTGCTTAACTGGTTGTCGCTGCCCCGCAGGTACAGCTCGTTGTTGTAGAACGCCAGCGTGCGGCTGACGAAGTCACGCTCGTAGCCGGGCGTGTCGTCGTGCATCGCCGCGATGTACATATCATCCAGCGCGCCTTCATAGACAAGACTGGCGGCACTCAACGGCGTACCGCGCTGCCACTGCTTGACGATGCGCGGGTAACCGGAACGGGTCATCGACCCTTCACCAAAATCGGTATAGACATAGACGTTGTCACGGTCGATCCAGCCCAGGCCGCCCTTGGACTCGGGCAACTGGAAGCCGTCTTCGACCCAGGTCTTGCTGGCCAGATCAAACTCGCGGGTGACATTCGCATCGGCGCCGCCACGGGACAGCGCCAGCAGGCAGCGCTGGTAGTCCGGGCGCAAGAAATCAGCACCGTGCCACACCCAGTTTTCGCCCTCGGCGGCGTTCAGTGCGTCAAGGTCCAGCAACGTTTCCCAGGCAGGCTGGGGCTTGCGGTACTCCGCCAGCGTGGTGCGACGCCACAGGCCCCGCGGGTGGGCGGCGTCCATCCAGAAGTTGTAGTAATAGGCGCCGACCTTATCGACGTAGGGGATGTTGCTGTCCGAGTCCAGTATCTCCAGCACATCGGCCTTGATCTGCTTGAAGCTGTCGGAGCGGGCGAGCCGGTCTTCGGTCTTGAGGTTCTGGGCGCGTACCCAGTCCAGTGAACGCGAGCCGTCGACGTCTTCAAGCCATTGGTAGGGATCGTTGGACGTTTCGGGAAGTTTTGACATGTTCGAATCCTGTCGAAAAGCAGAAATGGATAGCGTGCCCGACTTTGAGCCTTTTTGAGTGATAAAAAAAGCAAGAAACCGGGTGTGTTACCCGATCTGATCGGCGATACATGGCGGAGGTACCGCAGGCTGCTACGGCAGGAGGACAGGCGATGGCTGACAAAAACGTGTGGATGCTGATGGGCGCAGATGCAAAACCCTACCCAAGCCTCGAGCCGGGAACGCTGGGCGGCCACCGTCGCGGCAAGCGCTATGGAAAGCTCGACTGTCGTGCGGCGCTGCGAGCCATTGCGCGTGGCGGCTACGTGAAAAATCGCGTGTTTTTTCTCGATGAAGCGACGGCTGTCGCCGCGGGATTTCGTCCTTGTGCGGTGTGCATGCCTGCCGAATATCGTCTGTTTCGAGGGCACGCCTGAATCGAGTGTCCGGGACAAATTCCAGGCAAAAAAAAGCCTGCATCGCTGCAGGCTTTTTTACTATCTGGCTCCACGACCTGGACTCGAACCAGGGACCCAATGATTAACAGTCATTTGCTCTACCAACTGAGCTATCGCGGAATGCGCCGTATGTTACTGATTGAAAAGGAGAAGTCAAGCATTCAGTGAGATTTTTGCTTCACCCCAGGTGCGCCGCGCTGGAAAATCACCACGCCACTTCCTGTCACGACGCTGTCATACGTCAACGCCAACATCCGCAGATACCCCGCCCCTACCCTCTTCTTGAAGGACGACACATGCACACTCGCTCAGGCCCGCCAGCGGTAAAAACCCTGCTTGCCCGTTTTATCGTTATCGGATGCAGCCTGACGGTGAGCGCGTGTGACAGTGTGACCAGGAGCACGCCTGTCGCGCCTGCTTCGTTCAAAACCCTGGACGGTGCACCGCCGCTGGTTATCGGCCATCGCGGCCTGCCAGGACTGTACCCGGAAGAAACCCGGGCCTCCTACGAGCATGCAGCCGACGCTGGTGCGGATTCGCTGGAGCTGGACCTGCACATGACCAAGGACTGTGTATTGGTGGCCCGGCACAATCCCTGGTTGAGCGACAACACCAACATCAGCGACGTCGCGAAGACCAATCCCGAAGTTGCACGCCGCAAGCGCACGGTGCCGGGTGTACTGGTTAACGTCAGGTATCCGGCCACTGCAGAAAATGGCCCGGCCCAGTACCTGAGTGATCAGACTGACCCCAACGATCCAAAATCCGTGTTGAAGTCCTTGATCGTGGATGGCGAAGACCATACCAACGACTGGTCAATCAGCGATTTCACCCTGGCCGAACTCAAGCAATGGATCGGCGGCACGACGTATGATGCCCGCGACGAGCGCCCGACCGAACTCAACGGCAAGCTGCCGATCCTGAGTTTCCAGGAAGTGATCGACATCGCGAAAGCCAAAAGCGCCGCCACGGGCCGCGTGATTACCACCTACCCGGAAAGCAAGAACCCGATCTGGAACAATGCCCAGGCCATCGCCAACGGCTGCGGCTCGCCGGGCAGTCATCCGTTCGAAGCGGCGTTTCTCAAGACCCTTGAAGACAACAACCTCAATCGCAAAGACGCGCCGGTGTTCGTGCAGAGCTTCGACCCGAACAGCCTGAAATACCTGCGCTCCATCGGCCTGCAAACCAGGGCGGTTCAACTGGTGGATGGGAACGGGGTGAACTTCAAGACCGGCGAGACCATTTTCATCACCGACAAACCCAACACCTTCGTCAGCGGCCGCCCCTACAGCTGGACCGTCGCCGGCGACCCACGCGCCTTTGGTGCGATGCTGACCCCGGCCGGGCTGGCCGAGGTCAAGACCTATGCCGACGGCATCGGGCCGTGGAAGCCGCAAGCGATGTTGCTGGCCGCCGCTTCAGCGCAAAACCCCGGCTTGCCCGAGGTCGACACTGTCAAGCCCACCAGCCTGATCAGCGATGCGCACAAGGCCGGCCTGTTCGTGCATATTTTCACCTTCCGCAACGAAGCCAAATACCTGGCCGGCGCCTACAAGGGCAGCCCGGCGGCGGAATACATGGCCTTTTTCCGCGCCGGTGTTGACGGTGTGTTTACGGATTTCACGCCGACTGCCGTTGCGGCCCGAACTGCCTACCTTAAAGAAGTCGCGCGCTAAAAAGTCGTGCGCAAAGATGGCGGCCTTATGGGCCGCCATCCTTCAGTCAAGTTGCTCAATCACCCCTCCTGCCTTGAGCTGCCCCAGCTGCTCTGCCGACAACCCGAGGCGCTCGCCCAGTACCTCATCGGTATGCTGCCCCAACATCGGCGCCGGCCTTACATACTCTACCGGCGTGCCTGACATCTTGATCGGGCTGCCGACCATCTCGAACTGCGGATTCCTGGGATGCGGGATCTTCACCATCAACCCACGGGCAATCACCTGCGGCTCTTCCAGGGATTGCGCGATGTTGTTGATCGCCCCCACCGGTACTTTCGAGGCGTGAATACTCGCCACCCACTCGTCCGCCGTGCGCCCCAGGAAGTGCGCCGACAACAGTTCGACAATCTCCGCCCGATGCGCAACCCGATCGGCATTGCGCCGAAAGCGCGGGTCTTCCGGCAGGTGCGGCAAACCGATGCTGTGGCACAGCGCTACAAACTGGCTGTCGTTGCCGCAGGCAATAATGAAGTCGCGGTCGGCGGCGCGGAACACCTGGTACGGCACGATGTTGGCGTGGGCGTTGCCGAAACGCTGCGGCACCTTGCCCGAGGCCAGGTAGTTCATGCTCTGGTTGGCCAGGGTTGCCACTTGTACGTCCAGCAGCGCCATGTCGATGTGTTGGCCAACGCCGGTGCGTTCGCGGCTGAGCAGTGCGGCCTGGATCGCGACGGTGGAATACAGGCCGGTCATCAGGTCGGAGAACGCCACGCCGACTTTTTGCGGGCCGCCGCCGGGCAGGTCGTCGCGCTCGCCGGTGATGCTCATCAGGCCGCCGATGCCCTGGATGATGAAGTCGTAGCCGGGTTCTTCGGCGCGCGGGCCGGTCTGGCCGAAGCCGGTGATGGAGCAGTACACCAACCGTGGATTGATCTCGGCCAGGGTCGCGTAATCCAGGCCATAACGCGCCAGGGAACCGGCCTTGTAGTTTTCGATCAGTACGTCGGAGCTGGCCGCCAGGGCCCGCACCAGTTCCTGGCCTTCGCTGGTGGCCAGGTCAATGGCCACGGATAGTTTGCCGCGGTTGGTGGACTGGTAATAAGACGCCTGCCCGGACGACTCGCCGGTGTCGGTCTTCATCCACGGCGGGCCCCAGCCGCGGGTATCGTCGCCACTCTGTGGCCGTTCGATCTTGATCACTTCCGCGCCCAGGTCGGCCAACACCTGGCCACACCAGGGCCCGGCCAATACCCGGCTTAAATCCAGCACCCGCAAACCTGTCAATGCACCCATTATTCTTGTCCTGTGATGAATCGAAATCAGCCGACTGCCGGCTCTTCATGACGCAGGGAAATCCCCAGCACGGCACGCCGCCGCAGCCAGGGGCTGGGGCGATAACGTGGGTCGTGGGTGAGTTCGCTCATGCGTTGCAAAATCGTGAGGATGCGCCGTGGCCCGAGGGCATCGCCCCAGGCGAGCGGGCCTTGTGGATAACCCAGGCCGAGTTGTACGGCCTGGTCAATGTCGTCGACGCTGGCGATGCGTTGCTGGGCAATGTCGCAGGCCAGGTTGACCACCATCGCCAGGGTGCGCTGGGCAACGAAGCCGACGCTGTCGCTGATCACTGTCACACCTACACCGTCATTGGCGAGCAACGCGTGGGCGGCATCGCGGGTGGCGGTGGACGTCAGCGGGTTTTGCATCAGGGTGCGGTGGCGCGACAGGTCGGTCAGCAGGTCGATGCACAGGGTGCGTGCCGGGTCAGTGTGGAAGCGCTCGCTGGCCGAGGTGGCGTCGAGGCCGTAGGGCGCCAGCAGGCACAACGCTTCAGGCGAAGGCTGCGCCGCGCTTTCAAGGTGTGCGCCCAACTCGATCACCAGGGCGCTGAGGCGCTCGTAGTCTTCGGCGTTTTCGGTGGCGATCCATACCGGCGGGAATTGCTTGATGGAAGGCACCGGCTGCGGCTGCGGGCCGTCGACCACCTGGCCATTTTCATAGCGGTAGAAGCCCTGCCCGCTCTTGCGCCCGAAGCGTCCGCCCACCAGCATCTGGCGGGTCAGGGGCGATGGTTTGTAGCGCGGGTCCTGATAGAACTGGTTGTAGATCGACTCCATCACCGGGTGGGAAACGTCGAGCCCGGTGAGGTCCAGCAGTTCCAGCGGCCCCATGCGAAAGCCTGCGCCTTCACGCAGGATACGGTCGATGTCGCCGCGCTCGGCAATGCCTTCATCGAGCATCTTCAAGGCTTCGGTGCCGTACGCACGGCCGGCGTGGTTGACGATGAAACCCGGAGTGTCCTTGGCGCGCACGCCGCGATGGCCGGTACGGGCGACGAAGGCCAACAGGTCATCGCCGACCTTCGGTGCGGTGGCCAGGCCGTCGATCACTTCGACGACGCGCATCAACGGTACCGGGTTGAAAAAGTGCAGCCCGGCGACCCGTCCAGGGTGTCGGCAGCCGGTGGCGATGGCCGTGACCGACAGCGACGAGGTGTTGGTGGCGAGGATGCACGCCGCGCTGACCACACCTTCCAGCTGCTGCAACAGGCCGCGCTTGGCGTCGAGGTTTTCGACAATGGCTTCCACCACCAGGTCGCAGTCGTGCAGCGCCTCAATGGTGGCGGCGACTTGCAGGTTCGCAAGCGCAGCGTCCACCGCTGCCTGGGTGATCTTGCCCTTGGCGGCCAGCTTCGAGAGCGTGGCGCCGAGGTTATCCCGAGCGGTTTGCGCCGCACCATCGCGGGCATCGAACAAGCGCACCAACACGCCCGCCTGAGCGGCAATCTGAGCAATCCCGGCGCCCATCACGCCGGTGCCTACCAGGCCCATGATCTTGATTGAATCAGCCATTGTCATTCCCCCAGGTAGTTCGCGGTGCGTTTTTCGAAGAACGCCGCGGCGCCCTCCTTCTGGTCTGCCGAATCGAACAGCAGTTGAAAGGCCTTGCGCTCCAACACCAGCGCGCTTTCCAGCGGCAGGTCGGCGCCAGCCAGCATCACTTCCTTGATCTGTTCCACCGCCAGTGGCGGCAAGGCGGCGATCTGCGCGGCCAGCTCCAGGGCGCGGGGGATGGTCTGGTCATCGGCCACCACTTCGCTGAGCATGCCCATGGCCAGGGCTTCCGGGGCCTTGACCATGCAGCCGGTCAACGCGATGCGCATGGCCTGGAACTTACCCACGGCGCGTACCAGGCGCTGGGTGCCACCGGCGCCCGGCATCAGGCCCAGCTTGACCTCGGGCTGGGCGAAGCGCGCCGATTCCCCGGCGACGATCAGGTCGCAATGCATGGCCAGCTCACAACCGCCGCCCAGGGCAAACCCGTTCACCGCGGCGATCACCGGCTTGGGGCAGCGGCTGATGGCTTCCCACAGGTATTCAGTGTGGCGGCGATACATCTCGATCGGGCTGGCGCTGGCGAATTCCTTGATGTCGGCACCGGCCACGAAGAACTGGTCGCCGCCGGTGAGCACGATGGCGCGCACATCACGGCGTTTGGCCAGGGCACGAAAGTGCTCGGCCAGCTCTTCGCGAACCTGGGCGTTCAAGGCGTTTTTCACTTCGGGACGGTGGATGCGTACCACGGCGACGCCATTGTCCTGGACGTCGAGGTGCACTACGGGTTGGTCGAGGCTGGCCACAAATTCTCCTGCTGCAATGTTCTTGTTAGTTCGGATATCGCAAGTTTCGCTATGCGAAACAACATTCCGTATTTAGCGATAATCATAAGGACCGAGTCGCCGTGATGTAAACGTAAAAACCTGAGCCTCCGATAAATCGGGCTATAACTCGTTGTTTAGACGAGTTTTATTAAACAAAAAGACAAAGCCACGCAAAGTTGATTAGTTTCGCCGTGCGGAATACAATTTTGTTTTGTTGATTTTCTAAAAAAAGGGGGACTAACATGCGCCGTCGAAACCCGGACCCGAACACACCCGAAACACCTGCCGGCAACCACGCATTCGAGCACTTGCTGATCGATCCGATGAATGCCGACGAGGAAGAAGACAAGGACCGCCAGTTCGTCACCGCCCTGGCCCGTGGCCTGGAATTGCTGCGCTGCTTCACCCCCAGCGAAAGCGTGCTGGGTAACCAGGAGCTGGCGCGCAAGACCGGGCTGCCAAAGCCGACGATTACGCGGATGACCCATACGCTGACCCGCTTGGGCTATCTCAAGCACCTGCCGCAGTCAGGCCGGTATCAGCTGGATGTGGGCGTGATGGCGTTCGGTTACGCAATGCTGTCGAACCTGTCGGTGCGGGCCGTGGCCCATCCGCTGATGGAGACGATGGCCAAGTACGCCCAGGCCGCGGTGGCGATGGCCACGCGGGACCGCCTGGACATGGTTTACCTGGACGTGGTCCAGGGTGAAGCCAACATGACCATGCGCCGCCAGGTCGGCACACGGTTGCCGTTGCATTTGAGTTCCGCAGGCCGCGCCTGCCTGGCAGCGATGCCGGAAAACGAGCGGGAATTTATCCTCGACCATATCCGCCAGCGTCATCTGGAGGATTGGCCGGGCATCAGGAAGGGTCTGGAACGTGCCTTCCGGGATTACACCGACTTCGGCTACTGCATGTCGATCGGTGAGTGGCACCGCGATGTAAACGCCATCGCCGTACCGCTGCTGCATGCACAACATGGGCTGCTGACGTTCAACTGTGGCGGACCGAGTTTTCACCTTTCCCGGGAGAAACTCGAGGACGACATCGGGCCCCGTCTCAAGCACATGGTGAACAACATCGAGGCCGCCGCCCGCTAGACAGATCGGTGCAAGGCCTCGGCAGATTGACGACAACAGGCCCGCCGAACGGGCCGCTGAGGAATGCACATGATCCGAGACCCCGAAACGCTTCATCTGTTGCTGGAAACCCTGCAGCAGTTCGTCAACGAGGCGCTGATCCCCCGGGAAAACGAACTGGCCGAGACCGATGACGTCCCGGCGGATATCGTCAGCCAGTTCCGCGAGCTGGGCCTGTTTGGCCTGACCTTGCCTGAAGCCTACGGCGGCCTCGGGCTGACCATGGAAGAAGAGGTCAACGTGGCCTTTGAACTGGGCCGCACCTCGCCGGCATTCCGCTCCTACTTCGGCACCAACAACGGCATCGGCTCCATCGGCATCCTGCTGGACGGCACCGAGGCGCAGAAGCAGCACTACCTGCCAAAACTCGCCAGCGGTGAACTGCTCAGTTCGTTCTGCCTGACCGAGCCGGACTCCGGCTCCGACGCCGCCTCGCTGAAAACCACGGCGGTGCGCGACGGTGACCACTATGTCATCAACGGCACCAAGCGCTTTATCACCAACGCCCCCCACGCCGGGATCTACACGGTGATGGCCCGTACCAACCCGGACATCAAGGGCGCGGGCGGCATCAGTGCATTCATTGTCGAGCGCAACACCCCCGGCCTGTCCCTGGGCAAGCGCGACCACAAGATGGGCCAGAAAGGCGCCCACACTTGCGACGTGATATTCGACAACGTGCGCGTACCGGCCGACCAACTGATCGGTGGCGTCGAAGGCGTGGGGTTCAAGACCGCAATGAAGGTGCTCGACAAGGGCCGCCTGCACATTGCCGCCGTCAGCGTCGGGGCCGCCGAGCGCATGCTCAACGATGCCCTGAACTACGCCCTGGAGCGCAAGCAGTTCGGCCAGCCGATCGCCGAGTTCCAGCTGATCCAGGCGATGCTCGCCGACAGCAAGGCCGAGATCTACGCCGCCCGCTGCATGGTGGTGGACGCTGCGCGCAAGCGTGACGAAGGCCTGAACATCGGCACCGAAGCGTCCTGCTCGAAAATGTTCGCCACGGAGATGTGCGGCCGGGTGGCCGACCGTTGTGTGCAGATTCACGGCGGTGCCGGGTATGTGAGCGAGTACGCCATCGAGCGGTTCTATCGCGATGTGCGCTTGTTCCGGCTGTATGAAGGCACTACGCAGATCCAGCAATTGGTGATCGCCCGCAACATGATTCGCGAGGCCAAGCACTGAACCCCGGGAACAACACCAAATCCATGTGGGAGCTGGCTTGCCTGCGATGCAGACAACTCGGTCTGGCAGTAACACCGCGGCGATGCCATCGCAGGCAAGCCAGCTCCTACAGTGACCGTGTTCCAACCGCATTACCGCAACACCCATAACTTGTGCCCTAACAACTACAACAAGGTATCGCTATGGAAGTCGCCGCTTCGGCGGGTGCGTTGTCGCCCGCGCAAAACAAACTGTGGATCATCGTATTCATCTTCTGCTTCCTCGGCCTGCTGATCGACGGTGCCGACTTGATGCTGCTGTCCTACAGCCTCAGCAGCCTCAAGGCCGAGTTCGGCCTGACCAGCGTCGAAGCCGGCAGCCTGGGCAGCTTCACCCTGGCCGGGATGGCCATCGGCGGGATTTACGGCGGTTGGGCCTGTGACCGTTTTGGCCGGGTGAAAACCGTGGTCTGGAGCATCGTGCTGTTCTCCGCCGGCACGGCGATCCTGGGCATGACCCACAGCTATTGGCAGTTCGCGAGCACCCGTTTCTTCGCGTCCCTGGGCCTCGGCGCGCTGTATGTCGCGTGCAACACCCTGATGGCCGAATACGTGCCGACCCGCTATCGCACCACCGTGCTCGGCACCTTGCAGGCCGGTTGGTCGGTGGGCTATATCGTCGCCACCCTGCTCGCCGGCTGGATCCTGCCGAACCACGGCTGGCGCTGGTTGTTCTACGTGGCGATCATCCCGGTGATCCTCGCCGTACTGATGCAACGCCTGGTGCCGGAGCCGCAAGCCTGGATCAAGGCCCAGGCCGAACGTGCCCGGGAAAAGGCCGAAGGCATCAAGCGCGTGTCGGCGAAGAAACCCGACGGCATGTTCAAGCTGATCTTCAGCGACCCGAAAGCCAGCCGCATGTTTATCCTCTGGGCACTGACCGCAGGCTTCCTGCAGTTCGGCTACTACGGCGTGAACAACTGGATGCCGTCGTACCTGGAAGGCGAGCTGGGGATGAACTTCAAGTCGATGACCAGCTACATGGTCGGCACCTACGCGGCGATGATTTTCGGCAAGATCCTCGCCGGGCTCGCGGCAGACCGCCTGGGCCGGCGCCTGGTGTTCGCCGTCGGCGCGCTGGGCACGGCGATTTTCCTGCCGGTGATCGTGCTGTTCCAGAGCCCGGACAACATCCTGTGGATGCTGATTGTGTTCGGTTTCCTGTACGGCATCCCCTACGGCGTGAATGCGACCTACATGACCGAAAGCTTCGAAGCGAAATTTCGCGGCTCGGCAGTGGGCGGCGCCTACAACATTGGCCGAATCGGCGCGGCGGTGGCACCGGCAGCCATTGGTTTCCTGGCGTCCCATGGCTCGATTGGCGTGGGATTCCTGGTCATGGGCGGCGCGTACTTTATCTGCGGCGTAATTCCAGCGCTGTTTATCCGTGACAAGCAGTTCGACCCGCAAAAACAATAAGCCCAACCCGGGGCCCGCGGCGACGCGGCCCCGGCTATAAGACGTGCGGCAGTTATACCCTTAGGTAAACCGGGCTAGACTGTACGTCAGTCCTACGGAACTGAAGGAACAGTACGACGCTCTCACCCAGCCTGTAAGACAGTTTTGTGCTTAGAGGCTCATTCGCTTATGAAAACACCGACCCAGACCAACGCAATTGACTTCGACAGCGCCAAATTGCAACGCCTGGGCTTTGGTCAGCCTTCCCTTCTTACACGACGCCCCGCGACGGTTGAGCAACTTCGCCAGCAACTGGGCATGCAATTGCAAACCAGCCTGGAGCCGGAGCATATCCTTGCGTTGTTCTTCCGCGAGATCCAACGCCTGGTGCCGCTGGACGCCCTGCAATACCGCCACGAAGCCAGCGACCTGCGCCTGGAGTACGGTCACCGCGGCCATCATTCGGTGAGCTATGCCCTCAGCCATGAAGGCGAGCACCTTGGCGAACTGGTGTTTCGGCGCAACCAACGCTTTCTCGAAGACGAACTGGCCAACCTGGAATCGCTGCTGGCCAACTTGCTCTACCCGATGCGCAATGCCCTGCTCTACCGTGCGGCGACTCGCAGTGCCCTGCGCGACCCACTGACCGAAACCGGTAACCGCATCGCCATGGACCAGACCCTGCAACGGGAAATCGACATGGCTCGCCGGCACCTGCAACCCCTGTCCTTGCTGATGCTGGACATCGACCACTTCAAGCACATCAACGACAGCCACGGCCATGCCACGGGCGACAAGGTGCTCAAGGCGGTCGCCGCCTCGATCAAGAGCCAGCTGCGCAATGTGGACATGGTGTTCCGGTTTGGCGGGGAAGAGTTTCTGATCCTGCTGTCCAACACCGGCCGGGACGCGGCATCGATGGTCGGCGAGCGCCTGCGCCAGGCGGCACAGGCCCAGGATTATTGGGCGGATGATGAGCGGATCGAATTGACGGTGAGCCTGGGCTGCTCGACCTTGCTGGCGGGAGAGTCCGCCGAGAGCCTGTTGCGCCGGGCGGACAGTGCCTTGTATGTGGCCAAGCGTGAAGGCCGCAATCGGCTGGCAATGGCGGGGTAATTTACCCCGCCATCACCCCGTTTACGCCTCGCTGGCAACCAGGGCCGGTTGTTTGCGGGGGGCGGCCACCGACTTTTCCAGCTGCATGCAACGTTCCAGGAACAGGTACATGTAGTCGTAGCTCTTGCAGACCGCCTGGCGCAGCTCTACCTGCAGTTCCTTGGTCGGGTTCATGCCGGCCAGAGTGCAGATGATTTCCAGGGCTTCCCAGGGATGTGCGTCATCGTACTGGGCATGCATCTTCAGCCACTTCATCGCGCGCTTGCGGTCTTCCTCAGGGAAAGCCGCGGCATAGACGCCGGTGGAACACACCACAGCGGACCACTCCCCAGTGGCCCCCTCGATGGCGTAGTTGGTGGCGGCAATCGCGACAATCAGCGAATCGGCCGAGCTGGTGTGCCAGCACCAGTGGCTCAGTGCATGCAGCTCCGGCGGCACTTCCTGTGCCTGCAATTCTTCCAGGCTGACACCATGGGCGCGGGCCCAATGAACCCAATAATCGGCGTGGTTGAGTTCCACGCGAATATTGCGCATCAGCCAGCGGCGCGCCATGTCCTCACCAGGATGGCGGGCAAATTTGGTCTTGGTGAGGTTCTGTGCCATGTACAACGCAAACTGTTCAACCACCGGCCAGCCACCAATCAGGTAGTGGCGCATGGTCTTGGCGCTGAGCTTGTTATCGCGCATGCGCTGGTACAGTTCGTGCTCGACAACGCGACGCTTGCTCTCGCTACAGTCCTGGATCAGCTGTTGCGCCCAGGCGGGGTAACTTGAGGCTTCCATAAGCGGGCCGGTTCTGTTGAATGTGTCGATCACTGTCGGGCTCCTTTTGATTTGTGATATGTACAGACCAGCAAATGTTTCATCGGAACGTGCCAGGCGCCTTGAATAACAGAGGCTGCGGTCGCACAGGTCGACACTGCAAACTATCAAAGGTAAACAACTGCGGTCGCTCGATCAGGTATCCCTGAGCGTAGTCGACCCCGATCTCAAGCAAGGCTTGTTCGATCTGGGGTGTCTCGACAAATTCGGCAATTGTGCGCTTACCCATGACGTGACCGATGTGATTGATCACTTCGACCATAGCGCGGTTAATCGGGTCGTCCAGCATATCCTTTACGAAACTTCCATCGATCTTCAAGAAGTCTACAGGTAAATGTTTAAGATATGCGAACGAGGACATCCCGGCGCAGAAGTCATCCAGGGAGAAATGGCACCCTAACTCTTTGAGCTCGTTGATAAAACGAATCGCACTACCCAAATTCGCTATAGCGCTGGTTTCTGTAATTTCAAAACAAATCATTTCCGGTGGAATGCCATAGGCAATGAATTGCTCACGCAGGAACCCAAGAAAGTCCTCATCGCCGATGGTAGTGCCTGACAGATTGATCGCGCACATGGCCATGGGCCGGCCCGGGCGCTCACGCATGCAGCCCGCGATGATCTTGAACACGTTCTCCACCACCCAACGGTCCAGGGAGGTCATCAAGCCGTAACGCTCGGCGGCCGGGATAAAACTGTCCGGCAGGATGATTCGCCCCGCCTCGTCATGCAGGCGCAGCAGGATTTCGATATGCCCATCCCCCTGTTCGGTGTGCCCAAGGGGCGCGATTTCCTGGGCGTACAGGCAAAAACGGTTCTCTTCCAGCGCCATGTGCAGGCGCTGCACCCAGGCCATCTCGCCAAAGCGCAGGGACAATTCCGAGTCATCGGCGTGATACACCTGCACCCGGTTGCGGCCCTTTTCCTTGGCCATGTAGCACGCCATGTCGGCGGCTCGCAGGGAAGTCTCCAGGGTGGTCGGGGCGTGCGTGATGTGCACCAGGCCAATACTCACGGTGGTGACAAACGGCCTGCCCTTCCACACAAAGTGCAGGCTCTGCACGGTGTGGCGCAGGCTTTCGGCGATTTTTTCCGCCACCGGCGCCGGGCAGTTCTCCAGCAGGATGCCGAACTCGTCGCCCCCCAGCCGGGCCAGGGTGTCACCTTCACGCAGGTCGGACTGCAAGAGCGCGCAGATATGCCGCAACAGTTCATCCCCCGCGGCATGCCCGCAGGTGTCGTTGACCAGCTTGAACTGGTCCAGGTCGAGGAACATCAAGGCATGGCGCCCGGTTTGCTGGCGCCCGACGTTGTGCAGCACCTGCTCCAGGCGGAACTCGAACTCGCGGCGGTTGGCCAGGCCGGTCAAGGCGTCGTGGGTGGCCTGCCAGGACAGGTTGGCGATGTACTGGCGTTCCTGTGTCATGTCGTGCAACACCAGCACCGCGCCGACGACTTTGCCGGCACTGCGGATCGGCGCGCCCACCAGGGTGACGGACACGGTGGTGCCGTCCAGGCGCTGGATCAGCTTGGAGTGCTCGCTGCCCCCACCGAGCTGGCCGCCCAATATGTGTTCGATCAGGGTAAAGCCGTCGGCCTGGGCATTTTCGTCCAGCAGGTTGAACAGCGCCGCCAGCGGCAGCCCCTGGGCCTGGGCGGCTTTCCAATGGGTCAGGGCTTCGGCGGCCGGGTTCATATACGCAATGGCGCCGTCGACATCGGTGGTGATCACTCCGTCGCCAATCGACTCCAGGGTGATCTGCGCCCGCTCCTTCTCCAACTGGAGCGCGTCGGCAAACGCATGCCGCTGGGCCAGCAGTTTGTGGGTGCGCAACAGCGCCAGCACGATCAAGCCGAGTGCCGTGGCCAGGTTGGTCACCAGCAGCAGGCGCAGAATCATCCGCGAGCCTTCACCCAGGGCATCGCTGAAGGCTTTCGCGGCCGGCGTCACCCCGTCGTTGATCGCGAAGATCCGCTGCTTCCAGCGGTGTACGTCGCTGCCGCTGACCTGATTGGCCATGATCGCTCGGTGCATCTCCTGGGCCAGGTCGTCCAGTTGCACCAGGTAGCCATCGCCCACCGTCCACAGTTCGATGGCTTTTTCCAGGTAACTGAAATGGCGGAAGTTGAGGTACAGCCAGATCAGGCTGGAAACGTCGTCAGGGTGGTTACCGCCCTTGAGGATGCCCTGGCGCGCGGCAGGCAGGTCCGGCGTCGGGCGGTCCAGGGCCAGCCGCAGCTCATGCCCGCCCTGGGGTACGGCAATCGCGTTCTGGTATTTGAGGAAGGTGGCTTCGTCGCGGCTGTCGGCGTAGAGCGTCAGGTAAAAGATCGCGTCTTTCTGGCCCTTGGACCACAGGCTTTCGCCCGCCACATAACCGCGCACCGCCGAGAGTACGTAGAGACTGACGCAGCCTAACAATGCCTGGAACAGCACGACGGCGATAAAAGGCCACACAATGCCCAATAACCGAGGGGTTCCGAGAGTCTGCTTTTGCTTCATGAGGTCCCTTGCACATGCACAACTAAAATACGCACGCGAGTGAAAACCGCTCCTGATAGCTCAGCGTAGGCTAAATCACCGCACTTGTTGCAAGTGTCCGTAAAGTTTGGCGTACAAGCCACCATCAGCAATCAACTGCTGATGGTCGCCATCTTCGGCAATATGGCCGCCATCGAACACCAATACCCGATCCGCCTGTTTCACCGCCGACAGCCTGTGGGCGATGATCAACGTGGTACGGCCACTGAGAAACCGCGCCAGCGCCTGGTGCAGGTTGTATTCGGTTGCCGCATCCAGGGCCGAGGTGGCTTCGTCGAGTATTACCACTTTCGGCTCCGCCAGCACCATCCGTGCAATGGCCAGGCGTTGACGCTGCCCACCGGAAAAGCGCACGCCGGAGCGTCCGACCACGCTGTCCAGGCCCAGCGGCAGCGCCTTGACGGTCGCATCCAGCTGGGCAATTTCCAGCGCCTGCCAACAGGCCTGGTCGCTGCGCTCGCGGCCCATGGTCAGGTTGGCGCGCACCGTATCATTGAACAGTGCCGGGTGCTGCAGCACCACGGAGACATTCTCGCGAATCGTCTCCAGGCCGATTTCCTGCTGGGTCGAACCACCGAAGCGAATGCTGCCGGCCTGCGGCGTATACAGCCCCAGCAACAGTTGCACCAGGGTACTTTTGCCGCCGCCGCTGGCGCCGACAATCGCGACTTTTTCACCCGGGGCGATGTTCAGGTTCAACTGGTCCAGCACCAGTTCCTCGCCGTAGCCGAAATTCAGGCCGCGCACTTCGATGCCGACGGTCTCGCGTCCGGTAAACGGATCGGCACCGCCCGCGTATTGCGGTTCATCGGCGCGGGCCAGCAGTTCGTTGATCCGCGTCAGCGCCCCGCCCGCCGCGTAGTAGGCATATTGCAGGTTCAGCAACTGTTCCACCGGGCTGATCATGAACCACAGGTAACTGAACACCGCGAGCATCTGGCCGATGGACAGGTCGGAAAACAGCACCGTCAGCATCGCCGCCGCACGGAAGATGTCGATACCGAACTGGAACAGCAAGCCACTGGCGCGGCTGGAGGCGTCGCTTTTCCACTGGGAATTGACCGCAAAATCCCGCACTTCCTGGGCCCGCTGGCCCAGGCGCCCGAGGAAAAAGCCCTGGCGATTGCCGGCACGTACTTCCTGGATCGCATCGAGGGTTTCGGTGAGCGCCTGGGTGAACCGCGACGTGCTGTCGTTTTCCAGCTTCTTCAGGTGCTTGACCCGCTTGCCCAACTGCACCGTGGCGTAGATCACCAGCGGGTTGAACAGCAGGATCAACAGTGCCAGCTTCCAGTGCATCCACATCAGGATCCCGGAGGTGCCTACCAGGGTGAGCATCGCCACCAGGAACCGGCTGAGGGTTTCACCGACGAATTTGTCCACCGTGTCCAGGTCGGTGACCAGGTGCGTGGTCACCGTGCCGCTGCCCAGGCTTTCGTATTCGCTGAGGGAAATGCGCTTGAGGCGCTCGATCAGCCGCACGCGAATGCGATAGACGATGTCCTTGGCCAGCCGCGCAAACAACCGCGCCTGCAGCACGTTGAACACCAGGGCGCCGCAACGCAACAGCAACGTCACCAGCAGCATCAGGCCGATATAGCCGGCGGCCTTCTGCCAACCCAGGGGCAATGCGTGGTTCATCACCTTCAGTGCCGCATCGCCATGGCCCAACAGCACTTCGTCCACCAGCAACGGCAGCAGCAATGGAATCGGCACGCTGCACAAGGTTGCCAGCACGGCGACGCCATTGGCGATCCACAGGGATTTCTTGTGATGCAGCGCCAGGCGGCGGACTTCCGCCCAGGTCAGCCGGTCGACACGCTTGGGTTGCTCAACGGGATCGGGCTGATCATGCACAGGCAGCTCGCTCCAGCCAGCGGCTCAGCAGCGGCGCCAATTCGGACAGCGGCTGATAGCCGTTGGTCAGCAGCGCCAGTTGCCCATTACGCTCCGCCAGCAAGGTCGGGAAACCGGCGATGCCCAGGTCCTGGACCCAGGTGAAATCCGCCGCGGTGGCCGCGTGCTGGTCGGCGCGGTCGAAAGCTTCGGCGAACTCGATACGCGGCACGCCGGCGGTCTCGGCCAGTTCCACCAATACGTCGGCGCGGGTCACGTCGCGCCCTTCGACGTAGAACGCCTGCTGGATCAGCCCCAGCAGTTTCCAGGCGCAATCCGGCGCCAGGCTGCGGGCAGTAACCACGGCGCGGCAAGCCGGCTCGGTGTCGTAGACAAAACCATCAGGCAGTGCACCTTCACGCTTGAACGGCTGGCCGGTGGCGTCGGTCACGGCCTGCCAATGCTCAAGAATATAGCGCCGGGTCGTCGGCTCCAGCGCCGCGCCACTGCCGGTGCGCAAGCCGCCCACCACCAGGTGCAGCTCCACGCCTGCGGCCTGGGCCTGCTCAACCAGCGCCTTGGCCACCGGGGCGAAACCCCAGCACCAGGAGCACATCGGATCCATTACATAGAGCAGGCGTGCGGACATGGCTCAGGCCTCGGAGGATGGGGATTGCTTGTAGTTGTAGCCAATCGGGTGCGGCATATTGCGGGCCTTGGCCAGCTCAATCTGCTTTTGCCGGTCGATCGCGCTGCGACGGGTCTTCTCTGAAAGCTTATCCCAGCAATGCGGGCAACTGATGCCAGCTACATAGTGTTCGGATGCACGGTCCTCGACGCTGACCGGTGTGCGGCAGGCATGACATTGATCGTAGTCGCCTTCGCTCAAGTCGTGGCGCACGGTCACGCGATTGTCGAACACAAAGCAGTCGCCCTGCCACTTGGTTTCTTCCTGCGGCACCTCTTCGAGGTACTTCAGGATGCCGCCCTTGAGGTGATACACCTCGTCGAAACCCTCGCTGAGCATATAGCTCGAGGCTTTCTCACAACGAATGCCGCCGGTGCAGAACATGGCGACTTTCTTGTGTTTGGCCGGGTCGAAGTTGGCTTTGATGTAGTCGGGAAATTCGCGGAAGCTGGTGGTCTTCGGGTCGATCGCGCCTTCAAAGGTGCCGATGGACACTTCGTAGTCGTTGCGGGTATCGATCAGCAGCACTTCAGGGTCGCTGATCAGCGCATTCCAGTCCTGCGGCTCGACGTAGGTGCCGACTTTCTTGTTCGGGTCGACGCCTTCGACGCCCAGGGTCACGATTTCTTTCTTGAGCTTGACCTTGGTGCGGTAGAACGGCTGCTCGTCGCAGTACGACTCTTTGTGGTCGATGTCGTCCATGCGCGGGTCGTTCTTGAGCCAGGCCATCAAGCCATCAATGCCTTCGCGGCTGCCGGAAACGGTGCCGTTGATGCCTTCTTCGGCAATCAGCAAGGTGCCTTTGATGCCGTTGTCGACCATCGCCTGCAGCAGTGGCTCGCGCAGGGCGACGTAATCTTCGAGGGTGACGAACTTATACAGTGCCGCCACGACAATCGGTTGAGTCATGGGTGTTCTCTCCAGGTGGCTACCCTCGTAAAGGGTGAACCGGATGCAAAAAAAACGCGCCGACTGAGCGGCGCGTTGCGGATTCTAACAAAAATGGCGACGATTATGGACCGCCTCTTACTGTGGCGAGGGAGCTTGCTCCCGCTGGGCTGCGGAGCGGCCCCAACCAGGCAGTTGCAACCTTTCAGAAAGCTCGCGGTGATTGGCAGAAGGGCTGCTGCGCAGCCCAGCGGGAGCAAGCTCCCTCGCCACATCACGCTGATGTGCCACAGTGTCAGTGACCGCCGGCGCAGGTCGGCGAGGCCGGGGCTGCGTCGATTTTCGCCCATTCTTCAGGCGTGTAGGTATGCAGCGCCAACGCATGGAATTCGCTCATCAGGTCACCCAACGTGGCATAGACCTTCTGGTGGCGCTTGACGCGGTTGAGGCCCTCGAACTGCTGGCTGACCAGCACGGCCTTGAAGTGGGTCTGCAACCCACGGCTGTGCATATGGCTTTCATCCAGCACGCTCAAGTGTTCCGGGCTCAGGGCGACGAGTGCCGATTCGATACGCTGTTGCATGGTCATTCCTGTTTACTTCTTCTTGGCCGGGGCCGGGGCTTTTGGCGTCAGCTCGTTGGTCATGTCTTCCAGCAGCTTGTTCACCACAGGTACCGCGCTTTCCAGCTTGGCCTGGGTCATCTGGGCCGATTGCTGGGTCAGCTGGGGCATTTTCTCCAGGACTTTCTTGCCCAGTGGCGACTGGTAGAACGCAACCAGGTCCTTGAGCTCGGATTCGCTGAAGTTGTCGGTGTAGAGCTTGATCATGTCCGGCTTGAGCTTGTTCCACCCGATGGCCTGGTCCAGGGCGGTGTTGGCCTTGGCCTGGTAGGTGTCCAGGACGGTTTGCTTGGAAGCAGGCGCCTTGGTCTGCTCGAAACGCTGGGCGAACATTTGTTGCACTTGCATGTACACCGGGGTACCCAGCTTGTCGGCATGGGCCAGGGTAAGGAAGGCTTCGGCACTGGCGTTGTGGCTGGCGGTATCGGCAAAAACCTGGCCGCTGGCACATACCAGAGCAACCGCGGTACAGATGGCACGAAGACGAGTCATCGAGTTTCCTTTTCTAGCAGGCGAGGTAAGACCCCAAGGGCGCCCATTCTGCGCCTAAAAAACGCCGCGGCTCAACCCCACGCCTTGTGGGGCCTGGTTTTGCGGGGCTTAATCCGATGAAAAGTCTTTTAAGGGAACCCCACCGGGCGATCAGGGCCTAAACTGCGCAAACGAACCTGAAGGAGTGTGCCCGATGAGCCGTATCGAAACCGACAGCCTGGGAGAAGTGCAAGTCCCGGATGACGCTTACTGGGGCGCGCAGACCCAACGCTCGCTGGTGAACTTCGCCATCGGCGACCAGCGCATGCCCCTGGCTGTGTTGCACGCCCTGGCCCTGATCAAGAAGGCTGCGGCCCGGGTCAACGACCGCAATGGCGACCTGCCCGCCGACATTGCCCGGTTGATCGAACAGGCCGCAGACGAAGTGCTCGCCGGCGAACACGACGACCAGTTTCCCCTGGTGGTGTGGCAGACCGGCAGCGGCACCCAGAGCAACATGAACGCCAACGAAGTGATCGCCGGCCGTGCCAACGAGCTGGCGGGCAAGCCCCGTGGCGGCAAGAGCCCGGTGCATCCCAACGACCACGTCAACCGTTCCCAGAGCTCCAACGACTGCTTCCCCACCGCCATGAGCATCGCCGCCGTGCAGGCCGTCACCGAGAAGCTATTGCCGGCGATCCGTGAACTGTCTGGTGGTTTGGCAGAGTTGTCGGCGCGCCACATGAAGCTGGTGAAAACCGGCCGCACCCACATGATGGATGCGACGCCCATCACCTTCGGCCAGGAAGTCTCGGCCTTTATAGCGCAACTCGACTACGCCGAACGCGCGATCCGCAGCGCCCTGCCCGCCGTGTGTGAACTGGCCCAGGGTGGTACTGCCGTCGGCACCGGGCTCAATTCACCCCACGGTTTTGGCGAGGCGATTGCCTCGGAATTGGCCGCGCTGTCGGGCCTGCCGTTTGTCACCGCACCGAACAAATTCGCCGCGCTGTCGGGCCATGAGCCGTTGACCACCCTGCACGGCGCCTTGAAGACCCTGGCCGTGGCCCTGATGAAAATCGCCAACGACCTGCGCCTGCTGGGCTCCGGCCCGCGTGCCGGGCTGGCGGAAGTCAAGTTGCCGGCGAATGAACCGGGCAGCTCGATCATGCCCGGCAAGGTCAACCCGACCCAGTGCGAAGCGCTGTCGATGCTGGCCTGCCAGGTGCTGGGCAATGACGTGACCATTGGCTTCGCCGCCAGCCAGGGCCACTTGCAGTTGAACGTGTACAAGCCGGTGATCATCCACAACCTGCTGGAATCGATCCGCCTGCTGGCCGACGGTTGCAGCAACTTCCAGGAGCACTGCATCGCCGGCCTGGAACCCGACGCCGAGCAAATGGCCGCGCACCTGGAGCGTGGCCTGATGCTGGTGACTGCGCTGAACCCGCACATCGGCTACGACAAGTCCGCCGAGATTGCCAAGAAGGCCTATGCCGAAGGGCTGACCCTACGGGAAGCAGCGCTGAAGCTGGGCTATCTCACGGACGAAGAGTTCGACCAGTGGGTGCGTCCGGAAAACATGCTGGAAGCTGGTCATTAAGACGCCAATCGTGCACGCCGGGCCCTGAGCCCGGCGAACAGCGACGGCGCCAACGCCACGGTCGCAGACCCCAGCACCACCAACACGGCACCGCCGTAGCCGAGGGCATTGATGTCTTCGGCGTGCACATACTCGGGCCACATCCAGGCGGCCAGCGCTACCGCGACGAAGGTCACCAATGGCGTCAGCGCCAGGGTGGCGCTGACCCGCGAGGCTTCCCAGTGGGCCAGGGCTTCAGCGAATGCGCCGTAGGCAATCAGCGTATTGAAACAGCAGGCCAGCAGCAGCCAGCCTTGCAGCGGGCTCAGTTGCAGCGCTTCCATCGGGTGCGCCCATGGCGTCAGCAAGAGCGCGCAGGACAGGTAGATCACCATCATCACCTGCAACGAATTCCATACCGTCAGCAACTGCTTCTGGCCCAGGGCGTAGAAGGTCCAGATGGTGGTGGCCAGGAGAATCGTCAGCACCCCGGCGGTGTAGCTGCCCAGGGAGGTCAACAACTCGGTCAGGCGCTGGTTGAAGAACAGGCCGAAGCCGATGATCAGCACCAGCAGGCCCATGCCCTGCCCGAGGCTGAAGCGTTCCTTGAACACGAAGACGCTGGCGATCATCAGGAAGATCGGGCCCACCTGTACCACCAGTTGCGCGGTGCCGGGGCTCAGCAGTTTGAGGCCGACCAGGTAGAGCACGTAGTTGCCCATCAGGCCGCACACGGCGATTGCTACCAGCCAGCCACCTTTTGGTCCGAGGGAACGCCAGCTGGGCAGGCGCCTTACGGCGGCGAGATAGATAAACAGACAACTGCCGGAGACGACCAGGCGAAACCAGGTGACGGTGACGGGGTCCATCACCTGCAAGACCTGTTTGAGTTTGATCGGCAGAATGCCCCAGAGCAGCGCGGTCAGCAGGGCCAGGGATAAACCGTAGACCCAACGGCCCGATGAGATGTGCATGAGTGCCCCGAATGCCTGAGGTGGAGGAGGTGCATTCTAGGGGGATGTGAACGGATTGGGATACGGTGCTGATCAAATGTGGGAGCGGGCTTGCTCGCGAAGGCGGTCTATCAGCCAACATTTTCATCGACTGCCCCGCCGCATTCGCGAGCAAGTCGAATCGTCGCACCGCCACTCCCACACTGAGTCAGCGTACGGCTTCGAACAAGCCGGTGGCCCCCATGCCGCCGCCCACACACATAGTGACAATGCCGTAACGCAACTTGCGCCGCTGCAACTCACGCACCAGATGCCCCACCTGCCGCGACCCCGTCATCCCAAACGGATGCCCGATGGAAATCGACCCGCCGTTGACGTTGTAATTGGCGTTATCAATTTCCAGCCGATTACGCGCATAAAGGCACTGCGAGGCAAACGCCTCATTCAACTCCCACAAATCAATATCCGCCACTGCCAGCCCACGGGCCTTGAGCAACTTGGGCACCGAAAACACCGGCCCGATCCCCATCTCATCCGGCTCACACCCCGCCACCGTAAACCCGCGAAAAAACGCCTTGGGCTTAAGCCCCAGTTCCAGCGCTTTTTCCAGGCTCATCACCAGTGTCATGGAAGCCCCATCAGACAACTGCGACGAATTCCCCGCCGTCACCGACCCATCCTCCGCAAACACCGGCTTCAATCCCGCAAGACTGGCCAACGTCGTATCCGGACGATTGCAATCATCCCGATCCACCACCCCCTCCAACACCTGCACCGCGCCAGTGTTCTTGTCCTCAACCTTGTACTTCACCGCCATCGGCACGATTTCATCATCGAACAACCCGTCAGCCTGGGCCTGAGCCGTACGCTGCTGGCTTTGCAGCGCATACAGATCCTGCTCTTCACGACTGACGTGATACCGCCGCGCAACGATTTCCGCCGTCTGCCCCATGGGAAAGTAAATGCCCGGCACCTGCTCCTTGAGCAACGGATTGATCAGGTTATCGGTGTTGACGCTCTTCATGGTCAGGCTGATGGACTCGACCCCACCGGCGACAATGATCTCGCTGCAACCGGAAGCAATCTGGTTGGCGGCGATCGCAATCGCCTGCAACCCCGAGGAACAGAAACGGTTGAGGGTCATGCCCGCCGTACCGGTACCCAGTTGCGACAACACCGCCACATTGCGGCCGATGTTGTAGCCCTGGGCACCTTCGTTGGAACCGGCGCCGACGATGCAGTCCTCGACCGTGGCCGGGTCGATGCCGTTGCGGGTCAGCAACGCGTTCACGCAATGGGCAGCCATGTCATCGGGACGGGTCTGGTTGAACTTGCCGCGAAAGGACTTGGCCAGGCCGGTTCGCACGCTGTCGACGATCACTACTTCACGCATGGGCTACCTCAATTGTTGTGGTTGTTGAGAGATGGATCGAGCATAGATCCCGCCCTCTTCAACCGCGACAATCATTCACCCCGCGTATGCAAAAGCATGGCGTTACTTCTTCTTGTCCTTCTTGTCATGCTTGTCGGTCTTGTCGAACGCTTCCTCCAGCGCCCGGTTGATGGTGCGCAGTACCTTCACCCGCGCCCAGCGCTTGTCGTTGGCTTCAACCAGCGTCCACGGCGCAATCTCGGTGCTGGTGCGGTCTACCATGTCGCCCACCGCCGCCCGGTAGTCGTCCCACTTCTCGCGGTTACGCCAGTCGTCCTCGGTGATCTTGAAGCGTTTGAACGGAATTTCCTCGCGGGCCTGGAACCGCTCCAGCTGCGTCTGCTTGTCGATCGCCAGCCAGAACTTGACCACGATCACCCCGGCGTCGCGCAGTTGCTCTTCGAAGTCGTTGATCTCGCCGTAGGCGCGCATCCAGTCCGTCGGCGTGCAGAAGCCTTCGATGCGTTCCACCAACACCCGGCCATACCAGGAGCGGTCGAACACGGTGAACATGCCCCGCGCCGGAATCTTCTGCCAGAAACGCCACAGGTAAGGCTGGGCGCGCTCGTCTTCACTGGGCGCGGCAATCGGCACGATGTGGTACTGCCGGGGATCGAGGGCTGCCGCCACACGCCGGATGGCCCCACCCTTGCCCGCCGCGTCGTTGCCTTCAAACACCGTCACCAACGCGTGCTTGCGCATGCGTTTGTCGCGCATCAGCCCGGAGAACCGTGCCTGCTCGGTAATCAGTTGTTCTTCGTAATCGTCCTTTTCAAGGCTCAGGCTCATGTCCAGGCTGTTCAGCAGGCTCATCTGGTCAACCGCCGATGGCAGCGGCGCCGGGTTCATGCCGCTGGCTTTACCCTTGGGCACTTTCAAGGCGTTTTGCAGGCCTTCGAGCAGGATCTTGCCGACGGTCAGCCCGCGGTAGTGCGCATCGACACCCTCGATCACATACCAAGGCGCATAGTCACGACTGGTGCGGCGCAGGATCCGCTCACCAAAATGCACAAACTTGTCGTAGGTCTTGGACTGCTGCCAGTCCAGCGGGCTGATGCGCCAGCTGTGCAGCGGGTCGTCCTGCAAGGCTTTGAGCCGGGATTTCATTTGCTTCTTGGAGAGGTGGAACCAGAACTTGAAGATCAGCGCACCTTCATCACACAGCATCTTTTCCAGGCGCTCGGCCCCGGCGATGGCCTGATCCAGCCGCGCGTCCTTGATCTCGCCATGGACGCGACTCTGCAGCATCTGGCTGTACCAGTTACCAAAAAAGATCCCCATGCGGCCTTTCGCCGGAAGCTGGCGCCAGTAGCGCCAGGCCGGTGGGCGGGCCAGTTCTTCGTCGGTCTGCTGGTCGAAGGTGCGCACCTCGATCAGGCGCGGGTCCATCCATTCATTCAGCAATTTGACGGTTTCACCCTTGCCCGCGCCTTCGATGCCATTGATCAGGATGATCACCGGGAAGCGCTTCTGCTGTTGCAGTTCGTACTGCACTTCCAGCAAGGCTTCACGCAGGGCCGGCACTTCGGCGTCGTAGGTGTCTTTGTCGATGGCGTGACCGATTTCGGCAGATTCGAACATGGGCGGCTCCGTTCCAGAAGTGATCAAGACTAGCGGATTGGGCAACAACACGTGGCAGGAAATTCCGCAGCGGCTTGCCATGGATCAATGACAACCCTGTTGATCAGCTAGAATGGCCGCCTTGCCTTTGCCGAGCCGCTCATGAACCCCGTATCCCACGCCCAGCTTGACTGGGATGACCAAGGTCGCCCGCACTCGCGGGTCTTCGATGACGTGTACTTCTCCGACAAGTCGGGCCTTGACGAAACCCGCTACGTGTTCCTCGAACAGAACCGTCTGCAGGAACGTTTTGCGGCGCTGCCGGTGGGCGGGCGCTTGGTGATTGGTGAGACGGGCTTCGGCACCGGCCTGAATTTTTTGTGCGCCTGGCAGTTGTTTGATCAACACGCGGAGGCGGGTGCGCGCCTGCATTTTGTCAGCGTGGAAAAGTACCCGCTGAGCCACGCCGACCTGCAGCGCGCCCTCGCCCTCTGGCCGGAACTGGCACCGTTCGCCGAGCAACTGTTGGCGCAATACATCGCGATTCACCAAGGCTTCCAGCGGCTGGTACTGGATAACGGTCGAGTCACCCTGACGTTGCTGATCGGCGACGCCCTGGAGCAATTGCCGCAACTGGACGCGCAAGTCGACGCCTGGTTCCTCGACGGTTTCGCCCCGGCCAAGAACCCCGACATGTGGACTGCCGAGCTGTTCGCCGAACTGGCGCGGCTGGCGGCGCCGGGCTCGACCATCAGCACCTTTACCAGCACCGGCTGGGTACGGCGGTTGATCAACGCCGCCGGGTTCAAGATGAAGCGCACCCCCGGCATCGGCCACAAGTGGGAAATCCTGCGGGGTGAGTTTCTCGGCTGGCCCGCTGAAACGCCTGCGCCTGCCGCGGCAAAACCCTGGTTTGCGCGCCCACCTGCGGTTTCCGGTGAACGCCATGCACTGGTCATCGGTGGTGGCCTGGCCGGTTGCGCCACGGCGGCCAGCCTGGCGGCACGCGGCTGGCGCGTCAGTTTGCTGGAACGCCACGCAGCGCTCGCGCAGGAAGCCTCCGGCAACCCGCAAGGGGTGTTGTACCTCAAGCTTTCCGCCCATGGCACGGCACTTTCGCAGTTGATTCTCAGCGGTTTCGGCCACACCCGGCGCCTGCTGGAACACCTGCAACGTGGCGTGGACTGGGATGGCTGCGGCGTGCTGCAACTGGCCTTCAACGCCAAGGAAGCCGAGCGCCAGGCACAACTGGCCGGCGCTTTTGCCCCGGACCTGTTGCACCTGCTGGATAAAGAGCAGGCACAGGCGCGCGCCGGGATAACGCTGGAGCACGGCGGCTTGTTCTTCCCCGAAGGCGGCTGGGTTCACCCGCCGGCGCTGTGCGAATGGCAAGCCAGGCACCCGCTGATCGAAGTGCTCCAGCACCACGACGCCCTTGAGCTCAAGCAGGTCGACAGTCAGTGGCAGGCGTTGCAGGGCGATACGGTTCTGGCTCAAGCCAGTGTGGTCGTGCTGGCCGGCGCCGCCGAGATCAAGCGGTTTTCCTTCAGCGCTGACTTGCCCCTCAAGCGCATCCGCGGGCAAATCACTCGCCTGCCGCAAACGGCGCAAAGCCAGGCGTTGGCCACAGTGGTGTGCGCCGAGGGCTACGTCGCCCCGCCACGCCTGGGCGAGCACACCCTCGGTGCCAGTTTCGACTTCAAGAGCGATGACCTTACGCCCACGGTGGCCGAGCACGCGGGCAATCTGCAGATGCTGCGGGAAATCTCCCTCGATTTGCTGCAACGCCTGGGCGCCGACAGCCTGGCACCCGAACAGCTTGAAGGCCGCGCCGCCTTCCGTTGCACCAGCCCGGACTACCTGCCGATCGTCGGGCCGCTGGCGCAGCGAGAGGCGTTTGATCACACCTACGCCGCCCTCGGCAAAGACGCCCGGCAGGTCCCTGATGCGCCGTGCCCGTGGTTGCACGGCGTGTATATCAACAGTGGCCATGGCTCACGGGGGCTGGTCACCGCGCCACTCTGTGCAGAGCTGCTGGCCGCCTGGCTCGACAATGAGCCCCTGCCGCTGCCGCGCAGTGTCAGCGAAGCCTGTCACCCCAATCGGTTCGCGCTGCGTGCCCTGATCCGCGGTAACCCAGGCAAATCCTGAGGGCCATGGCGGGCTCGCAACCCGTCAAGGCTCTTTGCCTTATAACGTATTGTTCTAAAACTCCCACAATTTACCCGGGTCAGTCTCTGGGTACCCGCCGTTTTGGCGGGCTGCATTTCTATCCCTCCCCAACGGAAAAACCGGTAAGGAATTTATGTGCGGATTAGCTGGAGAGTTACGTTTCGATCACCAACCTGCCGACCTGGCAGCGGTGGAACGAATCACCCATCACTTGGCGCCACGCGGTCCTGACGCGTGGGGCTTTCATGCCCAGGGGCCGATTGCCCTGGGCCATCGACGCCTGAAAATCATGGACCTGTCGGACGGCTCTGCCCAACCGATGGTCGACGCCCAACTGGGCCTGTCCCTGGCGTTCAACGGCGCGATCTATAACTTCCCGGAATTGCGTGAAGAGCTGGAAGCCCTGGGCTACGCCTTCTATTCCGGTGGCGACACCGAAGTGTTGCTCAAGGGCTACCACGCCTGGGGCGAAGCCCTGCTGCCCAAGCTCAACGGGATGTTCGCCTTCGCCATCTGGGAGCGCGATGCCCAGCGCCTGTTTATCGCCCGTGACCGCCTCGGCGTGAAGCCGCTGTACCTGTCGCGCACCGGCCAGCGCCTGCGTTTTGCTTCGGCCTTGCCGGCGCTGCTCAAGGGTGGCGATATCAACCCGATCCTCGATCCGGTGGCCCTCAATCACTACCTGAATTTCCACGCCGTGGTGCCGGCGCCGCGCACCTTGCTGGCGGGCATTGAAAAACTGCCGCCCGCGTCGTGGATGCGCATCGACGCCGACGGCAAGACTGAACAGAAAACCTGGTGGACCCTGCCCTACGGCCCTCATGCCGATGAAGCCAACCTGACCCTGGAAGACTGGACCGACCGCGTGCTCGACAGCACCCGCGAAGCCGTGGCGATTCGTCAGCGGGCGGCGGTGGATGTGGGCGTGCTGCTTTCCGGCGGTGTCGATTCCAGCATGCTGGTGGGCCTGTTGCGGGAAGTCGGCGTGCAGGACCTGTCGACCTTCTCCATCGGTTTTGAAGACGCTGGCGGCGAGCGCGGCGACGAATTCCAGTATTCGGACTTGATCGCCAAGCATTACGGCACCCGTCACCACCAACTGCGTATCGCCGAAAGCGAAATCATCGAGCAATTGCCGGCGGCGTTCCGTGCCATGAGCGAGCCGATGGTCAGCCATGACTGCATTGCCTTCTACCTGCTGTCCCGGGAAGTGGCCAAGCATTGCAAGGTGGTGCAAAGCGGCCAGGGCGCCGATGAATTGTTCGCCGGTTACCACTGGTACCCGCAGGTGGATGGCGCAAGCGATCCGTACGCGGCCTACCGCGACGCATTTTTCGACCGCAGCTACGACGACTATGCCGCTACCGTCGCGCCGAAATGGTTGACCGCGAATGACGCCGCCGGTGACTTCGTGCGCGAGCATTTCGCCCAGCCCGGCGCCGATGCGGCGGTGGACAAAGCCCTGCGCCTGGACAGCACCGTGATGCTGGTGGATGACCCGGTCAAGCGCGTCGACAACATGACCATGGCCTGGGGCCTGGAAGCGCGCACGCCGTTTCTCGACTATCGCCTGGTAGAACTGTCGGCCCGCGTGCCGGGCAAATTCAAACTGCCGGACGGCGGCAAACAAGTGCTCAAGGAAGCGGCGCGCCGGGTGATCCCGAGCGAGGTGATCGACCGCAAGAAAGGCTACTTCCCGGTGCCCGGCCTCAAGCATTTGCAGGGTGACACCTTGAACTGGGTGCGTGAGCTGCTGCTGGACCCAAGCCAGGACCGCGGCCTGTTCAACCCGGCCATGCTCGACCGCCTGCTCACCGATCCCCAAGGCCAACTGACCCCGTTGCGCGGCTCCAAGCTGTGGCAACTGGCGGCGCTGAACCTGTGGCTCAGCGAACAAGGAATCTGATTCATGAAACCTCATGCCACGGCTTACAGCCAACGCTTGCTGCGAGGCCAGGCGCCCTCCTACGAGCGCCTGCAAGCCCGCTTCGCCGAAGACGGCAGCGAACTGGACCCCACGCCGATTGCCGTGCATTGCGGTTGGGGCCGGCTGTTGATCGGCCACACCTTCCCGGACCCGGCGAGCCTGGCCCTGGAGTTGCTCAACGAGCAGCCCGGCGAGCGGGATATCGCGCTGTATGTGGCGGCGCCGCAGCAGATCCTCGGGATTGATCCCCAGCAGTTGTTTCTCGACCCGTCCGATACCCTGCGCCTGTGGTTCACCGACTATCGCCCGGCAACCCGGGTGTTTCGCGGGTTCCGGATTCGCCGGGTACAAACCGAGGCGGACTGGCAGGCGGTGAACCAGCTGTACCAGGGGCGCGGCATGTTGCCGGTGGACCCGGCGCTGCTCACGCCACGCCATCAAGGCGGCCCGGTGTATTGGCTGGCCGAGGACGAAGACAGCGGCGCGGTGATTGGCAGCGTGATGGGCCTGAACCACCAGAAGGCCTTCAACGACCCGGAGAACGGCTGCAGCCTCTGGTGCCTGGCGGTCGACCCGCAATGTACCCGTCCCGGGGTGGGTGAAGTGCTGGTGCGCCACTTGATCGAACACTTCATGAGCCGTGGCCTGAGCTACCTCGACCTGTCGGTGCTGCACGACAACCGCCAGGCAAAAAGTCTCTACGCCAAGCTTGGCTTTCGCGCGCTGACCACCTTCGCCATCAAGCGCAAGAACGGGATCAACCAGCCGCTGTTCCTCGGCCCTGGCCCACAGGCGGAGTTCAATCCCTATGCGCGAATCATTGTCGAGGAAGCCCATCGGCGCGGGATCGACGTGCAGGTGGACGATGCCGATGCCGGCTTGTTCACCCTGAGCCACGGTGGCCGCCGGGTGCGCTGCCGCGAATCCCTCAGCGACCTGACCAGCGCCATCAGCATGACTTTGTGCCAGGACAAGAGCCTGACCCACAAGGCACTCAAGGCTGCAGGCTTGAAGCTGCCGGAGCAGCAGTTGGCCGGCAGTGCCGACGACAACCTGGAGTTTCTCGACGAGCACCAGCGTATTGTGGTCAAGCCGCTGGATGGCGAACAAGGCCAGGGTGTGGCGGTGGATTTGCAGACCATTGAAGACGTGCAAAAAGCCATTGAGGCGGCCCGCCAATTCGACACCCGTGTACTGCTGGAAAGCTTCCACGAAGGCCTCGACCTGCGGATTCTGGTGATCGGTTTCGAAGTGGTCGCCGCCGCCATTCGCCGCCCGGCGGAAGTCACCGGCGATGGCCAGCATTCCATTGGCGCGTTGATCGAAGCCCAGAGCCGCCGACGCCAGGCCGCCACCGATGGCGAAAGCAAAATCCCCCTGGACCATGAAACCCAACGCACCCTGCAGGCGGCCGGCTACGACTACAACAGCATCCTGCCCCGTGGCGAACGCCTGGCGGTGCGGCGTACCGCCAACCTGCACACCGGCGGTTGCCTGGAAGACGTCACCGCCATCCTCCACCCGACCCTGGTGGACGCCGCCGTGCGCGCCGCCCGTGCCCTCGACATTCCCATGGTGGGCCTGGACCTGATGGTGCCGGCCGCCGACCAACCGGACTACGTGTTTATCGAAGCCAACGAACGGGCCGGGCTGGCCAACCATGAACCGCAGCCGACGGCTGAAAAGTTCGTGGACCTGTTGTTCCCGCATAGCCAACCGACGGCTTGAGAAAGGTGTTGCCTTGACTGGCGCTTTCGCGAGCAAGCCCGCTCCCACAGGGGAATGCATTCCAAATGTGGGAGCGGGCTTGCTCGCGAAGACGCCGGTACAGCCAACACAATCTCTGAGGCGCCCCTTTCATCGAAACCATCGATGCCCTCAACTCATCAGGAGTTTCCATGACCCGAACCATCCCCGAACCGGATCTCGCTTACCTGCAAAAAGTGCTGCTGGAAATGCTCGCCATTCCCAGCCCCACCGGGTTTACCGACACCATCGTGCGCTACGTTGCCGAGCGCCTTGAGGAACTGGGCATTCCCTTTGAAATGACCCGGCGCGGCACCATCCGCGCCACCCTCAAGGGCCAGAAAAACAGCCCCGACCGCGCCGTTTCCGCGCACCTGGACACCATCGGCGCCGCCGTGCGGGCGATCAAGGACAATGGCCGCCTGACCCTCGCGCCGGTCGGCTGCTGGTCCAGCCGTTTTGCCGAAGGCAGCCGCGTCAGCCTGTTCACCGATAACGGCGTGATCCGTGGCAGCGTGCTGCCGTTGATGGCCTCCGGTCACGCGTTCAATACGGCCGTGGATGAAATGCCCATCAGTTGGGACCACATCGAACTGCGCCTGGATGCCTACTGCGCCACCCGCGCCGACTGTGACTCCCTGGGTATCAGCGTCGGCGATTTCGTCGCCTTCGACCCGCTGCCGGAGTTCACCGAGAGCGGCCACATCAGCGCCCGCCACCTGGACGATAAAGCCGGGGTTGCCGCGCTGCTGGCAGCGCTCAAGGCGATTGTCGACAGCGGCCAGCCGCTGCTGATCGACTGCCATCCGCTGTTCACCATCACCGAAGAAACCGGCAGTGGTGCGGCGGCGGCATTGCCGTGGGATGTGAGTGAGTTCGTCGGCATCGACATTGCGCCGGTGGCCCACGAGCAGCACTCCAGCGAGCACGCGGTGAGTGTGGCGATGCAGGATTCCGGCGGGCCGTATGACTATCACCTGTCCCGCCACCTGCTGCGCCTGGCGGCGGAAAATGAGCTACCGGTGCGTCGCGACCTGTTTCGCTACTACTTCAGCGACGCGCATTCGGCGGTGACCGCCGGCCACGACATTCGCACCGCGCTGCTGGCATTCGGTTGCGATGCCACCCATGGTTATGAGCGCACGCACATCGACAGCCTCGCCGCGCTGAGTCGCCTGCTGGGCGCGTACATCCTCAGCCCGCCAGTGTTCGCCAGCGATGCACAACCGGCCAAAGGCTCCCTCGACCGGTTCAGTCACCAGATCGAACACGACACACAGATGGAGAGTGATACCCGCGTGCCGTCGGTGGACAGCCTGGTGGGCCAAAAAACCTGAGACTGGCAACTCGGATCCCGGCGCAGTAGCATCGCCGGGATTCCCTAGCCGAGGCTTGTATGCTGATTCCCTACGATGCACTTGAAGTCGACACCCTGACACGCCTCATCGAAGACTTCGTGACCCGCGACGGCACCGACAATGGTGACGACACACCCCTGGAAACCCGGGTGCTGCGGGTACGCCAAGCGCTGACCAAGGGCCAGGCGCTGATTGTTTTCGACCCCGAGAGCGAGCAGTGCCAGTTGATGCTCAAGCACGATGTGCCCAAGCACCTGTTCGACTGAGACTCAAGGATTGGGCACAGGCACTGGATGGGTGTTGGCCTGCTGCTCGTGGCGGCTGAGGATCTTCTGATAGACCTCCGCCCGGTGCACATTGACCCCCACCGGCGCTTCCACACCCAGCTTCACTTGGGTGCCGTTCACTTCCAGAATGCGCAAGGTGATCTGGTCACCCACCGAAATTATTTCACCTACCGCGCGGCTTAATACCAGCATGGGGTTCGTCCTTTTTAAGTTACCGAACCCCGACCATGCGCTCCCTGCCTGGCACCATCAATGGCCTTCAGGTTAAACAGGCATGCCTTACACATCAGGGTAAATTACCCTACAGACAGGCAGTGAATAATCTCGAATTACACCCAAGAACCAAACGATATGTTCAAATTTGCAGGCGCTCTCTGTGGCTAGAGAGCTTGCTGTGGCGAGGGAGCTTGCTCCCTCGCCACGTCAGGTGCTCACCTGAAATTCAACCTTTTACCGCCTGCGACTGAGCTTTCGCCCGCATCTTGTCCGCCATCACGGTCATCTCGTCATACAGCAGTTGCGGGTTCTTCTGTTTCAATGCCCAGGCCATGCGCCCCTGCTCGTGGGGCAGGATCATGAATTGCCCTTCAGCCACCTGCTGGTAGATGTAGTCGGCGATCTGTGCGGCGGTAATCGGCGAGCTTTCCAGCAGCTTGCCCACCTGGGCCTTCATCGCGGGCGTCGGCCCGCGGAACGAGTCCAGCAGGTTGGTCTGGAAGAAGGATGGGCACACCACATGCACGCCGACTTCCTGTTGCTTGAGTTCCACCAGCAGGCTCTCCGAGAGCGCCACCACGCCGGCCTTGGCCACGTTGTAGTTGCTCATGGCCGGGCCCTGCATCAGGGCGGCCATGGACGCGATGTTGATGATGCGGCCCTTGCTCTTTTCCAGCAGCGGCAGGAAGGCTTTGCAGCCCTTGACCACGCCCATCAGGTTGATCGCGATCTGC
This sequence comes from Pseudomonas sp. D4002, assembly GCF_013385665.1. Classification (NCBI taxonomy): domain Bacteria; kingdom Pseudomonadati; phylum Pseudomonadota; class Gammaproteobacteria; order Pseudomonadales; family Pseudomonadaceae; genus Pseudomonas; species Pseudomonas sp. D4002. Next base: position 47,381 of record NZ_JACAPN010000059.1, read on the forward strand.
CAGTCCCAGTCTTCCAGGGACAGTTCGCTGAAGAACCCGCCCGATGCGACACCGGCGTTGTTGACGATCACGTCGATGCCACCGAGCTTTTCCTCACACGCCTGTGCGAACGCGGTGAGCTGGCTGTAGTCGCGCACGTCGCAGCGCTGGGTGAAACCGTCACCGCCGGCCTGGCGTACAAGCTTGAGGGTTTCTTGCAGGCCCGCTTCGCTGACGTCCGACAAGGCCAGTTGCCAACCCTCGCGGGCCCAGCGCAGAGCGATTTCGCGACCCAGGCCAGAACCGGCGCCGGTGATCATCATGCGATTTTGCATAGGAAAGTAGCCTTGTGGTTCACGGAAGAAGTGAGCCGCAGTGTAGCGAAGGTTTTTCCCGCACCCACGCACCATCAGACTGCTGAATGCCCCAGGCAAACCGTGGGCCGGGTCGGATAGCGGGAAACCCGCCAAGTTCCATTTATTTGAACTAAGGACAGTTATTTGCAACGGGGTTAAAGGAAATAAGCAAGTTAGCGAAAAGCTTTAAAAAAACACGGAATTTTCTGCCAAACACATGGGTCGGAGTTATTAAGGCGTCCGTATCAGTTGTCGGGCCTATTCGTTAAATAACAGGTCTTTTCAGAAGACAATAAGGAAAACAAAACATGAGCCTCATTCTTATCATTATTCTGATCCTCCTGCTGGTCGGCGGTCTTCCAGTGTTCCCTCACTCACGCAATTGGGGTTACGGGCCATCGGGTATTCTCGGTACTGTGTTGGTAGTGCTGCTGATTCTGTTGTTGCTCGGCAAGATATAACGCGTTCCAGCGTGCAAAAAAAAGAGGCCTTGAAAGGCCTCTTTTTTTATGCGCGGGTGTTTAGTCCGGCTTGCCGTCCACTACACCGGCAGTGTTGTCCAGCAGGCTCTTGGTAGCGGTCTGCAGGAACGATTCGAGCTTCTGCTTCAACGCAGCCTCGTCCGGCGATTCTGGAATCACTTTCCCGGTCGGGTTGGCGCCCAGTTCGTATTCCCACAACTTCGGCGGCATTTCCTTGGGCAGTACCAATACGCGGTCACCGGTGAGCAAGGCGACGGTCTGGTCACTGCCCGACGGCTTGATCACGCCAAAGCCCTTGTCGCCTTCCGGCAGGTTGAGCAGGTCGCGGCCCCAGCACTGGTGCAGGGTGTCACCGCCGAGACGGCCCATGATGGTCGGCACGATGTCGATCTGGGTGCCCACGGTGTGGTCACGCTCGCCGAACTTCTCCTGCATGCCCGGTGCGATCATCAGCATCGGCACGTTGAAGCGGCCCAGGTCCATCTCGGTGATCTGCTGCTCGTTGCCGAAGCCGTGGTCGCCCACGATCACGAACAGGGTTTCCTTGAAGTACGGCTCCTTACGGGCCTTTTCAAAGAACTGGCCCAAGGCCCAGTCGGAGTAACGCATGGCCGTCAAATGCTCGTTGAGGCTGCCACGGTCGGTGACCTTCTCGACCGGCAATGGCGTCGGCAACGCGTACGGCGTGTGGTTGGACAGGGTTTGCAGCAGCGCATAGAACGGCTTGCCGCCTTCACGTGCCTTCAACTCTTCCAGGCCACGGCTGAACATGTCCTGGTCGGACACGCCCCAGGTTGGATCCGAGAACACCGGGTTGACGAAGTCATTACGCCCGATGAAGTTGGTCATGCCCTGGTTGCTGAAGAAGCCCGACTGGTTGTCCCAGGCGAAATCGCCGTTGTAGACGTACACGTCGTCAAACTTGCGGGCGCTGAGCAACTGCGGCAGGCCCGACAGCTTGTGGCTGCCTTCCGGGGTCTGCATCAGGTATTCGAAACCCGGCAGGTTCGGGAAGCAGGCCATGGTGGCGAACATACCCTGGTGGGTGTGGGTGCCGTTGGAGAAGAAGCGGTCGAACAGCAGGCCTTCCTTGGACAGTTTGTCGAAGTACGGCGTGATATTGCCCGGGCGGCCCAGGGCGCCCACCGAGTGACCGGCGAAGCTTTCCATCAGGATAACCACGACGTTCTTGATCGGCAGGGTCTTCTCGGCCGGCGGCGTGAAGTCACGGCGTACTGCGGCGGTGTCGGTGTCGACCAGTTTCTCGGTCGGCAATACCAGCATGTCGCGCACGGTCTGGGTGGCCAGCGGCTGCTCCAGGGTGGCTTTCCAGATGTTCGAACGCTCCTCGGAGAAGCGCGATTTCGCCGCCGCAATCAGCGACAAGGTACCGTTGAGGCCCAACTGGTTGGCGAAGTTCGAGTCGGTGGTGTACACGTCGCCCCAACGCAGTGGCGGGCCCTGGCGCAGGGTGCCACGGATGGCGACCACGGCGACCAGCAGGCAGACCACGAACACCGCGATGCGCGTGTACCACGGCGCTACCTGGCGAGTGCCGATGCTGCCACCGCTGAACGGGCCGCGTGGGCGCGTTGCACGGTCGGCGCCTTTGAAGGCGATGCTCAGGATCAGCGTACCCACGGCCCAGGCCAGCAGGTAGCGCACCACCGGGAAACCGTACCAGAGCATGCTCATCACGGTTTTCGGGTCTTCCTTCACGTACTGGAAGACCAGGCCGTTGAGGCGCTGGTGGAACTCGCGGTAGAAGTCCATTTCCATCAGGCCCAGGAACAGCGCGATGCTGGACGCGACCGTCAGCCACAAGCGGAAGAACCCGCGCGCCGCCATGGCCCGTACGCTGAACAACGCCAGCAGCAACGGCACCAGCACGTACATCACCAGGCGGATATCCAGGCGCAGGCCGTTGGCGAACGCTTCAAGGAAAGTCGAGGCCGGTGTGTCGAGGATCATCTCGCGGTTGTAGACCAGCAGCGCCAGGCGCAGCAGGGAGAACATCACCATCATGATCAAGGCACAAAGCAGCGTGTACGCCAGATGGGATTTGACGGTCGGTTGCAGCAAGCGATTAGAAGCTCGCTGCTGATTCAGGGCGTCCGGGTTTGCCATGTCGTTTTAGGACCCATTGGAAGTTTAAGTTGCGAATGAATACAGCGGCGCCCCGCCCTCGCCCAGGCAGGCTGGGGTAGACGGTGAACGCAATGGCGCAAATGGTGCCCGATCAACGCCGGCAACGCCATTGATTACTCACTCCTGCAGTAGGTGGGCACTCGTTTTAGAGCACTCGACAGGGGAAATAGCCGGCGAATTGTCTTGGATGGAATGTGAAAATTTTGTACAGCGAATATCTCGAAACACAATAACGGGCGTACGGAAACAGATGTGGGAGCGGGCTTGCTCGCGAATACGGTAAATCAGTCGATACATCAGGTGACTGTTACACCGTATTCGCGAGCAAGCCCGCT
>NZ_JACAPN010000060.1:0-25301 GCF_013385665.1 Pseudomonas sp. D4002
AACCATAGGTGGCCGTTACCGAAGAAACGGATATGTACCCAATCAATCACCCCACCATCTCCCGAACCCGATACCACAACATCCCCAACGCCAACAGCGGCGAACGCAACACCTTCCCCCCGGGAAACGTCATATGCGGCACCTGGCTGAAAATATCCAACCCTTTACTCTGCCCCGCATGAATTCCTTCCGCCAATAACCGCGCACACCAATGCGTCACGTTAAGGCCATGCCCCGAATACCCCTGGGCATAGAACACATTCGGGTGCTGCTTCAACCGCCCCACCTGCGGAAACCGGTTAGCCGTAATCCCAATCTTCCCCCCCCACTGAAACTCAATCGCCGTATCCACCAACTGCGGAAAAACCTTGAGCATCTTCGGCCGCATATACCCCGCGATATCCACCGGATCACGCCCCGAATAATGACAAGCCCCCCCAAACAACAACCGCCGATCCGCCGAAAGGCGGTAATAATCCAACCCCACTTTCTGATCACACAACGCCAGGTTCTGCGGAATCAACTGATCAGCCACCCCAACCGACAGCGGCTCGGTCGCAATGATGTAGCTCCCCGCTGGCAACACCTTGCCGCTCAACTTCGGCTCCAATTCCTCCAGATGCGCATTGCACGCCAGCACCAGGTTACCGGCGCGCACGGTGCCGGACGCGCAACGCACCTGCACCGTGTCGCCATGGATCAACTCCAGCACCGGGCTGTCTTCAAAGATCCGCACCCCAAGGGATTCGGCCACACCAGCCTCCCCCAGCACCAGGTTCAACGGGTGCAGATGCCCGGAGCCCATGTCCACCAGGCCACCGGCATACAAGCCTGAGCCAACCACCTGCGCCATATCCTGCGATGCCACCAACCGTGTTTCAGGCGCATACCCCAAGGCAGCCAGGCTCTCCAGCTCCCCCTGAAACGCCGCAAACTGCGCCGGCGTATTCGCCAACTCGCAAAACCCCCAGCGCAAATCACAGTCAATCCCGTGCTCGCGAATCCGCTCGCCCACCAACGCCACCGAATCGATCCCGGCCTGCTGCAGGTAACGCACGCCCTCCTCCCCCACGTACCTGGCAAAGCCCGATACGTCATGCCCAATCCCGCGAATCAACTGCCCGCCATTGCGCCCGCTGGCGCCCCAGCCAATCCGCCGGGCCTCCAGCAGGATCACCGACAGCCCGCGCTGGGCCAGTTCGATGGCGGTGTTGACCCCGGTGAACCCACCGCCGATCACACACACATCGGCGATCAGGTCAGCCCCCAGCGCTGGGCGCCGGGGCATGGTGTTGGCCGAAGCCAGGTAATAGGAACGAGCGTGGTCAGAGGAGGAACGGTTCATTTGTTGGTCTTCACTTTGCTCCAGGACCGCGTCATCAAGCGCATGACGGCGGGCGTCGGGGTGGTGGAAATGTAGAGTTTGTCGAGCACTTCCTGGGACGGGTAGATCTCGGGGTTGTTCACCAGCTCGGGGGCCATGAAGGCCTTGGCCGCCGGGTTCGGGTTGGCGTAGCCGACGCTGGCGCTGACCTTGGCGATCACTTCAGGGTCCAGCAAGTAGTTGATGAAGGCGTGGGCGGCTTTCGGGTTGGCGGCGTCCGCCGGGATGGCCAGCAGGTCGAACCACAGGTTGCTGCCTTCCTTGGGGATCGAGTAGGCGATGTTCACGCCGTTCTTGGCTTCCTTGGCGCGGTTGGCCGCCTGGAACACGTCGCCGGAATAACCGAAGGCGACGCAGATATCACCGTTGGCCAGGTCCGAGATGTACTTGGAGGAATGGAAATAAGTGATGTACGGCCGCAGGGTCAGCAGCTTGGCCTCGGCCTGTTTGTAGTCTTCGGGATTCTCGCTGCGCGGGTCCTTGCCCATGTAGTTGAGGATCGCCGGGAACAGTTCATCCGCCGAGTCGAGGAATGCTACGCCGCACTCGTGGAGCTTCTTGATGTTCTCCGGTTCAAACAGCACGGCCCACGAATCGATATGGTCGATGCCCAACACCTGCTTGACCTTGTCCACGTTATAGCCGATGCCGTTGGTGCCCCACAGGTACGGCACCGAATGCTCGTTGCCCGGGTCGTTTTTCTCCAGCAGTTTGAGCAGCTTGGGGTCGAGGTTCTTGAAGTTGGGTAGCTGCGAACGGTCCAGCTTGAGGAACGCGCCGGCCTTTACCTGGCGCGCCAGGAAGTGGTTGGACGGCACCACCACATCGTAGCCGGTACGGCCGGCGAGCAGTTTGCCTTCCAGGGTTTCGTTGGAGTCGAACACGTCGTAGATCACCTTGATCCCGGTCTTGGCCTGGAAGTCGGCCAAGGTGGTCTCACCGATGTAGTCGGTCCAGTTGTACACACTGACCGTCTGCGCGGCGTGGCCCGCGCTGCTGAACAATGCCGCCAAGGCCAGCGGGAGAAGCTTTTTCACCAGACGCATATCGACACCCCTTTGCTTGATTGATTTTTATGTATTCATCCAGCCATTCTGCCCGTAGCAGCTGTCGAGCCTTGGCGAGGCTGCGTAGCGATGTATCGGACACAATTGCGGTGGGCCCGACGGCAGCCTCGCTAAGCTACGGACGATTCGTCAGACGCTCAGCAGCAGGAACTCACGTTCCCAGGAGCTGATCACCCGCTTGAAATTCTCGTGTTCGGCACGCTTGACCGCGACGTAGCCGCGCACAAACTTGTCCCCCAGGTACTGCTTGACGGTGTCGCACTCTTCCATGCGCGCCAGGGCGTCTTCGATGGTGATCGGCAGCCTCAGGTTGCGGCGTTCGTAGGCACGGCCTTCCACCGGGGCGCTGGGCTCGACCTTTTCGATCATGCCGAGGTAGCCGCACAGCAGGCTGGCGGCGATGGCCAGGTACGGGTTGGCGTCGGCACCCGGCAGGCGGTTTTCCACGCGCATGGCGTCGGGGCTGGAACTCGGTACACGCAGGCCGACGGTGCGGTTTTCTTCGCCCCACTCGACATTGACCGGTGCCGAGGTGTCCGGCAGGAAGCGGCGGAACGAGTTGACGTTAGGCGCAAACATCGGCAGCAGCTTGGGGATGTACTTCTGCAGGCCGCCGATGTGGTTGAGGAACAGTTGGCTCTTGTTGCCGTGCTCATCGACAAACACCTGCTTGCCGGTGGCGATCTCCACCACGCTCTGGTGCAGGTGCATGGCGCTGCCGGGCTCGTCGGCCACCGGTTTGGCCATGAAGGTGGCCGCCACGTTGTGCTTGAGTGCAGCCTCGCGCAGGGTGCGTTTGAACACGGTGATCTGGTCGGCCAGGTCCAGGGCGTCGCCGTGGCGGAAGTTGATTTCCATCTGCGCCGGGCCGTCTTCATGGATCAGCGTGTCGAGGTCCAGGCCCTGGGCTTCGCACCAGTCGTAGACGTCTTCGAACAGCGGGTCGAACTCGTTGGCAGCGTCGATGGAGAACGACTGGCGGCCACTTTCGGCGCGACCGGAACGGCCCAGCGGGGTCTTCAGCGGCAGGTCCGGGTCTTCGCAGCGCTGGGTCAGGTAGAACTCCATCTCCGGCGCGACAATCGGCTGCCAGCCCTGGTCGGTATAGAGTTGCAGGACCTTTTTCAGCACGTTGCGAGGCGACAGTTCGATGGGGTTGCCCTGCTTGTCGAAGGTGTCGTGGATCACGATGGCCGTCGGCTCGATGGCCCATGGCACCACGTAGGTGGCGTTGGACACCGGGCGGCAGATCATGTCGATGTCGGCCGGGTCCAGCAGGTCGTAGTAGATATCGTCGTCGACAAAGTCCCCGGTTACCGTTTGCAGCAACACACTTTCCGGCAGGCGCATGCCTCGCTCATGCAGGAACTTGTTGGTGGGCGAAATCTTGCCGCGTGCGATGCCAGTCAAATCACTGATCACGCATTCGACTTCGGTAATCTTGTGTTCTTTCAGCCAGGCGGACAGCTGATCGAAGGGGGCGTTCATAAGGACCTCGTCATGGGTTGGATGCTGCGCCGCGGGCTTCCCTCGCGGCGCATTGAGGTCTATCTTGGGCCAGCCGTCCAACGGCATCTATCCACTTTGCGCCAACCACAACGCACCAATAGAGTGCGCCCAGGTTACCCATGACACAGGCAACAGCTTTGCGCGTACAGGCCTTCACCACCGGTGATGTGGCCGCTCAATGCAGTGCGACACCCGGTTGGGTGCAGCAGTACCAGCAGATGTCCCCAGGGCATTTCGCCGGGCAGATCCGCTACCTCGACCTGCAAGGTGTCGAGGTGTACGAAGAGCGGATGAACACCCGGGTGGAGCAGAACTTCAACGCGCCGCCGGGTTCCCTGGCGTTCTGTTTCGATGGCAGCGACAACGCGCTGTACGTGCTCAATGGCGAAAGCCGCAACACCTGGATCACCCCGGAAAACTACCGCGAAGTGGCAGTGGTGTTCGGGCCGCAGTTTGTCCAGCGCCATGGTCTGGATGTGGCGAAGCTGGAGGGGTTGTTCATGGCCCCGCTCAACTCCCTGCAAAACCCGTTGTTCAGCCGCTGGCTCAGTGGCACGCTGACACGGCTGTCGGCGACGCTGGACCCGCCGAGTCGTGATGCCCTTACGCAACAGTTGCTCGACGACTGCCTGTTCATCCTCGACAACGCCTGCGTGTGCCTCGACAAGGGCTCATTGCAGCGACGCACCGAGGAGCGAATCATCATGGCGCGCATTGGCGAATGGGCGGCGGATGTGCCGGATGAAACCGTCAACCTGCTGCAGCTGGCGCGCATTGCCGGGGTGCCGTTGCGCCAGTTGCAGCACGGGTTCAAGACGTATACCGGGATGAGCCCGGCGCAGTGGTTGCGGTTGCGCCGGTTGAACAGTGCACGGCGGGAGTTGTTGAACCCGCCGTCAGTGGACACCACCGTCGCGGAGGTGGCGATGAATTGGTCGTTCTGGCATTTGGGGCGGTTTTCCAACAGCTATCGGGCGTTGTTTCAGGAGTTGCCCAGCGAGACCCTGAAGCGCCAGAGGTAAGTGTGGGAGCTGGCTTGTGTGGGAGCTGGCTTGTGTGGGAGCGGGCTTGCTCGCGAATGCGGTGGGTCAGTCAATAAATCTGGCACTGATACACCGCCTTCGCGAGCAAGCCCGCTCCCACATTTGAAGATCGTTCCCACGCGGAGCGTGGGAACGATCAGGTCCGAAGAAACGCCAGCATCAACTGATTCACCCGCTCCGCCGCCTCCAACTGCACCATATGCCCCTGCCCCGGCAGTATCTCCACCTGAGCCTCCAACCCCTGGGCATGGCTCGCCGGAATAATTGCGTCCTCACTGCCCCAGATCACCAGGCTCGGCTGCTGCCCGACAACGTTGCGTAGATCCACCAACTGCCGACCACCGCTGAACAACTCCCCGGTGATCTGCCGCAACGCCTGCTCCACACCCTCCAGGCGCTTGAACTTGAGCATGTCTTCCAGCATCTGCCGGGTCACCAGCGCCGGATCGCTGAACAGTTGCACCAGTTGCGGCTTGAGTGCATTGCGATTGCTCGCGTCGATAAAACCTTGCAGGTAATCACTGTTGATCTGCGTACCCAATCCAGCGCTGGCGATCAGGGTCAACGACGCCACACGCTGCGGTGCCACCCGCGCGAGGTTCAGGGAAACCAGCCCGCCCATGGAATGCCCGGCGAGGTGTACCCGGTCAACCTTCAGATAATCCAGCAGTGCCAATACCGCCTGGCTCAGCTCCTCAAGCTCGCCCGTTTGCAGGTACTTGCCCGACTCGCCATGCCCCGGCAAATCCAGGGCGATCACCCGCCGCTCAGCCGCGAGCACCGGGTGATTGAACAGCCAGTTATTCAGGTCGCCACCAAAGCCGTGCACCAGCACCAGCGGTGTGCCGCCCTCCCCGAGGTCCAGATAGCGCAGCAGGCGCCCGCCCACCTCGACCTTCTGTGCCGATGGCCCGCTGGCTTCAGCCTCGGCGGCACTGGAAACGAACCCCGCCAGGAACGCCTCGATCACCCCATCAATCTCGGCCTCGCTGGCCTCGCCTTCCACCACGATTGCCAGCAATGCCCCCACGGGCAAGGTCTCATCGCTCTGGGCCAACACCCGCCGCAGCACCCCGCTGAAGGGTGCCTCGACACTGCTGGAAATCTTGTCGGTCTCGACATCCAGCACCTCTTCACCCTTCTCCACCCGGTCGCCCGGCTGCTTGAGCCAGACATCAACCCGGCCCTCGGTCATCGACAGCCCCCACTTGGGCATGGTCAGTGTATGGATCATGCGGCATTCCTCTTGTCGGCAATCTTCAGCACCGCAGCTTCGATCTTCGCCGCGTTGGGGATGTACAGGTCCTCCAGGGCATCGGAGAACGGCACTGGCGTGTGAGGCGCGGTGACCATTTCGATCGGCGCGCGCAGGAAGCCGAACGCCCGTTGCGCCACCAATGCACTAATGTCCGTGGCAATCGAGCAACGTGGGTTGGACTCGTCGATCACCACCAGGCGCCCGGTTTTCTCCACGCTTTCAAGGATGCTGTCTTCGTCCAGCGGGCTGGTGGTGCGCAGGTCCAACACTTCGCAGTCGATACCCTGGCGCGCCAGATTGGCGGCGGCTTCCAGGGCGATGTGCACCATGCGCCCGTAGGTCACCAGGGTTACGTCATTGCCTTCACGCACGAAGTTGGCTTCGCCGAACGGCACGGTGTACAGCTCTTCCGGCACTTCGCCCTGGAGGCTGTAGAGCATTTTGTGCTCGAGGAAAATCACCGGGTCGTTGTCGCGGATCGCCTGGATCAGCATGCCCTTGGCGTCATAGGGCGTGGCCGGGCACACCACCTTGAGCCCGGGGATATGGGTCCACATCGAGGTGAGCATCTGCGAATGCTGGGCCGCCGCACGCAGGCCGGCGCCGTACATGGCGCGCACTACAAGCGGTGTGGTGGTCTTGCCGCCGAACATGTAGCGAAACTTCGCCGCCTGGTTGAGCAACTGGTCGAGGCAGCAGCCGATAAAGTCGACGAACATCAATTCGCACACCGGGCGCATGCCTCGGGTGGCGGCGCCGACGGCCATGCCTACATAGCCGACCTCGGAGAGCGGCGCGTCGAGCACGCGGTCGGGGAACTCCGGATACAGCCCCTTGGTGACGCCGAGCACGCCACCCCAGGCGTCCTGTTCACCGGGCGAACCGGTGCCGCCGGACACGTCCTGGCCGATGATGAACACGCTCTGGTCGCGGCGCATCTCTTGGGCCAGGGCTTCGTTGATTGCCTGCTGATAGCTGATTTTTCTAGCCATGATGACTTCTCCACGGATTGTTTTTGTAGTGGGTGGCGGTTAGCGGTAGGCGACGTAGACATCGCTCAGCAGGTCGGCGGCCTGGGGTTTGGGATCGGACTTGGCCAGGCGCACGGCGTCTTCGATCAGCTGCGCGACTTCGGTGTCGATGCGTTCGAACTGAGCCGCGTCGAGCCAGCCTTCGGCGGTGCAGCGCTGGCGAAACAGGCTCAGGCAGTCGCCGGTTTCCCGCAGGTTTTTCACTTCGTCCGGGCCGCGATAGGTTTGCGCATCGCCTTCGAAGTGGCCGTAGAAACGGCTCAGTTTGACCTCCACCAGCGTCGGCCCTTTACCGCTGCGGGCACGCTCTACCGCAACGCCGAGGGCGGCGTGCACGGCAAAAAAGTCGTTGCCGTCGACAATCACCCCCGGCATGCCAAAACCCACGGCGCGCTCGGCAATGTCCTTGCAGGCCACCGACCAGCCGGACCCGGTGGCTTCGGCATAACCGTTGTTCTCGGCCACGAACAGGCACGGCAGGTTCATGATCGAGGCCAGGTTCATCGCTTCGAACACCGCGCCCTCGTTGGAGCCGCCGTCGCCGAAAAACGCGACCGCCACCCCCCCGCTGCCCTTGAGCTTGGCCGCCAGCGCCGCACCGGCTGCCAGCGGCGCCCCGGCACCCACAATGCCGTTGGCGCCGAGCATGCCCTTCTCCTGGTCGGCGATGTGCATGGAGCCGCCCTTGCCGCCGCAGACGCCGGTCTTCTTGCCGTAGATCTCGGCCATCATGCCGAACACATCCACGCCCTTGGCGATGCAATGGCCGTGGCCACGGTGGTTGGAGGCGATGCAATCTTCATCGTTGAGGTGGGCCATGACCCCGGCGGCGCTGGCCTCCTGGCCGGCATACAAATGCACGAAACCGGGAATCTCGCCGGTGGCGAATTCCACGTGCAGGCGTTCTTCGAAATCACGGATGGTGCGCATCACGGTGTAGGCATGGAGCAATTGATCGGTGGACAGGTGAGTGGACATCTTGTTGTTCTCCAGGTTGTCTCGACACACAAAAGGCTGGATCAGGCCAGCTGCAAGGCACTCAGCACGGCCTGTGCCAATCCGCTGGAAAACCCGGAAAAGCCTTGACCCAGAGCAGTTGTCTGGAAGCGTGGACGTGCCACTGTGGGCCGTTCAATGAGACGCGCCGTTGCAACCTGCCCGCAGCGTCTCAGGCGCAATGAGACGCTGCGTCTCACCTCGGGCAGTTGGTCAGGCCGGCCTTGTTCCTCCCGGCCCATGGGCGCTTAATGGCGGGCATAACAACAAGGATCGAGAACCGGAGGCTTCAATGCTCGCCGTGAACTCCAAGGACCATGTCGACTGTGTCAGCCGCGTGGTACGCAACGCCGACCGCCTGCCCCAGGCGCCGGTGCCGTCGCTGATTTTTGATTCCTGGCGCCGCTCCATGGAGCAGCACCACCTCGACCCCGGTTCCCTGCAAGGGCCGCGCATCCTCACCAGCACCCTGCTCAAGGAATGCCGCGAACGCGCCGAACTGTTCATGCGCATCGCCAGCGAGGAAGTCGGGCAGATTCACAACCGGGTGCGCCACGCCGATTACTGCGTGATGCTTACCGACGCCCAGGGCCAGACCATCGACCATCGTGTGGACGCCGGCATTCGCAACGACTGCCGCAAGGCCGGCCTGTACCTGGGCACCTGCTGGTCGGAAGCCGAGGAAGGCACCTGCGGCGTGGCCACGGTGCTGACCAGCAAGGCCGCGGTCACCGTGCACAAGCGCGACCACTTTCGTGCGGCGTTTATCGGCCTGACCTGCTCTGCCGCACCCATCTTTGATCCCCAGGGCAACCTGCTGGGCGTGATGGACGCCTCCGCCCTGAAATCGCCGGATGACCGGCGCAGCCAACACCTGGTGCGGCAGATGGTGGCGCAAAGCGCGCGGGCCATCGAGAACGCGTTTTTCATGCACAGCGCCCGGCAACATTGGGTGTTGCAGGCCCACAGCACGCCCGGTTACGTCGACAGCCAGCCGGACATGCTGCTGGCGTGGGATCAGGATGGGCGGCTGCAAGCCTTGAACAGCAAGGCGCGGCAGGCCCTGAGGTTGCGCTTCGGGCAATTGCCGGAGCATATCGGCGAAGTGTTTGACCTGGACGCGTTGCGCGCCGTGACCGATCAATCGACGCAGCAGTTGCATTGGTTCGGCGAGCCGGGGGCGTTGCAGGTACGGGTCAGCGCGCCGCGGCGTAAGGCTGCACGTGCGACGGTGTCTTCGAGTCATCAGGTAGACCCGCGAGTAGAAGAACATCTGCGCCTGGCCGTGCGGGTCAAGGACCGCAACCTGCCGGTGCTGGTCCAGGGCGAAACCGGCGCCGGCAAGGAAGTGTTTGCCCGCCAGTTGCATGAACGCAGCGCCCGTCGCGACGGACCCTTTGTGGCGGTGAACTGCGCGGCGATCCCGGAAAACCTGATCGAGAGCGAACTGTTCGGCTACGTGGCCGGGGCATTTACCGGTGCCTCCAGCAAGGGCATGACCGGGCTGCTGTTGCAGGCCGATGGCGGCACGTTGTTTCTCGACGAGATCGGCGACATGCCGCTGGCGTTGCAGACGCGACTGCTGCGGGTAATGGCCGAAGGTGAAGTGGCGCCGCTGGGCGGGGCAAAAACCCGGGCGGTGGATATCCAGGTGATCTGCGCCAGCCATCGGGACTTGGCGGCGCTGGTGAGTGCTGGAAGCTTTCGCGAGGATTTGTATTTCCGGTTGGGCTGTGCGCGGTTCTGTGTGCCGCCATTGCGCGAGCGCATGGACAAACTGGCATTGATCAATCGGCTTCTGGAGCAGGAGGCGCGGCACAGCGGTGTTGCGGTCGGGATCGCGGCAGCGGCGCTGGAGTCGCTGCTGGGTTATGCCTGGCCGGGGAATGTGCGGCAACTGCGGCATGTGTTGGCGTATGCGTGTGCGGTGTGCGATGGCGGGACGATTCAATTGGCGGATTTGCCGGTGGAAGTTCGTGGTGACGCGGTTGCGGTGGAAACATCGGAAAGCGTGAGTCCTGAGCGGCAGTTGGTGCTGGACGCACTGATTCGGCATCGATGGAAGCCGCTGGCGGCGGCGCAGGCGTTGGGGATTTCCAGGGCGACCTTGTATCGGCGGGTTAACCAGCTGGGTATCGACATGCCCGGCAAGCACTGACCCAACACGGTCAAAAATGTGGGAGCGGGCTTGCTCGCGAAGGCGGTGTACCAGTCAACATTTCCGGTGACTGACACTCCGCCTTCGCGAGCAAGCCCGCTCCCACATTTTTTGACCGAGTGATTCCGCCAGCTCAGCGGTACAGAATCCCGCCATCAATCAACGGCGATTGCCCGGTCATGTAATCCGAATCCGGCCCCGCCAGGTACGACACCAGCCCCGCCACATCCTCCGGCGTTTCCGCCCGGCCCAACGCAATCCCGTCCACATACTTCTTGTACGTCGCCCCCACCTCGGCGCCGGTAATCTCGGCCATGCGTTTGTCGATCTCGACCCACATATCCGTGCCCACCACACCCGGGCAGTAGGCGTTGACGGTAATCCCGTCACTGGCCAGTTCCCTCGCGGCGGCCTGGGTCAGCGCACGCACGGCAAACTTGGTGGCCGAATACACCCCCAGCAACGCAAAGCCTTCATGGCCGGCAATCGAGCAGGCATTGATGATCTTGCCCTTCTGCTTCAGCGCCTTGAATTTCTTGCCTGCGGCCTGGATGCCCCAAAGCGTGCCCTGCACGTTGATACGCAGCGTGCGGTCGACCTGTTCCGGAGTCACGTCCAGCAGTGCGTCAATCTGTGCGATGCCGGCGTTGTTGACGATGATGTCGAAGCCGCCCAGGGTCTGGTGGGCATGGTCCACCGCCGCGACCACTTGCTCCAGCTTCGAGACATCGGCGACATACACCGAGGCCTTGCGCCCCAGTGCAACCACCTCGGCCGCCACCGCTTCAATCTTCGCGCTGTTGATGTCCACCAACGCTATGTCGGCGCCATCCCGCGCCAGGCGCAGGGCGATGGCCCGGCCGATGCCTTGCCCGGCGCCGGTCACCAGTGCAACTTTTCCAGCGATACTCATGACGATCTCCTTCAACGGTGAGAGAAGCCTTGTCTATCGCAGTTGCCAGGGGCCGCTGTCGAGCAGCAGCAGGATTGATCTGCGGGCTGAGACGGGTCGTCTCAAAGCGAACCATTCTCGAAAACTTGTAAAACGCCGCCGTTATGCCTAGCTTATGCGCCCTCCGCTCTGCGCTCTCAGGCCTTCCCCCATGGTTTTGCGTCTTCGCCCCGCTGCCCCTTCACGTTTTGCCCTCGGCCTGTTGCTCAGCGCAGGTATTGGAAGCAGCCAGGCGGCTGATATCGAGCTGCCGGAGGTGAAGGTCCAGGGCCAGGATGAATCCGGCTATAACACCGACACCGCGTCGGTGGGCGCTTTCAATGAGGCGCCGTTGCTCGACACGCCGGCCTCGATCGCGGTGTTCAACGAGTCGTTGATCAAGGACCAGCAGGCGCGCTTGCTCAGCGAAGTGCTGCGCAATGACGCCTCGGTGGGCGACAGCTATGCGCCCATCGGCTACTACGAAAACTTCGTGGTGCGCGGTTTCTCGCTGAATGCCGCCAGCAGTTACAAGATCAATGGCCGCACCATCACCGGCGAGCAGAACGTTGCCCTGGAGAACAAGCAGCGCGTGGAGCTGCTCAAGGGATTGTCGGGTATGCAAAGCGGGATTTCCGAGCCCAGCGGCGTGATCAATTACGTGACCAAGCGCCCGGAGGATGTGCGCTCGGTGACGGTGTCCACCGATGATCGCGGCAGTGGTTACCTGGCCACCGACGTGGGCGGCTGGTTTGGCAGCGAGCAGCAGTTTGGCCTGCGCGCCAACGTGGCCCATGAAGACCTGCATTCCTATGTCGAACATGCCAATGGCCACCGGGATTTCCTGTCCCTGGCGTTCGACTGGAACATCAGCCCCGACGCGGTATTGCAGCTGGATGCCGAGTATCAGAACAAGCAACAGCGCTCGGTGCCGGGTTATCAGCTGCTGGGCGGGACCGAGGTGCCGCACGACGCGTCGCCGAAAAAACTGCTGGGGCATCAGAGCGGTGCGAATCAGGTGGGGATTGATTCGCTGAACCTCAACGGCAAGTTTGAATATCGCTTCAGTGACCAGTGGAAAGGCAGCGTCAGCGCGGCGCGCAGCAAGGTGGTGATTGATGATTACAGTTCGTTTGCGTGGGGCTGCTACGGGTCCGCGAGCTGTGCCGGGGCCAAGGTACCGAACTACTTCAGCCCGGAAGGCAACTACGATATCTATGACTTCCGCAGCCCTGATGACACCCGGCGCGATGATGAAATCCAGGCCGCGATGACCGGGTTGTTCAATACCGGTGGCCTGGGGCATGAGTTGACGTTTGGCAGCAGTGCGTTTCGGCGAGTGGTGGACAAGCGCGAATCGGTCAACGAAATGATTGGCTCCGGCAATATCAATCAGGACCCGGAAAACTTCGCGCCCACCGATAAGCCCCTGAACGATAGCCATCGCAACCTCGACAGCCGCCAATACGGCCTGTTCGTCACCGACCGCATCAGCTTCAACGAGCAATGGCAGACCATCGTGGGCGGCCGCGAAGTGCGCCTGGACGAAAAGGCTTTCGATGATCAGGGCAACGAGTCGCGCCACACCCGGCAGTATGTGTTCCTGCCCCAGGCGGCACTGATCTACAAACCGATTGAAAACCTGTCGCTCTACACCAGCTACAGCAAAGGCCTGTCCCTGGGCGGTACCGCGCCGTGGTTTGCCCTGAATAAAGATGAAACCCTCGCCCCGACAGTTTCCCGCCAGATCGAAGCCGGGGTGAAATACGACTGGCGCCGCATCAGCTTTGCCGCCGCGATCTTCCAGACTCGCCAGGCCTATCAATATGCCAGGCCGGATGACGCCGGCGACTACACCTACGTGCAACAGGGCGAGCAGAAAAACACCGGCCTGGAATTGTCCGCCAACGGCTGGGCCACCCAGCGCTTGCAGATCGCCGCCAGCGTCGCGGCCATCCGTGCACGGGTGACGGGCAGCGGCACGCCGGAATACGAAGGCCATCAAGCGATCAACGTGCCGAAACTGCGGGCCAGTCTGTACGCCGACTACGCCCTGCCCTGGGTCGACGGCCTGGCGCTGCTCGGCGGCGTGCAATACAGCGCCAACAAGTACGCCAATCGCACCGGTGATGTGGAAGTGGGCGACTACGCCATCGTCAACGTCGGCAGCCGCTACACCACCAAACTCGATGGCTATGAAACGGTGTTTCGCCTGAGCGTCGACAACCTGTTCGACAAGCGTTACTGGCGCGATGCTGGCGAATACATGGGCGATGACTACCTGTTCCAGGGTGCGCCGTTGACGGCGCGCTTGAGTGCCACGGTCAATTTCTGACGGTACGCGGGATCGCCAGGCATAGCGCCGCCAAGGCGCACACCAACAGGGTCCAGCCCAACTGCTGGACCCAGGCTGCCAGGGTCAACCCCACCCCGATCACCAGGTAATACAGCAAACCGAACAAGGCACCGGCGGTGCCAAGGCGGTCGCGATAAGCCGTGAGTGCCGCCCCCAGGACATTGGGAATCGCCATGCCGAAGGCCATGACCACCAACAGCATCGGCAACACGAACAGCCAACGGTCCTGTAACAGCACCACCAGCACGCTGCCCACTAACATCACGCCACCGGCTGCCAGCACCAGCTGTTCGCTGCCGGCCCCGCGCTTGAGCAACCCCTTGTTGAGCCAGGCCCCAAGCCCCGAGCCCAACGCCAGCAGGACGCCGCTGTAGCCGAACTGCTCGGCAGACAACCCCAGGCGCTGGAACACAAACGGCCCCAGGCTGTAATAGCTGAACAGCGCGATATTGAAGACCGCGACCAGCCCCACCGAACGCCACAGCGCCGCATCCTTGAGCATCAGGCCCAGGGTGCCGCGCAACGACGCTGTGGGCAGCGAGGCCGGGCGGGTTTCCGGCAAGGCCCACAGGCACCAGGCCAATAACGTCAGCGCCAGCAGCAACAAGCCTGTGAGCACCCCGCGATAGCCAAAGTGCTGCACCAGGCCCGCGCCAGTGAACAGGCCAATGGCGGGGCTGGCCGCCAGGGCAATGCCCACGACTGAAAACACCTGCGCCAGCCCGGCACCGCTGAAGCGGTCGCGCAGCACGGTTTGCGTCACCACCGACCCCACCGCCGCACCAAACGCCGCCACCGCCTGGGCCAGCAACAGGCCGTTGAACGAACGCACGCCCAAGGCCAGCGCTGTGGCCGCGCCATAAAGGGCCAACCCGGCCAGCATCACCGGGCGCCGGCCGAAGCGGTCACACAAGCGTCCCCACACCACGACCCCGAACGCGAAGGCCAGAAAGTACACCGACAAGGTCTGCCCCGCCGCCTCGGGCCCTACCGCAAACGCCTGGCCGATATCCGCCAGCGCAGGGCTATACAGGGTTTGTGCGATTTGCGGGAACATCAGCAGCGCCACCGCCAGCACCAGCAAGTTTTTCAACATCATCCAGACGCTCTTCACGAGTAAACAGGCCAGGGAGTCTAAACAGCGGCAGCTGGCGTATTATCCAGACTTCGACACCTTATCAATGAAATCGGACATCCCATGGCATGGCTGGCGGCGCAGACACCTTTCGATCCCGACCGCTTCGACGCGCCCGTGGTGGGCATCGCCGCCCTGCTGGGTGATCACGACTCCGGTGTACATCAGCATCAGCGCGGGCAATTGCTGTTCACCCAACAGGGCTGCACGCGCATTACCCTGGCCAACCAACTGTGCCTGTTGCCGCCCACTCGGGCAGCGTGGATTCCCGGCGGTGTGCCGCACCGGGCAGTGATGCAACAGACCGTGGATTACCGTTCGGTGTATGTCAGCCCGGCATTGGCCGGGCAGTTGCCGGCACAAGTGCGGGTGATTGAGGTGAGTGCGCTGCTGCGGGCGGTGCTGGAGCCCATGGCAATGGCGGAGTTCGACACCGATTGGCAACAGGGCAAATACGCGCATTTGCTGGCGCTGTGCCTGAGTGAAATCCGCGAGGCAGTCGAGCAACCGCTGCTGCTGCCCCTGCCCACGGACAAACGCCTGGCGCCGTTATTGCAGAACCTCGACGCGCTGCCACCGGAGCTGCAAGCCTTGCAACGCCAGGTGGCCGCCAGCGGCAAAACCATCGGCCGGATCTTCCTGCGGGAAACCGGCATGGGCTATCAGCAATGGCGCCAGCAGTGGCGCCTGATGCGCGCCATCGAGCTGCTCGCCACCGGGCGCAGTCTCGGGTACTGCGCCTTTGAGTTGGGCTTTGCCAGTGACAGTGCGCTGATCGCCTTCTTCAAGGCCATGACCGGCGCCACGCCACGGGGTTACTTCAAGTGAATGCCGACTGGCTGTAACCCGGTGGTAGATCGGCTTCATTGATCGTTCCCTCGCTCTGCGTGGGAATGCATCCCGTGACGCTCCGCGTCACCCGTACGCAAGACTTGAGCCTTGCATCGCCCGCTGGACGCAGAGCGTCCGGGGCGGCATTCCCACGCAGAGCGCGGGAACGATCAGTCATCCCGGCGTCTTGTCGGGTTATTTAGGCATCTTGCGAAAACCCACCGCCAGACGGTTCCAGCTGTTGATGGTGGCGATCGCCACGCTCAGGTCGACTTGCTCTTGCGGGCTGAAGTGGGCGGCCAGTTCGGTGAAGTCTGCATCCGGTGCGTGGGTCTGGCTCAGCAGGGTCAGGCTTTCGGCCCAGGCCAGCGCGGCACGTTCACGGGGGGTGAAGAACGGCGTTTCACGCCAGGCCGACACGGTGTACAGGCGACGCTCGGTCTCGCCCCCCTTGCGGGCGTCGGCGGTGTGCATGTCGAGGCAGAAGGCGCAGCCGTTGATCTGCGACACACGCAGGCGCACCAGTTCCAGCAGCGGCAGTTCGATGGACAGTTTGCCGACGGCAGCCTCCAGGGCCAGCATGGCTTTCATGGCATCCGGGGAGGCGGTGTAGAAGTCGGTACGAGCTTGCATGGTGATACTCCAGAACAGTGGGGATTGGTGTCTAGAGTAGTGACGAGGGGGCATTGGACAAATAGCCAATCCGGGGAAAGATCAGGTAGCCAATGGGGCCAATCCTGACGATCACCCCGGCCCTGCGCCTTCACCGCGAAACGCACTGGGGCTCAGCCCGGTCCAGCGCTTGAACGCCCGCCGAAAACTGCGCACATCGCTGTAGCCAACTTCCTCGGTGATCCGTTCGATGGACAACCCCGGGTTGCTCAGCAAGCCCATGGTCCTTGCCCTGCGCACCTGTTCCAGCAAGCCCTCGAACGTCAGCCCATGCTCGGTCAGGCGCCGGCGCAAGGTACGCCCGCTCATGTTCAAGTCACTGGCGACCTTTTCCAGCTGGCTGCCCTGCAAATCCCGGGAAATCGCGCGCTCCACCGCCTGGATCAAATCCATTTTCTGATGCAGTTGCGCGCTTTCCAGTTCCAGCAGTTCCAGGGCCTGGCGCAAGGCCAGGGCATGGTGATTGGGCAGCCGCACATCCAGCCAGTGGCTGGCCAGGACCATGCGGTTATGCAGGCAGCCAAAACGCACATCCGCACCCAACAGCTGGTGATAGTCAGCGACATAGCTGGGCGCGGCGTGGATAAATTCGACCCGCAGCGGCATGAAGCCCTCGCCCACCAGGGCGCGGCCATACACCATCAGGCTGGCGAAGAACTCCTCGGCGGCAAACACCTGCACCTCGGCGTAGGGCAGCAGGCATTCGATATCGACGAAAACTTCCTGGGGGCCTTCATGGGTGCGCGAGGTGGCGATACCACCGGAGGTGTGCTGATGACGTTCCCCGATGGCAAACGCATCGCGCAACGTCTTGCACAGTGAAATCACATGGCCGAGCAGGCCCAGGGTGCCGAGTACGTTCTGATGGCCTACCCACAGGCCCAGCCCCTGGTCGGGCAACACCTTGAGTGCACGCTGGATCATCGCTACCGCCTGGCGATAGGAAATGCGCTGGGCCGGGTCGTCCAGGTCGGCCAGGGTGAATCCCAGGCCACGGCACAGGTGCTCGGCGCTCGCGCCTTTTTGCGCGACCACTTGGCCGAGGGTTTGCAACAGAAATGGCGAGACCAGGGCCAGATCATAGTGCGGATCAACGGCTTTCCTTTGCATGGATCTTCGATTCCCGACTGAGTGCTTCAGTTCTTGTTTTGGAAACATCCTGACAATCATAGGCTCTTGCAAGAACTGCTGCACTCTGGATGAAAGCTGTCCGCCAAAGTCCCCCTATGTGGCCGCCAATACCCTGCCCCGCCGGGCGCCGAGGGCTTATTTCTATAGGCAGCGTCGTCCTGATAATAATAATGAGCCCAGACATGAACACGACCCGTGCGTTTTACCCCGTGCAACTCGCCCTGTTGACCCTCATCAGCCTGCCGGCCCTGGCCACCGAAGGCGGCGTCGACAACATCGGCCCCGGCACCGATGGCTTCTACATCCTGCCGCTGGATGTCAACAACCTGCCCGATCACATGTTCGCCTTCAACATTTACTACAACCATTACGAAGCCAGGAAGCTCGATATCAGCTCGTTGGGTGGCAAGGTGCCGGACGTGAAGATCAAGTCCGACGCGATCATCCCGCGCCTGGATTACCTCAGCCCGTTGCGGGTATTCGGCGGGCGCCTGGGCGGCTACATCGCCCAGTCCTACCTGAAGCAACAGGTGTCGCTGTTCGGCATGTCCGACACCCGGGAAAGCATGGGCGACACCACCGTGGCGCCGATCATCCTCTGGGACCTGGGCAAGAACCTGACGGTGGGCACCGCCCTGGAAATCACCCTGCCCACCGGCGAATACGACGCCACGCGCCTGGCCAATACCAGCAACAATTTCTACACCTACAAACCGTTGGTGTCGGCGACCTGGATGCCCAACGAGCGCACTGAGCTGTCGATCAAGACCACCTACAGCTTCAACAAGGAAAACCCCGACACCCATTACCGTTCGGGGCAGATTTTTCACTTCGACTACTCGGCCAGCTACAAGGTGACGGATAACCTCAGCCTTGGGCTCAACGGCTACTACCTCAAGCAGACCACCGACGATAAGCAATACGGGCATACCGTGGTGAACATCTATGGCGAAGATGTGGATGACGGGGTCAAGGGCCAGGTGTTTGCGATCGGTCCGGCGGTGTATTTCACCTTCCTCAAGTATGCGAGTGCCGAGGTGCGCTGGGCCAAGGAGTTTGATGTGCAGAACCGCCCGGAAGGCGACATGTTGTGGGCGAAGCTGACGATTCCGTTTGCCCTGTAAACCCGGCAAAAACTGTAGGAGCGAGCTTGCTCGCGAAAAACGTAAACGATAACGCGGGCCGTCTGGATGAACGCGTCGTCCTTGGGTTTTTCGCGAGCAAGCTCGCTCCTACAGTGGGACGGCGTTGTCAGGTGTAGACCGGCCAGGTATCGACGATTTTCCCGCCCCGCACTGCCAGCAAATCCCCGAACTGCAACAGCACGAACTCACTCTGGGTCGGACGCAGGAACACCTGGTCTTCCACGTTCAGCCCCACCTTGGGCGAACCATTGACCATCTCCTGATTGGAGCTGCGCCCATACAGGTCATTGCTCTGCAACCCCCTGGGCGATTCAAACTCCGCCATCCAGTTGCCCCCATAAATAAAGAACGTGGCGCGCTGATTCGCATCCCACCACGAGAACAACCGCGACTTGCCGTCCAGCGCCGGAATGTCCACCGGCCCGGTGCTTTTCAACACGGGCGTGGCGATATAGGCCGCCGGCACATGCTCGCTCAGCGACGGCAAGTCATAGTGCGTCGGCTTGAGCAACGCCGTGCCCACCGATACCTCGCTGCTGAGCTTCTCCTGCTCGTGAATGCGATAGCTCGGACTGCCTGCCGTATTCAACGTCAGCCCGTCGCGCCACAGCGGCGCAAAGTGCTGGCGGGTGTAATCCACATAGCCGTTGTAGCGCTGCATGACTTTGTCGAACAGGTCCTGGGGCGAGCCGAGAATCCCCGGCACGCCCATGCCCACGAACGGGTCGTAGCCCATGAACCCACTGAATTCCAGCTGCTGCGGATGAGCGCTGATCAGCGTGAGCATTTGCCCCAGTACCGCGTTGTCGCTGATGCCGCCGCGATGCAGGCCCACATCCAGCTCGATATTGACCCGCAGTTTGGTGCCCAGCCCCTGGGCCAGCGCCAGGTATTGTTGCAGGCGCTCGGGCGTGTCCAGCAGCCATTGCAGCTGGCGGGACGGGTCGAACGGGCCCTTGTGGGTTTGGTAAAACAACTCGGCGGAACGCACCGGCAACGGCTTGCCCAGCAGGATGTCGGCGTCGGGAAACACCTGGGCGTCGTGATTCAGAAATGGCTGATGAAACGACATCAAGCGCTGGGTGCCGGCTCGCTTGGCGATGTACGCCAGCAGCCCCGGCGACGGCAGGGATTTCTCCACCAGCCGCAGATGTTTGCCGCCGCGCTGCACTGACTGCATCACCACGTCGATGTTGTGGTCCAGGCGATCGAGGTCGATCAGCATCACCGGGCGCATCGGCCCATGGGCCTTGAGTTCCTGGTTGAGGCTGCGGAAATACTCGGTGTAAGGGCTGCCCCGGTCGCCCGGCCTCAGCAAGATGGCACCACCCACCAGCAACACGCCGGTGCCGAGCATGAAATGTCTGCGGTTCATCAGGCCACTCCCAGAATAGACGACAGGTGCGCATTGAGGAATTTGCCGCTGGGGTCCAGCTCGCGGCGCACTCGGGTAAATTCCTCCCAGCGCGGATACAGCGGCTGCAAGGTGCGCGCATTGAGGGTGTGCAACTTGCCCCAGTGCGGGCGACCGGCGTATTTCCAGAAGATCGGTTCTACGGCGGCGAAGAAGTTGTGGTGGTCCATGGTGTAGTGCTGGTGCACGGAAATCGAACAGCTGTCGCGGCCCTCGAACATGCTCAGCGGAATGTCATCGGCCTTGACGTAGCGGTACTCGATGGGAAACCAGGTGCGCAGGTCCTTGTCGTTGATCAGCTTGAGGATTTCCCGCAGGCATGCCGGTCCGTGCTCGGCGGGCACCGAATATTCCATCTCGTTGAAACGCACGTTGCGCACGTTGGCGTACACCTGGAACGACTCGGCCACGCGGTCATCGAAGCTGGCAAAAAAGCGCAGGCTGTTGAGCAAGGTACGCCGGGCCTCGGGGAAATCGCTGCCGTATTTGTCGAGTTTCTCGATGATCGATACAAACTCGTTGCCGCCCGCCTCCGCCGGGTCGATGGGCGGGGTTTCGGGGTCGGTGGTTTCGTTCAGGGCGATGGACAGGGCGTAGTCGGAATGGGTCACCACGAGCATTTCCCAGTGCTGGTTTTCCCGGGTGTTCTTAGCCACGTCCTCCAGCAGTTCTTCAGTCTTGGCGATCCACTGGCACTCCCTCAGGCGGTACGGTGCGCGGTTTTGCAGGCGGACCTGGGTGGCCACGCCGAGGGCCCCGAGGGACACCCGCGCGGCACTGAACACCTCGGGGTGGCGCTTGGCGTCGCATTCCAGCACCTCACCCTGGGCGGTCACCAGTTGCAGGCCGGTGACGCAACCGGAATATGAGGTGAAGCCCACACCGGTGCCATGAGTGGAAGTGGAGATCGCCCCGGCCAGGGTCTGGTAGTCGATATCCGCCATGTTCGGCAGCGCCTGCCCGACGTCTTTCAAGGCCTGGCCCATGCGCGACATCGGCGTGCCGGCGGCGAAGGTGGCCTGCACGGTTTGCGGGTCGTGATCCAGCAGGCCATTGAAGTAACTCAGGGACAGCAACGTGCCGTCGGTGGGCACCAGGGCACTGAACGAATGGCCCGAGCCCACCGGCCGCACCTTGCCCGGTGCCTGGCCGATGACCTGCACCAGTTCATCAAGGTTCTTCGGCGCCAGCCGCGCCAGGGGCAGACAGGTTTGCGCCCCCGACCAATTGCGCCAGGGAATCAGCCGCGGTGCCCGGGCCAACTGGGCCAGCACCGGGTTACTGGTCAATGCCATGAACGCGCCGGCTACCGCGCCGCGCTGCAATAATTCTCGCCGTGAAAGCCCCATCGCCTACCCCGTTATTCTTATTGGATGTGTTGACCCGACATAAAGCTGATCAGCCCCAGGAATTGCTCTTCGGAGCACTGCACGCACATCCCCATCGGGGGCATGCCGTTGTAGCCGTTGATGGTGTGGTCCAGCAGGGTGTCCGGGCCCTGGGCGATGCGCGGGCTCCAGGCCGGGCCGTCACCGGTCAGCGGCGCACCGGAGGCCGGGTTGGCGTGGCACAGCTTGCAACTGGTGTCGTAGACCTGGGCCAGGGCTGCGTCGCTCGGCATGGCATTGGCCGCCGTGGCACGTTCGGGGGGATGTTTCGGTTTGTCGCCACAGGCTGTCAGCAGGCAGGTCACGGCCAGCAGCAGACTGATGCGACGGGGGTTGATTGCCCGCATAGCCACCTTCTCTCTTATTGTGTGAAAGCGTGATCCACACTAAGGCAGCCAGGGCGCGGCGTTGAGGGTATTGGGGGACAGAAAGGGGGGCTTGGGCGGACAGGCTTCAGCGGCTGATCGTTCCCACGCTCTGCGTGGGAACGCCGCCTTGGACGCTCTGCGTCCGCGTTGTGACGCAGAGCGTCACGGGATGCATTCCCACGCAGAGCGTGGGAACAATCAGTCAGGCAGATTTAGAAGGCTATACCGACCTTGAACCCGTACTCGTCACGCTTGAGCTTGGTGTTGTCGGCCACGTACGAATCGTCATCGAGCTTGTACTCGGTGCGGGTGTAGTACAGGCCCGCCATCACTGGCAGATCGCCTTTCTGGTTCATCAGCAGGCTGACTTCGGCGTACGGGTTGGTGCGGTCCTTGAGGTCCACGGTGTCGCTGCCGATGCCGTCGACCTTGAGCTTGGCGCGGCCGTCGATGGTATGGCGGGCGCCCAGTTCAACACGCATGGTCATGTCATCGAACTGGTGGTTGTAGCCCAGGGCCGCCTTGGCGAACGGCGATTTGTTGGTGAGTTTCATGTCGTAGTCGCCCGAGTCCGGCTCGTAGCGGGTCCAGCTGTAGCCGCCACCCACCAGCACGTCGACGAAGTTGCGCGCATCCAGCGCGGCACGCCAGCCGAGGTCGAGGTCGGCCTGGCCCTCCTTGAGCTTGTTGTCGCTCTTCTCGCCGTACTTGGCTTCGATACCGGCCTGGTAGATAAAGCCGGATTCAGCCGTCAGCTTGTTGCCGAAGTTATAGAACAGGCCGGCTTCAGGCATGTGGTCCTTGTCGCTCTGGCTACCGCCTTCGAGTTTGAAGTCGTTGTAGCTGCCGAGGATCCCGAAGGTGGAAATCGGGTCGGTCGGCGCTGCGGCGAACACCACACCAGGTGCCGCGATCAAGGCCAGGACCGAGGAATTCTTGAGGATCTTTCCGAATAGTTTGGACATCGTTTTACGTCTCCATTGCAGGTGGCAAATTATTCAGGAAACGCTTCGAACCCTCGTTTTGGCGAAAGGTTCGAATTAATTTGCACCTTTTTCGAGGTAAAACGGTTCAGCGAAGGCTCTATATCAAGCGTCTTGGACGTGAGCCAGCAAACGACCGAGAATTGACCGCAACTGCGGATGCTCCGGCAGGCGAATGCCAAAGCTGGCCTGCAACAGGTTCAGCAACTCTTCGACGTCCTCGATTGCACGCTTTTCGCTGGCCCGGTCCAGGTAGTGAATCGCGTACTGCCCGTTGTTCAACGTGCGGCGAAATCCCGGGCCAATCAGTGCGACTTTCAGCTGGCCGAGGAACGGCGAATCCGGGTGGGTGGAGACGTACCAGTTACCGATCTCGTAGTCGAAGTGTGACTGCACCTGCAGGTCGAACACATATAAGCCGCGCCACTCACCGGCGACCTGCGCCCACAAGGTGTAGCTGCCCTCGTCCAGGCTCAGGCGATAGGGTTCATGGGCGGTGGCCTGGGTGGCATCGGTGTCCAGTTGCAAGGGACTGGTGGGCACCATGCCACCAAAGCCGACATCACTGATGTAACGCACGCCGTCCAGGGTCACCAGGCTCAGCCGATGGGTGCGCGCCGTCAGTGCATCGGGTGGCCCCCCCATCACCACACGGCCGGTAATGCCCCGCGCCTCGAAGCCCAACTCCTGCAACAAGGCCAGGAACAGCTGGTTCAGCTCGTAGCAATAACCACCACGGCCGTCGAACAGGACTTTTTGTTCGACGCTCGGCAAATCGATCGGCACCGGTGCGTGCAGCAGGGTCGACAGGCTTTCAAACGCGAAGGTGCTGACATGGCGCAACTGCAGATCCTGCAGGGTTTGCAGGGTGGGCGGAGGCGGCGTGTCGTAGCCCAGACGTTGCAGGTAGAGGCGGCTGTGGGTCAGCTCTGGCATGACGCAATCCTGGAGTCGGTGGCGAAAGCACCACTAATACCCTGACGGCGGTTATTTGCCAATTGTGGGTTGAATCAAATGCAAGCCCTCAGATGCACAAACTTTCTGAACCTTTCTGAACTGATTTATATCCATTCACTACAAGACAGGGAGGCATCATGAGTACCGCAATGATCTACACCATCCACTACTTGCTACACGGCGAACCAAAAACCTTTGTGGTGCGTGCCGAGGTCATGAACAACGCCGAAGCGTGGCATTGGGCGGCCGTTGATGCCGACATTGCCCACGTGGGGCGGATAGGCCGGCCGGGCCACGAGCGGGTGAAAAAGACCACTCGTCCCTGGGCGGAGAAGTTCGGCATCACCGAGGTGACATGGACAGCCCCGAAACGGCTTGGTTGAGGAATAAAAAGCCCCGCACGACGGCGGGGCTTGTTTCACTTTTTCAGATCACCGAGGGGATCATAGGCCGGCTTCTTGCCGGTTTTTTCTGGCTTGTCCAACGGGGCAATGGCGGGGCCTACCGGGTCGACCTGTGGGTCTGCGACGTCCGGGGAATCGGGGTCGAAACCCAATTCGTCCTTGCCGCTGGAATGCTCGGATGAATGCGGGCCGCTTGTACGATTAGTCATAACTACCTCCTTGGCGCGCCGGGTCTACAGCGGGCGGGCCTTGTCGTGCAGGTTTTCCAGGTCTTCCTCGACCTGCTCTTCTTCGTCTTGCCGTTCGGCCGGGTCGTTGGGGCGCAGGGCGTCGTTGTCACGCTCCTCTTCGCCGGGCGTGCGGTCGGGGTTGGGTGTGCCGGGCGACTGTTGCTGGTACCGGGTCATGGTTCACCTCACTTGGGGGTCGGTTGCCTACAGGGGTTAGAGAAATTGCGCTGATCCATCGTTCAACCTGATTACCGTCACTCCGACGGGTGAAGCATGAGAAGATGCTGGCCGGCGTTATAACCCTACTTGTGCCATGGAGACTGACCCTGGATGTTTGAGCTCAAACCGTGCGACCCGATTGTTTTTCGCCAGCAGACGCGACGCAGTACGTTGATAGTCGCGGGGTTGTTTGTGGTGTTGGCGATGGTGCTTTCCAGCCTGGCGGTGATGCTGTTTGGTGAGCCTGGGGGGGATAATTTTCGCTTTAATGTGGGCGGGGTGTTTGCCGGGGTGTTGATTACCGTAGGGCTGGTGCGGGGGCCGTTCTGGAACCAGGCCTGGTTCGCGCCGGCGGTGTATGGGTGGCAGCTCAAGCGCAGCCTGATGAGTGTGACTAATGTGATGCACAAGGTGACTGACGGGGTGAAGGCGAATGATCCGGTGGCGATCAAGTTGCTGCGGTTTTATCACCTTGGGTTGATGCAGATGCACGAACTGGACGCCAATTCGAGTTCTCAGGCGCAGTTGGTGCGCGAGGTTGATGAGCACCTGGAGAGGATGCGGGGGTTGGGGATTGAGCCTGACCAGACGCGGTTGGATCCGGGGTGGGTTGAGGCGGTGAAGGCTCGCTGATTGGGGGGCATATCCGTTATTTGGGTGATGGCTGATATGGGTTCCGCTCTTACAGCGG
>NZ_JACAPN010000061.1:0-365 GCF_013385665.1 Pseudomonas sp. D4002
AAAGACTAGAAATCAACATTCACCATCATATCGATGGAATGCTCATTTCTAAGCTTTCAAGACAGAAGCAGTAGTGGTGGAGCCAAACGGGATCGAACCGTTGACCTCCTGCGTGCAAGGCAGGCGCTCTCCCAGCTGAGCTATGGCCCCGTATTTCTACAGGCGTTTCCCACACAAAATTGGTGGGTCTGGGCAGATTCGAACTGCCGACCTCACCCTTATCAGGGGTGCGCTCTAACCAACTGAGCTACAGACCCAATTTCGGGCTGCTTCTTTATCGTCTTCTTCAATGAATCAAGCAATTCGTGTGGGAACTTATGGAGCAGCTGATGTCGTCGATTAAGGAGGTGATCCAGCCGCAGTTT
>NZ_JACAPN010000062.1:0-92232 GCF_013385665.1 Pseudomonas sp. D4002
CGGGGGAGGGGGTAAAATGGCAAGGATGGCGATTTAGCCGCGCCGGGCCATGGGTGGGCCGGCGCGGCGGCCCGGGGAGCCGTTGCTGAGTGCGGGCATGCCGAGCCTGGGCGAGGCACCGAGTGGTGGGGCAAAGACCTTTTGGTTACTTTTGGGGCGTTTGCCAAAAGTGACCCGCTGTAAGAGCGGAACCATAAGCCGCCGTTACCTAAATAACGGATATGTACCCAGCCCCCCAAAACCACAGCCCAAAAAAAAGGCCGCACCCTGCCAAGGAGACGGCCAAAAAAATTGTCGAGGCATTTGAAACTAACGTGCAGTAATCACCGACAGCTTGGTAATCCCCGCCCGCTCGATCGACGCCATGGCTCGCGCCACTTCGCCATAGTTCACTCCATCATCAGCCTGCAGTTGCACCCGCACATCCGGGTCCTTGGCCTTGGCCGACTGCAAGTTGAATTCCAGCAAATCCGGCTGGATTTCATCCTTGTTGATAAACAGTTTGCCGGCCGCATCAATGCTCACCACCAGCGGGTCCTTCTGCTCCACCGGGGCCACGGCCTCGGTCTTGGGCAAGTTGATCGGAATCGCATTGGTCAACAACGGCGCCGTGACGATAAACACCACCAGCAGCACCAGCATCACGTCCACCAGCGGCGTAACGTTGATCTCGCTCAGCACCTCATCACTGTCTTGCGTGGAGAAGGCCATCTCAGGACGCCTCCTTCACTTTTTGCGCGCCACCCTGGGCACCGGCCTTGCTCAGCGTCGGGTGCAGCAGCACGCGGAAGGAGTTCTTCTGCGCCAGGCTGTAGAAGTCGTGGGCGAAGTCGTCCAGGTCAGCAGCCGTGAGCTTCAGGCGACGCAGGAAGTAGTTGTAGACCAGCACCGCCGGCACCGCGACGGCAATACCCACACCCGTGGCAACCAGTGCCGCACCGATCGGCCCGGCCACGGTTTCGAGGCTGGCGGAACCGGCGGCGCTGATGCCTTTCAAGGCTTCCATGATCCCCCACACAGTGCCGAACAGGCCGATAAACGGCGAGGTGCTGCCGATACTCGCAACCACGGCCAGGCCGGTCTCCAGGGAGCGACGCTCACGCACGATCTGTTGGCGCAAAGCGCGTTCAAGACGGTCCTGATGGTTGATCGCCTGGCTCAAGTCAGCAGCGTGTGGCGCTTCACCGACCTGGATCGCGGCGTAACCAGCCTGGGCCACACGAGCGGCGGCGCCGGGTTTGGTTTCGGCCAACTCAGCGGCCGAGTCCAGGCTGGATGCCGCCCAGAACTGTTTGTGGAACTTGCGATCCTGGGACTTGAGGCGGCCGAACTGGACGCCCTTGAGCAGGGCCAGGCCCCAGGTAGCGACCGAAAAGACCACCAGCAGCCAGATCACCGCGCTTTCGATGGATTCAGTTGGAGATGCTAATGCCATGATGTTTTCCCTCTGTGCAGGTCGCGATGTGTCCAACACACCGCATCCAATAATTAATGAATCTTGAAATCGATCGGTACGCTGACCCAGCCGTCCTGGGCCACATCACCCTGCTTGGCCGGTACAAAACTCCAGCGCTTCACGGCAGCCAGTGCGGCTTCGTCGAGTTGCTGGCGACCACTGCTTTTCTGAATCTGGATCTCACCCGGCTTGCCGGTGGCCAATACATGCACCCGCAACAGCACCGTGCCTTCCCAACCCCGGCGCTGGGCCAGTGACGGGTATTCGGGCGCCGGGTTCTTCAGGTACGCGGCGTTGGCCGAGGCCGGTGTCACCGGCGCGGGCGCAGGCGGTGCCGGCGGTGCTGGAGCCGGTGGCGCGGGTACAGGCGGCGCGGGCGGCTGCTCGGCTACCGGTTTCGGTGCGGGCTTGGGCACAGGCTTTGGCACCGGCTTGGGTTTCGGAATCTTTTTCGGCGCCGGCTTGGCGGCCAATTCATCAACCACCGGCGGCGGTGGCTCGACAACCGGTGGCGGCGGCGGCGGTGGTACAGGCGGTGGCGGCTCCACAACCGGCGGAGCCGGCTGGGAAAATTCGATCGTCATCGGCGGGATTTCCGGCGGCACAATCGGCAGCACCGGGGTTGGCTTCTGGCTGACCCAATAGATCACCGCGCCATGCAAGGCCAGCGCGAGAATCCCCAACAGGATCGCTTCACGCCGACTCAACACACCCTTCGGGGTTTTCTGCGTACGCAACTGCCCCAACGGCGCGCGATGCGGCCGGCCAAGGTCGACCAACTCACCACCCGGTGCGTGGCGCCACTGCGCCTCTTGTGCACTGGCGGCGGTCTGGACATTGCCCATTGATTAACTCCCCTGCGGTCTTAAGCAAAAAAACCGACGGGCCTGCCTTGGCGGCCGTCGAGGGCTGAATCATCGGGGGCAGACGCTTATCTCTTAAAGTAATCTTTAAAGTTATAGATAGATCTAAATTGAATAACCGAAACATCCGGATACGCCGAAGCCACGTCCTGCGCGGCCTGGCGCCGAGGGGGAAAATCTCAATGCTTTTGAGGCATACAAAATATTCACTGAAGGCATGGCTCAGCGTGGATTACCGGCACACAAATCCTGCAATTGGCGTAGCAACGCCTGCCCGGCCGCACCAAGGCCGTTACGGCCATACAGCGCCAGCCGCACGCCCTGCACCGCGGGCAAACCGCTGTCCGCGCCCAACACCACGTGCCCGGGCTGCACCACCCGCACCGGCAACAGGCTGATCCCCAGCCCCGCCGCCACCGCCGAACACACGCTGGCCAAGCTGGCGCTGGAATAACCGATGCGCCAGCGCCAGCCGCCCACCTCCAGGTGATGCAGCATTTCATTGCGGTACAGGCCGCCAGCGGGAAACGCCACCAACGGCAGCGGATCACGTCCCAGGGACGGCGAACTGCGGCTGTCGACCCAACACAACGGCTCCGGCCAGGACACTAGGCAGTCATCGCTGTCACCCATTTGCTTGACCAGCAGCACGTCGAATTCACCGCCGCGATAATCCCGCAACAATTCCGGCCCCAAGCCGCTGGTGACCTCCAGGCGCACCCGGGGATAAGCCTGCACAAACGCCGACAGCAGCGGCATCAGACGCTCGGCCGCAAAATCCTCGGGCACCGCCAGGCGCAACACGCCATCGCTCTGCTGATTGATCAGCACGTCGGCCGCCTCTTCGTGCAGCGCCAGGATGCGCCGCGCATACGCCAGCAACCGCTCACCCTCCACCGTGGCCACCACGCGGCGCTGATCCCGGTCGAGTACCTGGCTGCCCAGTGCATCTTCCAGGCGGCGGATCTGTTGGCTGACCGTGGACTGGGTCAAGTGCAGCCGCTCGGCCGCGCGGGTGAAATTGCCGCAATCGACGACGGCAACAAAGCTGCGCAACAACACAGGATCGAACATGGGCTCACCATTCCATTTGCCACTGATTGGTATGGTTATATTTAATTTCAGAATACCCCTGCGGCTACCCATACTTCACGCCTCATTGCGCACGAGGGGTTTTCCATGACTGACGATCAACAGCATCTGCATCACGCCGTGCAACTGGCCAAGGCCAACGTAGCCGCCGGTGGCCGCCCGTTTGGTGCGGTCCTGGTGCGCGACGGCAAGGTGCTGGTGGAAGCGGTCAACGAAATCCACTTGAGCCAGGACCCCACCGCCCACGCCGAGATGCTCGCCATCCGCGCCGCCAGCCAACAACTCGGCCCGCGCCTCGACGGTTGTGTGATCTACGCCAGCGGCCAGCCCTGCCCGATGTGCCTGAGTGCGATGCACCTGTGCGGCATATCCCGTGTGGTGTTCGCTGCCAGCAACGACGTGGCGGCGCCCTTTGGTTTGTCCACAGCAGCGATCTACCAGCAACTGGCGCTGCCGCTGGCGGAGCAAAAATTGCCCGTACAGCACCTGCCGCAGGCAGCGATGCAAGCCCTCTACCGCGAGTGGCAGGCCCTGCATGACGCTGAATAATTCATTCGCAGGCAAGCTCGCCGGTTGGGGTTTGTTGGTAGTACTGGGCCTAAACCTGCGACCGATCCTCAGTTCCATCAGCCCGTTGCTGGGGGAAATCCGTCTGGCCACCGGCCTGAGTTTCCAGAGCAGCGCCCTGCTCACCAGCCTGCCGGTGATCTGCATGGGCCTGGTGGCGCTGGTAGGTGTGCGCCTGGAGGCGAAGCTGGGGGAGCGTCGCGGAATCGCCCTGGGCTTGATGATGATTCTGCTGGCGTGCCTCGCGCGCTGGCTGTTTGGCCAGGCGCCGGCGCTGCTGGCCACGGCATTGTTCGGCGGTGCGGGTGTGGCGCTGATCCAGGCGCTGGTGCCGGCGATGATCAAGCGCCAGTTTCACCAGCGCGTGCCGTTGGCGATGGGGGTTTACTCGGCTTCGCTGATGGGCGGCGGTGGCTTGGCCGCGCTGCTCAGCCCGTTGGTGGCGGGGCATTTCCAGCAGTGGCAGGCGGGGCTCGGGATCTGGCTGCTACCGGCCCTGGGCGCACTATTGTTGTGGGCGTGGCTGCCATTGGGTGCGGCGAAAAACCCGCAGGTGACGGCGTCGTTCCAGGGCCTGCGCAACCGTCGGGCGTGGTTGCTGGCGCTGTATTTCGGCCTGGTGAATTGCGGCTACATGAGCATGGTCGCGTGGCTGCCGGCCTACTACCAGCAGTTGGGTTGGGGCGTACTGCCCAGTGGTTCGCTGCTGGCGTTCATGACGATCTTCCAGGTAATCGCCGCGCTGCTGATGCCGGCCCTGGCGCAACGTGGCATTGATCGTCGACCGTTACTGAGCATCAGCCTGCTGGCCCAGACCGTGGGCTATATCGGCCTGCTGACGGCGCCGCTGGAATTCCCCCACCTGTGGGTGGCGTTGATCGGTTTCGGCCTGGGAGCGTGTTTCGCCCTGAGCCTGTTGTTGACCCTGGATCACCGCCGCGACCCTCGGGAGGCCGGCCAACTGGCGGCGTTCGTCCAGGGCGTGGGCTTTTTGATCAACGCCGTATCACCGTGGCTGACCGGCTGGCTGCGGGAATTGACTGGCAGTTTCGTAAGCGCCTGGATGGTGCTGACGCTGACGGTGGTGGCGATGCTGATACTCACCCGGGTGTTCAGCCCGGGCACCTACCGCACAGGCTCTATGGATATGCAATTTGAATCTAGATAAAACAATGAACATTCTTTTGCGGAATAAGCGAGGCGATTAGAATCGCGGTTTCCTTCAGGACGCCGGAAAACTCCATGGACCTTCGCCAACTGCGCTACTTCATTGCTCTGAATGAGTACCGCAGTTTTGTGCGCGCCGCCGACGCCATGGGCATTACCCAGCCGGCGTTCAGCCGCAGCATCCAAAGCCTGGAACAGGAGTTTGGCTGTGTGCTGGTGGACCGCGCCCACAAAGACCTGCGCCCCACTCCGGAGGGTCAGGTGGTGTTGCAACATGCCTTGTCGCTCGTTCAGGGCGCGGCGCGGCTGAGCCACGAAGTCACCCGCATGACCAAGCTCGACGCCGGCGAATTGCGCTTTGGCTGCGATGCCGTGGCGGCGGTGAACCTGGTGCCTGGAGCGATCGCACGGTTTGTCGGCGCTCATCCACGAGTACGCAGCGGTTTGCATGTGGATAACTGGGAAAAACTCGGACGCAGTTTGAGTCGCGAAGAGATCGAATTCTTCATCGCCGATGTGCGCCACTTCGAGGCCGATCCGAACTTCCAGACCCAGGCCCTGACACCCCGGCGCAACGTATTTTTCTGCCGCGCCGGGCACCCGTTACTGGCCAAGGACAGCCTCTCGACCAACGACTTGTTTGACTACCCGCTGGCCACACCGCTGATCGCTCCCGGGGTACGCAAGCTACTGGCCAACCTGAGCGGGCGTGTCGACTTTTCTCCCGCTATCGAACTGGAGCAGTTTGCGGCGCTGGCGGCCATCGTGCACCAGTCCAATGCGATTGGCCTGGGTGCAGAGGATGCGTTTGCCGAAGACTTTGCCCGTGGCGCACTGACGGTGCTGCACTGGCGCAACGTGCCTCACAGCCTCGACAGTTTGAACAACCGCTGCGGGATCATCAGCCGTACCGGGTTTCGCTTGTCGCCGGCGGCGAAGGCGATGATCGAAACCCTGATCACCGTGGATACCCCCTCTGCTGAAGCAAGCTTGCTCGCCCGCAATTAAAAAACCAGGCTTGCGCGCGGCAGCCCATTCTCTTGATTTCAATGAAACTGTTATCGGCAATCAGCGGGTTTTTTCGCCTGCCGGGAACCGACACCATTGGCTCCAGAACAGAAAAACCTGGAGCCCTGCCATGTACTTGAAATACCCAATCAGTTGGACTGCCCTTGCCTTGGCAGCGGCCCTCACCGGCACCGCCGCCCAGGCTTCCATGCCGGCGAACCTGCCCGCCGATCAGAGCGTTGGCGCCATCGAGCAGGTGCACGCCTTCCACGATGCCATGCCCACCGGCGTGAGCGTTACCGAGACCGGACGCATCTTTGTCAACTTTCCTCGCTGGGGCGACGAGGTGCCGTTTACCGTCGCAGAATTGCGCGACGGCAAAGTCGTACCCTACCCTGACCAGGCGATAAATCAGGCCAACCCCAAAGACCCGGCCAAAGGGTTTATCAGCGTACAAAGCGTGGTGGCCGACGGGCGCGGACGCCTCTGGATACTGGACACCGCGGCGCCTGGCTTCTCGCCTCCACAGCCAGGTGGTGCCAAGCTCGTCGCAGTTGAGCTCGCCACCAACAAGGTGGTCAAGACCCTCGTATTCCCGAAAAACGTCATGCTGCCCGGCACCTACGTCAACGACATGCGCTTTGATTTTCGCGTGGGTGACCAAGGCGTGATCTATATCACCGACTCTTCACTTACCGGCCCGGGCGCGATCATCGTCATGGACATCGCCAGTGGCACGGCCATACGCCGGCTCAGTGGTGCACCCTCGACCTCGGTCGACCCGAACTTCGTACCCACGGTCGAAGGCCAGGTCCTGAAAGTGCGGGATGCCAAAGGCGGCACCCAGCCTTTTGCCGTGGCTTCGGACGGCATCGCCCTGTCGGCTGATGGGCAGACCTTGTATTTCTGCCCGCTGTCGAGTCGGCACCTGTACGCCATCCCCACGGCACTGCTGCGTGACGAGACAGTCAGCGAAGCACGGCTCGAAATGGCGGTCAAAGACCTCGGGGAAAAAGGCGCCTCGGACGGGCTTGAAGCCGACGCCTCGGGGGCCGTGTATGCCGGCGACTACGAAAACAACAGCGTGCGCAAACGGCTGGCGAACGGGCAATGGCAGACCATCGTCCATGATCCGCGTGTGCTCTGGCCCGACACACTGTCAATCGGTCCTGATGGCTACCTGTACTTCATCGCCAATCAGCTGCACCGCCAAAGCATCTTTCACGCAGGCAAAGACTTGCGCCAGAAACCCTACAGCCTGCTGCGCGTGAAGATCGATGCCGCGCCGGCGCCCACACACTAGCGGCGCCGAAGCATGAATATTGATGCGTTGAACCTGTTCATGCGATCAACAGAGCTGGGCAATATCACCGCAGCCGGCAGGGAGCTGGGACTCGCGCCCTCGGTGGCCAGCCACAAACTGGCGAAGCTTGAAGAATACCTGGGCATGCGCCTGCTGCATCGCACCACTCGCCAGGTCAGCCTGACCGAAGACGGTGCGCTGTTTCTGCCCCATGCAATCCGGGTGCTGGCAGCCGTGGACGAGGCCTATCTGGTCGCGGTGAAAGGCAAGGACGTGGCCAAGCGGGTGTTAAGAGTATCCGCCCCCGGGTCCTTCGCGCGGATGTGCCTGATGCCGGCCATTACCCGGTTCCTGCACGCCAACCCGAAGCTGAAGATCGACCTGATACTGTCCGATCAAATGCAGGACCTGACCGAGATCGGGATTGATGTGGCAATCCGCATCGCCGCCCTGAAGGACTCATCCCTGGTGGCGCGCAAGCTCGGCTGCGACAGACGCATCCTGTGTGCGGCACCCGCCTACCTCCAGGCGCATGGCGAACCGACTTCACCTGCGGAGCTGGTCAATCATTCCTGCATCCTGCTGGGCGACGAGGACCATTGGCGTTTCGTGGGTGCCCAGTCACACGAAGTCACGGCAATCAGTGGTTCGCTCAGAGTCAATTGCGGCGAAAGCGCACGGCTTGCCGCGGAGGGTGGGCTCGGCATCGTCTCTGTTTCACAGTGGAACGCCAGGCCCTCACTGGAAAGCGGCGCATTGGTGGAAATCATGCCGTCCTGTGTCCTGGAGCAAACCCGGGATATCTGGGCGATCTACCCCAGCGCGCGGTTGATCTCATCCAAGGCTCGGGCTTTCGTCGAGTTCATGATCGCCGAGTTCCAGGGCGATTTTTAGCATAGGGAAAAAATCATGACGGTGACTCACCAAGCTGCAGGCAGAACAAATCTCGCGAGCGGCCCACGCGTCGTTCGAATAGGGGTGACAGACTTGTCGTTCCATCGGGTTACCGCTGCGGTGGTAGCGCTGGTGTTGCAACGCATGGGCCTGACCGGACAAAGACGGCCGTTCGATTCCGAGGCCTTTTACGAATTCTGAATTCGCGGCAGGCTGGCTACAAGCGCCTGCTCACTGAGGCTAGTTTGGCGATGCAGATGTTCTGCAATCTCCCCAAACCGAGGATTCCAACATGCTCTACCTGGTTTTCAGCGGCACCATCAAAGAAGGCAAACAGGCCGAGTTCTATCGTGATGTAGCGGCCGTTTCACAAAAGCTCACCCACCAGCACGACAAGGCCGTGGTCTATCAATGGCATAAGGATGAAGAGAACCCCAACCGGTTCTTTCTCAACGAACAGTGGGAAAGCGTCGCGGACCTGCACGCGCATTTCGAAACGCTCTACAAAGCCTTCGGCCCGGCGAAACCCACCGAGCGCCTGCCGGCGAAAATCCTCGCGTACCTGGATGAAGCACAGGTGAACTTCTACCAGGCCATTCAGTAAATCGCACCCGGTCACCCCAGGGTGACCGGGATGCTTGCTCAGATCGCTGTCCTTTCCACCGGGTTGAGTTCGCTCAGCCGTCCCTCCTGGCGCGCAAACCGATTGGCCCGGGCAAACGTGCCAAAATCGTTGAAGCGCACGCCCATCTCCGCCATCACCTTGTGCGCCGTTTTCACCGTCATCTGGCGGATGTAGAACGGCTCCTTGACCACAAAGTGATGAATCCCGTGGGTGCTGCCGAAGTTGAAGCAGAACGCTTGCAACGGCCACAGCCACCACGGGTTGAGTACCTGGGTTTGCTGGATCACGTTGCCCGGCTCGATGTCGCCGTAGTAGTGCATGTTGGAGCTGACAAAGTGCAGGCAGAAGGTACGCAGCACGTTGGGGCCGATGATCACCACGGCGGCGATGTCGATGACTTGCATCACCGCCAGCGTGTTGGCCGACCAGTCGATCGGCGCGCCCAGCAGGCTGGCGATGCCATTGGCGGCATGAAAGCCGAGGAACACATACCACGCGCCCCAATGCAGCAGCGCCAGCGGTGCGTAGACCAGCGCCGTGCGCTTGAGAATGCCCAGCTTGTGCTTCCAGGACGGTGCCCGCAGCACCCGGATCAGTGCCGACATGATGTTGTCGCCGACCATCAGCAAACGTGCCAGGCCCCACGGTTCACCGTTGGTGATTGCGCGCTCTTCGATATCGGTTTCGCTGCCGGAAACCTTGTGGTGATTGAGGTGGATATGGCGCCGTACCCAAGGGTTGATGGTGCTGGGCCGCGCCAGCCACACCAGGCCCATCATCAGGTTGTGGGGCAGGCGCTGCTTGCGAAAGTACATGCTGTGGATCAGGTCGTGTTCCAGTTCGTGGGTCAATGACGCGAGGAATGCGTTGAGCAGCAGGCACACCCACCACGCCATGTGCCCGGTGATATACAGCGCCGCCGAACCCAGCATGCCCACCAGGGCAAAGGCCAGGATGCCCGCGCCCAACGCATCCTGATGCAGCAGCCAGGGGTGGCGCTGGCGCAATAACAGCCCCTCGGCCAGCACCACTTCACGAATATGCGCTGAACGCTGTTGTGCGTTCATCTGCCGGGGGCTTGCAGAAGTACGGTCCATGCTTCCATCCTCTGTCTTATTGATGCGTACATCCTGCCCTATGCGATCTGGCGGGACGCTAGCCCCACACGCCAACCTGTTGACCGCAAGCGCCAATCAACATGACCGAACCGACCTCTCTCGCCAGCTGGACCCGCGCCCTGCGCAAGCAGCTCGACGCCCTGGGCCTCGACAGCGCCGCGCTGTGCGCCCAGGCCGGGCTCGACCCGCAGTTGATGGAAGATCCGAACGCGCGCTACCCGCTATCGGCCACCACGCGCCTGTGGGAACTGGCGGTACAGGCCAGCGGCGACCCGGCGATTGGCTTGCGGGTGTCGCGGTTTGTCAGCCCCACCACCTTTCACGCGCTGGGATATGCGCTGGTGGCCAGCGGCAGCCTGCGGGAAGTGTTCGAGCGGATCGTGCGCTATCACCAGGTGGTCAGCGACGCACTGAGCCTGGAGCTTAGCCGGGAGGGCGAACGTTACCGCTTTCGCCTGCAACAGCCCGCCGGTACACCCGCACCCGCGTTTGAGGCGATTGATGCGTTCGCCGCGATTTACGTGCGCACCTGCCGCAATCGCCTGGGCCGGGAGTACGCGCCGCTGGCGGTGTACCTGCGGCGGCCCGAGCCGGCTGATCCCAAACCGTGGCACACGGTATTTCGCGCGCCGGTGTTTTTTGCCGCCGAGGAAGACCGTCTGGAATTTGCGGCCCGGGACTTTGACAGCCACCTGGACGATGCCAACCCCGAGTTGGCCGAGCACAATGAAACCGTGCTCAAGCGCACCCTGGCGCAACTGCGGCCGCTGACCTGGGAACGCAAGGTGCGTTCGGCCATTGAGGCGCAGTTGCCTGACGGTGAGCCGAGCGCCGAGCGCATCGCCCAGGCGTTGCATCTGAGCTTGCGCAGCTTGCAGCGGCATCTGGCGGATGAGGGCTGCCGGTTTGATGCGCTGCTGAACGAATGCCGGGAGAACCTCGCGCTGCTGCATCTGCGGGACCCCGAGTGTTCGCTGGCGGAGATCAGTCATTTGCTGGGGTTTGCCGATACCAGCAGCTTCAACCGGGCGTTCAAGCGCTGGACCGGGATCACGCCGGGGCAGTTTCGGGATGGGTTGAGGTAGCTGGAGTTGCGGTGGCTGTGAGGGCCTCTTCGCGAGCAAGCCCGCTCCCACATTTGACCGCATTCCAGAGGATGTACTCGGTCAAATGTGGGAGCGGGCTTGCTCGCGAAAGCGGTCGATCAAACACCCCAAAAGCCAGTGGCAGTCAGCGCCCCCGGTCCCGCCGCAACACCTTCTTCACCCGCGCCACCAAGGCCCGGGCCTCAAAGGGCTTGAGCAAATAATCATCCTCATGCAATTCCAGCCCACGCAGCCGGTCTTCAATCCCGTCCGGCGTGGTCAAAAACAACATCGGCGTCTCACCCTTCAACCGGATCGCCTGCTGCAGCTTCCAGGCATTCAGCCCCGGCAGCATCACATCCAGGATCACCAGGTCGTATTCGGTGCTTTCCACAAAGCGCAGGGCCGCCATGCCATTGGCCGCCACCTCCACCGTGTAGCTGGCCTCTTCAAGACTGCGGCCCATCGCCTCGGCCGCCTCTGACTCGTGTTCCACTAGCAGGACGCGCATAACACACCTCGAATAATCGTGAACGCAGGCTACCACCCTCAGGCATGCGCCGCCTCGCGCAAACGTTGCGGGTCGAGGATTTCGATCTCGCCATAGCCCAGCCGCACGATGCCCTGGCCTTGCAGGTCCTTGAGCAACGCATTGGTGGTCTGGCGCGACAGGCTCAGCATCGCGGCCAGGTCTTCCTGGGGCAGTTGCAGCACCTGCCGGGCCTGCTCGATGTCGCCATAGCCCTCGGCGATCATCAGCAGGCGGTGCGCCACCCGCACCGACGCCGGCATCAGGCTCAATTGCTCGATATTGATAAAGGTCAGGCGCAGTTTCTGGCTCATCAACAGGGCCATGTCGCGCCAGTAACGCGGAGTCTGTTCAAGAATGTGCAGCAACGCCGGCTGCGGTACCTGCAGCAACGTACACGGCCCGACGGCGCAGGCATCGTGGGTGCGGGGCAACCCGTCGAACAATGAGATTTCGCCGAACCAGTATGGCAACTCCGCCAGGCTCAACACTGCCTCCTTGCCCTGCTCGTTCACCGCGCTGATACGCAGGGAGCCCTCCAGCACCGCATACAACCCACACGGCGGATCGCCGCGCTTGAACAGGTATTGCCCCGCCGTCAGCTGCCGCAACCGGGCGCTGGCCAGCAAGCTATTCTGTAAGTCAGCAGGCAGATGGCTGTACCAGTGACCGGTGGCCAGCCGTGGGTGCCATTTCTCTACATCCATGCGAACTCCGAAGATTGTCGGCCAGTTGACAGTGTGTCGTGGGCCTACAGGGCATGATCAAACATCCTACAGGAGGAACAACAATGAAAAGCCTCGTCGACCATCTCAGTCAATACGCCGCCTACCACCGCGACCCGCGCAATATCGCCAGCCACTTTATCGGCATCCCGCTGATCGTGGTGGCCGTGGCCGTGCTGCTGTCACGCCCCGAATGGACGGTGGCCGGGCTGTGGCTGTCGCCCGCGGTGGTGTTGGCGCTGCTTTCGGCATGGTTCTACCTGCGCCTGGAACTGGCGCTCGGCGTGCTGATGACGGTGCTGATGGGCCTGTCGGTGTGGGCCGGGCATGTGCTGGCGGCGCAAAGCACGCTGGTGTGGCTGAGCAGCGGCATCGGCATGTTCGTGGTGGGCTGGGTGATCCAGTTTGTGGGGCATTACTACGAGGGGCGCAAGCCGGCGTTTGTCGATGACGTGTCCGGGTTGATCGTGGGGCCGTTGTTTGTGGTGGCGGAGTTGGCGTTCCTGGTGGGGCTGCGGCATGACCTGAAGCGGCAGATTGAAGAGCGCTCGGGGCCCGTGGCCGTGCGGCACAAGAACGCCACGGCCTGAGCAACACTGGAGATCCAAATGTGGGAGCGGGCTTGCTCGCGAAAGCGGAGTGTCAGTCACCGGATGTACCGACTGAACCACCGCATTCGCGAGCAAGCCCGCTCCCACATGGGTTTTGCGGCACTTTTAGGCTTTTTGCCAGACCTTGGGCTTGAAGAACAACGTCTCGCCCCGCGCCAAACCCGTCAGGCTGTCGTGGTCTTTCACCACTTCAGCCTCGATCAACTCGCTCTGGCCTTCGACCTTCAGGGTCACCCGGGTGGTCGCGCCAAGCGGGCGAATATCACGCACTTCAGCCGCGTGGTGGTCTTCCAGTTCATGGCGCGACAGCGACACTTCATGCGGGCGGAACAGCACGTGCTTGTCTTCACCCAAATGCAGGCGGTTGGAGTCGCCGAGGAAGTGATAAACAAAATCACTGGCCGGGTTTTCGTAGACTTCGCCCGGTGAGCCAATCTGCTCGATCACGCCCTTGTTCATCACCACGATGCGGTCCGCCACTTCCATGGCTTCTTCCTGGTCGTGGGTCACGAAGACCGAGGTCAGGTTGATGTCTTCGTGCAGGCGCGCCAGCCAGCGGCGCAGTTCTTTACGGACCTT
Source organism: Pseudomonas sp. D4002 (assembly GCF_013385665.1). Classification (NCBI taxonomy): domain Bacteria; kingdom Pseudomonadati; phylum Pseudomonadota; class Gammaproteobacteria; order Pseudomonadales; family Pseudomonadaceae; genus Pseudomonas; species Pseudomonas sp. D4002. The sequence goes on from NZ_JACAPN010000062.1 coordinate 13,623, forward strand.
GGCATCGAGGGCGCCGAAGGGTTCATCCAGCAGCAGCACTTTCGGCTCTACCGCCAGGGCGCGCGCCAGGGCGATACGCTGGCGCTGGCCGCCGGAGAGTTGTTCCGGGTAGCGATCCGACAGCCAATCGAGCTGCACCATGTTCAGCAGCTCGTGGACTTTCACGGCGATCTGGCTTTCGGTGGGGCGCTGGTTTTTCGGTTTCATGCGCAGGCCGAACGCGACGTTGTCGAACACGGTCATGTGGCGGAACAGCGCGTAGTGCTGGAACACAAAGCCGACGTTGCGATCACGCACGTCGTGGCCGGAGACGTCTTCACCATGGAACACGATGTTGCCGGCATCGGGGGTTTCGAGACCGGCGATGATCCGCAGCAGGGTGGTCTTGCCGCAGCCGGACGGGCCCAGCAACGCCACCAGCTCGCCACTCTGGATGTCCAGATTGATGCTGTTCAGGGCCTTGAAGGCGTTGAAATTCTTGCTGACATTACGGACTTCGATCGACATGACTTATTCCTCACCAGCACTTTTGCGCAGGCGGTTGATACGGTTCTCGCTCCACTGCTTGAGCAGCAGGATGAAGAGCGCCAGGATCAGCAACAGGCTCGCGACGGCAAACGCGGCGACGTGGTTGTATTCGTTGTAGAGGATCTCGACGTGCAGCGGCAAGGTGTTGGTCACGCCGCGAATGTGGCCGGACACCACCGACACCGCACCGAACTCACCCATGGCCCGCGCGGTACACAGCACCACGCCGTAGATCAGGCCCCACTTGATGTTCGGCACGGTGACATGCCAGAACATCTGCCAGCCGTTGGCGCCCAGGAGGCGCGCGGCCTCTTCTTCCTGGGTGCCCTGCTCCTGCATCAGCGGGATCAGCTCACGGGCCACGAACGGTACGGTGACGAAGATGGTCGCCAGCACGATGCCCGGCAAGGCGAACACGATCTGGATGTCATGGTCTTGCAGCCACGGGCCAAAGAAGCCCTGGGCGCCGAACATCAACACGTAGACCAGGCCGGCGATCACCGGCGATACCGAGAACGGCAGGTCGATCAGGGTCACCAGGATACTTTTGCCACGGAACGAGTACTTGCTCACGCACCAGGCGGCGCTGACGCCGAACACCACGTTGAGCGGTACCGAAATCACCACGGCGATCACCGTGAGTTTCAATGCCGACAGCGCGTCCGGCTCAAGGATCGCGGTGAAGAACGCACCCAGGCCATTCTTCAGGCCCTGGGACACCACGATAAACAGCGGCAGCAACAAAAACAGGAAGAACACCAGCCAGCCAAGGCTGATCAGGATGCGTCGGGACACCGCACTGCCACGACGGGCAGCGTTGGCCGAGGACGCGGCGGAAATAGACGATTGGGACATGTTCCGCGCCTCCTTATGGGTGTTCGATGCGCCGCTGCAGCAAGTTGATCAGCAGCAGCAGGACAAAGGAAACCACCAGCATCAGCACACCGATGGACGTGGCGCCGTGGTAGTCGTATTGGTCGAGCTTGACCATGATCAGCAACGGCAGGATCTCGGTTTTCATCGGCATGTTGCCGGCGATGAAGATCACCGAACCGTACTCACCGACACCTCGTGCAAACGCCAAGGCGAAGCCGGTCAACCAGGCAGGCAGCAGCGCCGGTACCAGGATGTAGCGGAACACTTGCAGGGGCTTGGCGCCGAGACAGGCGGCGGCTTCTTCGATTTCCCGGGGGATATCGGCCAACACCGGCTGCACGGTACGCACCACGAATGGCAGCGTGACGAAGGTCAGCGCGAGGGTGATGCCCAGGGGGGTGTAGGCGATCTTGAAGCCCAGGTCGGCGGCGAACTGGCCTACCAGGCCAGTGGGCGTGTACAGCGCGGTGAGTGCAATACCGGCGACGGCGGTGGGCAGGGCGAACGGCAAGTCGATCATCGCATCGATGATCTTGCGCCCGGGGAAGGTGTAGCGCACCAGTACCCATGCCAGCAGGGTACCGATCACGCCGTTGATGATCGCGGCATACAACGCAGTGCCGAAGCTCAGTTTCAACGCCGCCAGCACACGCGGTGCGGAGATGATGTTCCAGAACTGATCCCAGGTGAGTTGAGCGGCATGTACAAACATCGCCGCAAGGGGGATGAGTACGATCAGGCTGAGGTACACCACGGTGTAGCCCAGCGTCAGCCCGAAGCCGGGTATGACGGGGGAGATACGACGCGACATAAGAGTCCTTGGTTAGCGGGTAGATACCACTGTAGGAGCGAGCTTCTGTGGGAGCTGGCTTGCCTGCGATGCCGGCACCTCGGTGTATCAGTTACACCGAGGTGATGCTATCGCGGGCAAGCCCGGCTCCCACAGAAAGCTGGCTCCTACAGTTTGATTTTGCTTACTGCGCCGAGTAGATCTGGTCGAACACGCCACCGTCATTGAAGAATTTCGGTTGGGCAGTTTTCCAGCCGCCGAAGTCTTTGTCGATAGTCACCAGGTCCAGTTTCGGGAACTGCTGGGCGTATTTGGCGGCGACTTTCTCATCGCGTGGGCGGTAGAAGTTCTTCGCCGCAATCTCCTGTCCAGCCGGGCTGTACAGGTGCTTGAGGTACTCGGTGGCGATCTCGGTATTGCCCTTTTTCTCGGCGTTCTTGTCGACCACGGCCACTGGCGGCTCGGCGAGGATCGACAGCGAAGGTACAACGATGTCGAACTTGTCGGCGCCGCCGTCTTCCTTCAGGGCCAGGAAGGCTTCGTTTTCCCAGGCCAGCAACACGTCACCCTGACCGTTGTTGACGAAGGTGATGGTCGAACCGCGCGCGCCGGTGTCGAGGATCGGCACGTGCTTGAACAGCTCTTTCACGTATTCCTGGGCCTTGGCTTCGCTGCCACCGGCTTTCAGGCCGTAGGCCCAGGCGGCTAGGAAGTTCCAGCGGGCGCCGCCGGAGGTTTTCGGGTTCGGGGTGATCACCGACACGTCTTTCTTGATCAGGTCGCCCCAATCCTTGATGCCTTTAGGGTTGCCCTTGCGTACCAGGAACACGATGGTCGAGGTGTACGGGGTGCTGGCGTCCGGCAGGCGGGTTTGCCAGTTTTCCGGCAGGGTCTTGCCCAGTTTTGCGATTTCGTCGATGTCGCCGGCCAGGGCCAGGGTCACGACGTCGGCGCGCAGGCCGTCGATTACCGCGCGGCCCTGCTTGCCCGAACCACCGTGGGATTGCTGGATCTTGACGTTGTCACCCGGGTGCGACTGCTTCCAGAAGCTGGTGAATTCAGCGTTGTAGTCCTGGTAGAGCTCGCGGGTGGGGTCGTAAGACACGTTGAGCAGTTCGTAATCCTTGGCAACAGCGGAACCGGCAAACACGGCACTGGCCAGTGCTGCCAGGGCATAACGGCGAATCGACGACATAGAAGGCTCCTGAAATTCTTGGGTGTTGGCTTTTTTCTTATAGTTGCGGGTCTTGCAATCGAATCGCCGGTGTTGCTCAGCTCGGTTTGTTGCCCGGGTTCTGCAAACGGAATTTCTCTTTGCGTTCGATTTGTACTACCTGGGCGTTGTGCACAGTGATTTCCACCGCGCCAAACCGCAGATCGCGCAGGGCGCTCTGGATCTCGCGCAAAATGGCTGCTTCGTCCTGGCCGTCAACGCTACGTAGAGATGCGCTCATGGTCGTGCTCCTGAAATGAGAAGTGCCTCGCAGTGGCGGCACTGCTTGCGGCGTGAGGGCGATAGTAGATAAGCGCGGATATTCTTAAAAATACTATTTAAGAATGTTTATATAACCAGAAAGAATTTTCTGATGGGACGAGGGGTTGCGAGGGGTTTTGCGGGACGACCCGTGAAATAAAGCCGTGTGGAGATCCAAATGTGGGAGCGGGCTTGCTCGCGAAGGCGGTGGGTCAGTGACAGATTTGCTGACTGACACACCGCCTTCGCGAGCAATCCCGCTCCCACATTTTGGCCCTGTTTCAAATCAGGACAGGCAGTGGTTAACGAATTGTCGGCGCCCTCGCCCAATCCAGCTCACTGGCCGGCATCGGCCGACCAAACCAGTACCCCTGGCCAAGGTCACAGCGCTGTTCCAATAGAAACCGCGCCTGCTCAACCTGCTCGATACCTTCGGCATGCACCTGCATGCCCATGCTCTGCGCCAACGCGATCACTACCCGCACGATCGCCGCATCGTCCTCATCCCATGGCAACCCGGCGACAAAACCCTGGTCGATCTTGAGCTTCTGCACCGGCAAGCGCTTGAGCCGCAGCAGCGATGAATAACCGGTGCCAAAGTCGTCGATAGCCAGGCGCAAGCCGAGCTCACGCAGGCGATGCATTTGCTCAAGGGCGACTTCCGGGTCTTCCATCACCGCGCTTTCGGTGACTTCCAGCTCTAAAAGCGCCGGATCCAGCCCCGTGTCGTGCAGCACCTTGGCTACTTGCTCATACAGCTCCCGCCGGGCAAACAGGCGGCTGGACACATTCACCGCGAGAAACGTCAACGGTGCACCGTCTGCCAGCCACTGGCACATCTGGCGGCAGGCCTGGTCCATGACCCAGGCGTCGATGTCGGCAATCAGCCCGGTGCGCTCGGCAATCGGGATGAATTCCCCCGGCGGCACCAGCCCGCGCTCCGGGTGCTGCCAGCGCACCAGGGCTTCGACGCCGATCATTCGGCTGTCTTGCAGGTCGTGCACTGGCTGGTAGTAAACCCGCAGCTCCTGCTGATCCAGCGCGCGGCGCAGTTCACCGGCCATTTCCACGCGGTGCTGGGCGTGGGCAGTAAGCTCTTCGGTGTACAAGGCGTAGCCTTCGCGGCCGGCGCTCTTGGCCTTGAACAACGCGGAGTCGGCGTTGCGCAGCAGTTGCTCGGCGCTCAGCGCGTCGCTGGGGAACAGGCTGATCCCGATGCTCACGCTGATAAACAGTTGATGGCCGTCGAAGATGACCGGTTCTTTCATCGCGTCGAGAATACGTTGCGCCAGGGCGGCGGCCTGGCCCACCTGTGGACAACTTTCCGCCAGCACTGCGAACTCGTCACCGCCCAGGCGCGCCAGGGTCACGCCGGGGCCGAACAGGCCTTGCAGGCGCTCGCCGACGGCCTTGAGCAACTGGTCGCCGACGTTATGGCCGAGGCTGTCGTTGATGATCTTGAAATGGTCGAGGTCGAGCAGCAGCAAGGCGCAGCCACGTTTATGGATCTGCGCGGAGGCCAGGGCCTGTTCGGCACGGTCGGTGAACAGCAGGCGGTTGGGCAGGTCGGTCAGCGGGTCGTGATGGGCCAGGTGCGCCAACTCGCTCTCGGAGTGCTTGATGGCGCTGATATCGGAGAACACCGCGACGTAGTGGCTGATATGGCCCTGCTCATCACGGATCACCCGGATGGTCTGCCACTGTGGGTAGATTTCGCCGCTTTTACGGCGGTTCCAGATTTCACCGCTCCATTCACCGTCACGTTCCAGCGTCTCGAACATCGCCTGGTAGAAACTGGCCGAGTGGCGCCCGGACTTGAACAGGCTCGGCTGGTGCCCCAGCACGTCTTCGCACTGGTAGCCGGTGATTTCGATAAAGGCCCGGTTGACGTGAACAATCAGCCCCAGGGCATCGGTGACCAGCACTCCTTCGCGGGTGCAATCGAACACGGCGGCGGCCTGGCGCAGGCGCTCGCGGTTTTCCTTCAGTGGCTGCTGGATCAGGTTCGCCCGGGCAAAGTGCGCGCAGAGCAGGTAGATCGCCAGGGCACTGAGGCTGACCCACAGGTAACCGCGTATCTGAAGCCAGCGGCCCAGCTCCACGGGTTCATCGATAAAGTTGATCAATACCTGATGGCTGAGCTGAATCCACACAATCGAAACCAGCAGGTACATCAGCCCGGCACGCAGGGCACCTCGGTATGAAAACAGCATATGTTCAGTAATCCTTACTAAAAAACCAGATTCGCCCTACAAAGGTTACGGATTATAGAATAAGAAACATCCAGTCACTCCTATCTGAAAGGGCGGCTGGTTTTATCTGTAGGCTTAGTGATAATGCGCAAGCTGGTTTTTTCTTTATCTGAGGGCCATACAGCCTATGTGGTACAACGGTTTTCTTGACTTGTCGGCCTGGCAACTGGTGGCAGTCACTCTGTTGATGACCCACGTGACCATTGTCGGGGTCACGGTCTATCTGCACCGCTATTCAGCCCACCGCTCCCTGGAGCTCAATGCTGGCCTGAAACACTTCTTCCGCTTCTGGCTGTGGCTCACCACGGCGCAGAACACCCGCGAGTGGACCGCTATCCACCGCAAACACCACGCCAAGTGCGAAACCGTCGACGATCCTCACAGCCCGGTGATCAAGGGCCTGTCCACCGTGCTGCGCAAAGGCGCCGAGCTGTATCGCGCCGAAGCCGAGAACCCCGAGACCCTGCGCATCTACGGCAAGAACTGCCCGGAAGACTGGATCGAGCGCAAGCTCTACACCCCGTACCCGCTGCTGGGCGTGGCGATCATGGGCGTGATCGACCTGCTGCTGTTCGGCACCATCGGCATCACCATCTGGGCCATCCAGATGATGTGGATCCCGTTCTGGGCTGCCGGCGTAATCAACGGCCTGGGTCACGCCATCGGCTACCGCAACTTCGAATGCCGCGACGCGGCGACCAACCTGATTCCCTGGGGCATCATCGTGGGTGGCGAAGAACTGCATAACAACCACCACACCTACCCCAACTCCGCCAAGCTGTCGGTGAAGAAGTGGGAGTTCGACCTGGGCTGGGCCTGGATCAAAGTGTTCAGCTTCCTGCGCCTGGCCAAGGTGCAACGGGTCGCGCCGATCGCCCACCGGGTCGAAGGCAAGGGCAGCCTGGACATGGACACCGCGATGGCGATCCTCAACAACCGCTTCCAGATCATGGCCCAGTACCGCAAGTTGGTGATTGGCCCGCTGGTCAAGCAGGAACTGGAAAAGGTCGATCACTCGGTGCGCCACCAATTCCATCGCGCCAAGCGCCTGCTGTCGCGGGAAACCAGCCTGCTGGATGACCGCCACCACGTGCGCATCCAGGGCATGCTGGAACACAGCCAGGCTTTGAAAGTGATCTACGAGAAGCGCCTGGCGCTGCAACAGATCTGGCTGAAAACCAGCACCAACGGCCACGACATGCTGGCGGCGATCAAGGAATGGGTGCACGAGGCCGAGGCGAGCGGGATTCAATCACTGCGGGACTTTGCCCATCAGCTGAAGACCTATTCGCTGCGGCCTGCCGCGGCCTGATACGGCTGTAGCGAGCCGATTTTTTGTGGCAGGGGAGCTTCTGTGGCGAGGGAGCTTGCTCCCGCTGGAGTGCGCAGCGCTCCCAAGATTTTGGGGCCGCTACGCAGCCCAGCGGGAGCAAGCTCCCTCGCCACAACAAGCTCCCTCCCCATAGCAGCTCCTTCCCCACAGCAAGCCCCTCCCCCCAACAAACTCGCTCCTACATGTTTCTGGCGCCATTTCTTGGTCGCCTCTAATCGGCGCTGATAAAGGAACTTCGCAGCAAATTCCCCCTCTCAATCAACACTTCGCCATCCCGGCGGCCCTTGTTGTGACCGCTGCCCAACCCCGCGGCATGCCCAGAGAGAGTTGTGCCGATGGTCCACGAAAAGACCTTCACCGACACCCCCGTCCTCGAACACCTACGACCGGCAGCCGCCGCTACGTTGCTGGCCCTGATGCATGCTCAGGGCGAAGTGGAACGGCTGAGTGAACGCGAGCAACTGCTGAGTTCGCTGTTGGTCAGTGTGAATGCCGTGCTCTGGGCAATCGAGTGGGACACTCGCCGCGTGCTGTACGTCAGCCCGGCCTATGAGCGGGTTTTCGGACGTACGGCGGGCATGTTGTTGACCGACTATCGGGAATGGCGCAACAGCATCCACCCCGAAGACCTCGACTACGCCGAGCACAGCCTGGCCCAGGTGCTGCACAGCGGCGCCGTGGAAGACCGCGAGTACCGCATCATCACCGCCGACGGGCAGATCCGCTGGCTCAGCGACAAGTGTTACATCAACCAGCAGGCCGAGCCCGGCCAGCCGGTGATCGTGGTAGGCATAGCCGAAGACATCACCGAAAAGAAGCAGCTGGAACTCGAGCTGCACCGCCTGGCCACCACCGATGTGCTGACCCGCAGCAGCAACCGCCGGCATTTCTTCGAGTGCGCCCACCACGAGTTTGAACGCGCCTGCCTGCAAGGCACGCCCCTGGCGTTCCTGTTGCTGGACATCGATGACTTCAAGGTGGTGAACGACACCTACGGCCACCTGGAAGGCGATCAGGTGTTGCAGCGTATCGCCGAGAGCGGTCGGGGAGTTCTGCGCCGTGGCGACCTGTTCGGGCGCATTGGCGGCGAAGAATTCGCCGCCATACTGCCCGGTTGTGCCCCGGAGATGGCAATGCAGGTGGCCGAACGCCTGGGGCACGAGATTGCGCAGCTGAGCTTCAGCCACGACGGTGAGAGCTTCGCGGTCACCGTCAGCCAGGGCCTGGCCAGCCTGACCGCCGAGGACGCCAATGTGGACAGCCTGTTTGCCCGCGCTGACGCGGCCATGTACGAGGCCAAGCGCCAGGGCAAAAACCGCGTGCTCTCCGGCTGATGCTACACGATGACCTGTGGGAGCCGGGCTTGCCCGCGATGCAGGCACCTCGGTATGTCGGTTGTACCGGGATGATGCTATCGCAGGCAAGCCAGCTCCCACACTGGCACGCATCGCCTGCTAGGTTTTGCGCATACGCGTCAATTCCGGCAAACCCACCTTGAGCAAGCGTGCCGTCTTGCCTTTCGCCAATGCCTCGACGCCTTCATGCTCGGTCAGCCGCGCCAGTTGCGCCGCCAGGTTCATCACCAGCGCTTCGCGGGAATACACCCCGCCCTCCAGCGAATAAATCGCCGCGATCAACTGGCGCAACTCCAGCGGCAGGCGCCAGCGTGTGCGCAGTGCCGAGCCATAGGCCGCACCGAAGGTGTAGAGGGACTCGCCAATCGCTTCGTCATCCAATTCGCCACCGCCCAGCAGCCAGTCTTGCAGGCACCGCAGCAAGGCCAGGTCGCCAAGGCGATGGAGGATGCCGGCGCTGTAGCAGCGCTCGTGATCCAGGTCGAGCATGCGCGCCAGGCTGCGGGCGTAGTCGGCGGTGCGCTGGGACAGCTGCCAATGACGCTCGGCGTAATCCACAAGGCTCGGGTCGCTCAGTACCACGTTGTGCTTGAGGGCGAGCCCCAGGATCAGGTTCATGCTCTGCCCCGCCGCCAGCTTGTGCAGGGCCATGCCCAGGGTCTGTACCGGCGAACCGTGATGGCCGGCGCTGTTGGCGGCGGCGATCAACACGGCAGTAATCTGCGGGTCCATGCGCACCTGCTCTTCCAGGCGCTTGAGGTCCAGGCCCTCCGGCTCCAGGCTATGTTGCACCGCAGCCTGCACGTCGACCCGCAGCGGCGCGCCGTCGGAGGCTTCCCGGCGGCGCTCCAGAAACACCGGCAAGGTCATGCCCGGCGCCAGGGCCGGGACTTCGCAATACACCGTCTCACCTTCGTTCAGCAGCAAGTCCTGCAGGCGCTGGGTCAGGCTTTCCATGTTCAGGGGTTTGGTCAGGTACGCGGTCGGTGCCAGCGGCAAGGCTTCGCGCACACTGGCGCTGTCGTTGCGGGTACTCAGCAGGATAAACGGCAACAGCGGCGTACGCCGTTGCAGGCGCACGCTGCGCAGCAGGCTCAGGCCATCGACGCCGGGCAGCTCCCAATCGGCAATGATCAGGTCATAGGGTTTGTCACGCAGCAACTCGGTGGCCCGCTGGCCATCGGCACACACATCCAGCCGTGCGTCACAGCGCACATTCAGCAACACCTGCTTGAGCAGATCTCGGGACCAAGGGTCGGCCTCGGCAATCAACACACGGGGTACAGCCGGTAAATCAACAGCAGTCATCCAGCACGCTCCATCGGCAATACCAGCACCTTAGACAAAGGAGCCGCCTGCGTACAATGAACAACGGCTGAATACCGTTCATCGGGCACAAAAAAACCCGCCTAAGCGGGTTTTTTGTCGATCAGGTCAACTTTTGATCACAGCTCGGAGAAGCACTCTTCGATGATCGCCAGGCCTTTGTCCAACTGCTCGTCCGGCGAAGTCAGCGGAACCAGCACGCGCAACACGTTGCCGTAGGTGCCGCAGGACAGCAGGATCAAGCCCTTGTCACGCGCCTTGGCCACCACGGAAGCGACAGCAGCGGCGTTCGGCTTATGGCTGTCGCCATCTTCGAACAGCTCGACCGCAATCATTGCGCCCAGGGCACGCACTTCGCCGATCACCGGGTACTTGGCCTGGATAGCTTTCAGACCGGTCACCAGGCGCTCGCCCACAGCCTTGCAGCGGTCCAGCAGGTGCTCTTCTTCGAACACTTCCATCACGGCCAGGGCCGCGGCGCAAGCGATCGGGCTGCCAGCGTAAGTGCCGCCCAGGCCACCTGGCGCAATGGCGTCCATGTATTCAGCCTTGCCGCATACACCGGCCAGCGGGAAGCCGCCTGCGATGGATTTGGCGAAGGTGGTCAGGTCGGCGGCAACGCCCATCTGTTCCATGGCGAAGAAAGTACCGGTACGGCCGGCACCGGTTTGCACTTCGTCGGCGATCAGCAGGATGCCGTGCTTGTCGCACAGTTCGCGCAGGCGCTTCATGAAGGATTTAGGCGCGACGTAGAAACCGCCTTCGCCCTGCACCGGCTCGATGATGATGGCAGCGATATCACGCGGCTCGGCATCGTTCTTGAAGATGCGTTCGATGCTGGCGATGGAGTCGTCATCGCTCACACCGTGCAGTTCGTTCGGGAACAGCGCGCGGAACACGCCGCCTGGCATCAGGCCCATGCCGGCCGAGTACGGCACGACTTTGCCGGTGAGGCCCAGGGTCATCATGGTGCGACCGTGGTAGGCGCCGGTGAACGCGATCACGCCGGCACGGCCAGTGGCGGCACGGGCAATCTTCACGGCGTTTTCTACCGCTTCGGAACCGGTGGTGACCAGCAGGGTTTTCTTGGCGAAATCACCCGGCACCTTGGCGTTAACTTTTTCGCACAGCTCAACGTACGGCTCGTAGGCCAGTACCTGGAAGCAGGTGTGAGTCAGCTTGTTCAACTGTTCGGTCACGGCGGCGATGATTTTCGGGTGCACATGGCCGGTGTTCAGCACGGCGATACCGCCGGCGAAGTCGATGAACTCGCGACCTTCAACGTCGGTCACGGTGGCGTTCTTCGCCGACTCGGCGAAGATCGGGTGAATCTGGCCAACACCGCGTGGTACAGCGGCTTCGCGGCGTTTCATCAGGGATGCGTTGGTCTTGCTCATAAAGTCCTCATTCGCCACTCATCGGGTGGCGTGGTCCAAGGAATACGTGGCGGGGAGGCAACTACGGCAGCATGCGATGATCGACTGCCACAGCTTTCCCGGCCACTACGAATAACGGGGTGAAACACGCAAAGGGACAGCGCTCTCGTGCCCTTTGCGTTTGCAACAATGCCTTGCCGGGCTTAAATGCCCAGGCAGAGGTATTTGATTTCCAGGTAGTCCTCGATCCCGTACTTGGAGCCTTCACGGCCCAGGCCCGAAGCCTTGATGCCGCCGAACGGCGCCACTTCGTTGGAGATCAACCCGGTGTTGACGCCGACCATGCCGTATTCCAGGGCTTCAGCCACACGGAACACACGGCCCAGGTCGCGGGCATAGAAGTAGGAAGCCAGGCCGAACTCGGTGTCGTTGGACATCGCGATCACTTCGGCTTCGTCTTTGAAGCGGAACAGCGGCGCCAGTGGGCCGAAGGTTTCTTCCTTGGCCACGGCAGCATCTTTCGGCACGTTGACCAGGATGGTCGGCTCGAAGAAGTTGCCTTCCATCACCTTGCCGCCAGCCAACAGGGTCGCGCCTTTGCTCAGGGCGTCAGCGATGTGCTCCTGAACCTTGGCCACGGCCTTCTCGTCGATCAGCGGGCCGGTGGTGGTGCCCTCTTCCAGACCATTGCCGATCTTCAGCTTGGCCACCGCCACTTTCAGTTTCTCGGCGAACGCGTCGTACACCGAATCCTGGATGTACAGGCGGTTGGCGCAGACGCAGGTCTGGCCGTTGTTGCGGTACTTGGAAATGATCGCGCCTTCGACGGCCTTATCCAGGTCTGCGTCGTCGAACACGATGAACGGCGCGTTGCCGCCCAGTTCCAGGGAAACCTTCTTGATGTCCTTGGCGCATTCGGCCATCAGCTGGCGACCGATTTCGGTGGAGCCGGTGAAGGACAACTTACGCACGATCGGGTTGCTGGTCAGCTCGCTGCCGATATCGCCGGCGCTGCCGGAGACCACGCTGAACACACCTTTCGGAATCCCGGCACGCTGGGCCAGTTCAGCCAGGGCGAACGCGGAGAACGGGGTTTGCGACGCAGGCTTGAGCACCATGGTGCAACCGGCAGCCAGGGCCGGGCCGGCTTTACGGGTGATCATCGCGGCCGGGAAGTTCCACGGCGTGATGGCAGCGGTAACGCCGATTGGTTGCTTGATCACGATCAGGCGCTTGTCCGGCTGGTGGCCGGGAATCACATCACCGTAGACGCGCTTGGCTTCTTCGGCGAACCACTCGATGAACGAAGCGGCGTAAACGATTTCGCCCTTGGCTTCGGCCAGCGGCTTGCCTTGTTCCAGGGTCATCAGGCGAGCCAGGTCATCCTGGTTCTCGATGATCAGCTCGAACCAGCGGCGCAGCTTGTTGGCGCGGTCCTTGGCGGTAAGTGCACGCCAGGCCGGCAGGGCCTTGTCAGCTGCTTCAATGGCGCGACGGGTTTCGGCGGCGCCCATTTTTGGCACGGTACCGAGGATTTCGCCGGTAGCGGGGTTGTTGACCTTGATCGTTTGACCGTTGTCCGCATCGACCCAAGCGCCATCAATGAAGGCTTGCTGGCGGAACAACTGGGTGTCTTTGAGCTGCATGTCGGCTTTCCTTAACAGCACCGCGCACGCGCGGAGCGAATTAGAGTTGTTGAAAGGCGCCTTGAGGGCTGCCGTCAGGGAAATCATTCACTGGGCGCAAGCACGTAAATAGCGCACGAAAGGACAAATGTGCGGTTCAGCACCCAGGCAGGAGCGTTTGAAATCTCAAACGAATCCTAGGATCAATGGGGGTGCAGGGCAATAGTCTGTTCGAAAAAAAGAACGAAAACGGCGCATTTGCTCGATTTTTCTGATCAGCGTGTTTCGGGCGAGTTCCACCGTATTGCGCCGAGATGCCCGGCACAGGGCGTCAGCGGCGCGTATTCCTACCGGTGGCCGGGCGAAAAGCGGCATGGACGCCCAAGGTCGACATGGGTATGATGTCGCCCGCACAAGCATCCGTAGCTCAGCTGGATAGAGTACTGCCCTCCGAAGGCAGGGGTCGTGGGTTCGAATCCCGCCGGGTGCACCAGATACAGATGAAAAAGCCCCAGGTCGAAAGGCCTGGGGCTTTTTTGTGGGCGTCGATTCAGGGTTTCTGCAACGCCTCCAACCGCGCCGGCAAGTCTTCCTTGGGAAAGCGCTTATGCAACTCCAGCAGCTTCTCATCCGCCGCCTTCGCCTCTCCCGCCTGCCGCAACCGCAGGATTTCCTGCAGCCCTTGCTCCAATGGCGGCAGCACAACAGCCGAGCGCTTGCTCATCTTCGCCACCGGCTCATCCGCCAGCGAGCCCGCGACTTCTGCCTGCACCTGCGGTGCGCTATCGGCCTGCGGAGCCACGGAGAATCGAGCCATCGGCGCGGCTGCCGGGGCCGGGCGGGCCAGTACCTGCGGGGCGGCCGCGTAAGTCCCTGTGGATAACTCCGGCTGCGGCACCGGCGAGCGCGTGACCAAACCAATCATCAGGGCCACACCCGCGACGGTGGCAAACGCCATCTGCCAGCGCGGCCGTTGGCAGGCCTGTAACCAACGCTGCCACAGGCCGGGTTGCCGCACCGGTGCTTCACGGTGGGCGGTGGCCAGGATGAAGGCGTCCAGGGAAGCCGGCGGCTCGCCGCTGGTGTGTTGACGGAAATGCTCGATCAGCAGCTCGTCGTTCGAGTCCTGGGTATGTCGGGGGTCAGTCATGCGGGTACCTCCTCGGCCAGCAGTCGGCGCAGTTTCTGCTGGGCGTAACGCAAGCGGCTTTTTACCGTTTCCAGTGGGGCGCCGGTGAGCGCGGCGATTTGTGGCACTTCCAGCTCGCCATGCAGGCGCAGCAGGAACACTTCGCGCTGGTCTTCGGGCAAGTCTTGCAACGCGCTGTCCAGGCGCGCCTGATCACGGCTCAGGCTCAGCAGTTGCTCAGGCCCGGCGCTGTCGTCGGGCTGGCCGTGAAGCTGCTCATCGTAGCTGTCGTGCAGCGGGTTGTGGATGCCGTGCTTGCGCCAGTGGTCGATCAGGCGGTTGCGGGCAACCTGGAACAGCCAGGTGCGAAAACTCGCCCGCCCCTGTGGCTCGCTGGTGCTGCGGATCAGGCTGAGCCAGGTGTCCTGGAACACTTCCTCGGCCAGTTCGGCCTTGTTGCTCAAGGACACGAGAAAACGGTACAGGCCCTGTCGATGCCGCGCGTACAGGGCCTCGAACGCTGCACCGTCGCCGCTGCGGTAGCGGGACAGCAAGGCTTCGTCGCTGGGTGAATCCATCAGGTGGCGCACTCCTTTGAGGTGGATCAGTGTCTGGCCGGGGCCTGGAGGCTCTGGGCCAATTCGACCAGTTGCACAAACTCGCCGCGCAAACCAAAAGGGTCGTCGCCCCGTGCGGAACGTGCCAGTGCGGCCGTGTCCTTGATACTCATGCTGCCAGTGTAGCGGCCATCACCCTTGAGTTGCTGGGCGAAGGCGGCCACGGCGGCAGAGAAGCGCAGGTCGTCGCTGGGTTTGCCGCTGTGCTGGTTGCTGATCGGGTGTTCGATCAGTCGGCTATCGCCGCCTTCCGCTGGTTTGTAGCGTACCCGCAACATCGCCAACTCATCAGTTTTACCGTCAGCCTTGGCCGCCGATGCGTAGCGCAGTGGCTCCAGCCAACCCTGTTCACCCTTCGGGACAATTTCATACAACGCGGTCACTGTATGCCCTGCACCGATTTCGCCGGCGTCGACCTTGTCGTTGTTGAAATCCTCACGCTTCAGGGCGCGGTTTTCATAGCCCAGCAATCGGTATTCACTGACCTGTGCCGGATTGAATTCCACTTGCAGTTTCACATCCCGGGCCACCACGGCGAGGGTTGAGCTGAGCTGGTCCACCAGCACTTTGCGGGCTTCGCGCAGGTTGTCGATATAGGCGTAGTTGCCATCACCGGCATCGGCCAGTTGTTCCATCAGGTGTTCGTTGTAGTTATCCACACCGAAGCCGAGGGTGGTCAGGGACACGCCGCTTTTGCGCTGGTCGACGGCCATTTGCTTGAGGCTGTCGAAGTCACTGACGCCCACGTTGAAGTCGCCATCGGTGGCCAGCAGGATGCGGTTGATGCCTTTGTCGATAAACCCTTCGCGGGCCATTTGGTAGGCCATTTCGATCCCCGACGCGCCTGCGGTGGAGCCGCCGGCGGTAAGTTGGTCGATGGCATTGCGGATCGTGGTTTTGTCGCGGCCCGAGGTGGGCTTGAGCACCACCCGCGATTCGCCGGCGTAGACCACCAGCGAGACGCGGTCCTGGTCGCGCAGTTGGTCCACCAGCAATTTCAGGGTGCTCTTGACCAGAGGCAGGCCTTCGCGGCGATTCATCGAGCCGGATACGTCCACCAGGAACACCAGGTTGGCCGGTGCCAGGTCTGCCACCGCGCGGTCCGAGGCCTTGATGCCGATGCGCAACAGTCGGGTGTGGGGGTTCCAGGGTGACGGTGCTACTTCAGTGGTCACGCCAAAGGGCGAGCCGTCGGTGGGCAAGGCGTAGTCATAAGGGAAGTAATTGACCATCTCCTCAAGTCGCACAGCACCTTCGGGCGGCAGGCTGCCTTGATTGAGGAAGCGTCGTACGTTGGCATAGCTGCCGGTGTCGACATCGACGCTGAAGGTGGAGACCGGTGTTTCGGCAACGCTGCGAATCGGGTTGTCCGGGAGGTTCTGATAGTGCTCCCGAGGCTCGGTCTGGTATTGCATGGCGATCGAGTCGTTCATGACCAATCGCGACGCCATCGGTGCAGGCGCAACCATCCGCTTGACCATGGCCCCCTGGACGCTGGCGGGCTCACTTTGCACCTCCACGACAGGCGCCGACTCAGCGGGCTTGGCCACGTCACGGGATGAAGAGAGCCCACACCCGGCAAGCGCCACCAGCAGGGTCACGGTGAAGCCTTGGGCGGCAGGGCGTAACAGCAGAAGAGGACGGGACATGGGCTGAACCTCGTGAATGAATGATCCGTTCACAAGGTCAGACGCAAGGGGCTGGCGATTCGGGTTAAAGCAACTTAGAGCGACGGAATATTTCCCGTCGCTGCCACAGTCGCCACCGGGACACGCTCGTTAGGCGCAGTTACGTCATACACATGCTGCTCACAGCCCTTCCCGATAATCACGAATTCCACCAGGTAAACCTTTTGCTTCTCAGGCTTGAAGGTCGAACTCATGGGGCCGCACTCATACACATAGGTTTTGACGAGGCCGACATAGTTGGCGTTGTAGACCCGTGACTCGCCGATCACTTCAAAGGGCTGCCCCGGGTCAGCCTGCACTTCCAACTGCGGGAAGCGTTTGGCGACGGCGCTGTTGCCCACTTCGTTCATCTTGGCGATCCAGCCGAATACCTTGCCACGGCCGGAATCCACCACCGTCCCGAGGATTTCCGGACGCTGATCTGCATCGGAACTACGGCGTACGGAGAACTGCACCGGATAGGTAAAACCGGTTGCCTTCATGATGACCTTGGCGTGTTCGGCGTCCACCTCGACCTTTTTCTGCTGCAACTGGACGCCGTCCGTCAGCAGGCTTGGCGAGGAGTTCCTGGCAGTGGAGTGGCAGCCGGCCAAGACCAGGGCGAGGATTAAGAGTGAGGTCTTTTTCATGGGTTACTTCCTTGAGCACATTTAAAAGTCTGGCTCGGGCTACGTGGGAGAACCGCAGCCCGATGCCGTTTTCTATCGGCCGTAATACTTAAAACGCGTACCGCGCCTTGAGCATGACCCCATCGGCATCAAAACCACTGCGGGCCTGGCGGGTGTAGCTGGCACCCACGGTAAAGTCCGACACCTGGTAGTTCACGCCGACACTGGCTTCATAGCTGTCACGCGCCACCGAAGCGCCGGTGACGGTGAACGCAGAACCGCCGAGCACATAGCTGGAGGTTTGTGCGACGCGATCACCCATCAGGTCGTGATACGCCATCAAGGTTGCTTCCGGCTGCAAGCTACCGGCACCCATGGGCAAGTTGCCCGCCAAGCGCACACCAGCGCCCAGCTCGCCCACTTCATAGCGTTGCGACTGGGTGCTCAGCGCGGCCGAGGAGCCCTTCTCGTTGAAACCGTCCATGCGCACGTTGGCGTAACGCGCTGCCACGCGCGGCTCGATCACCACGGCCTGCGACGGCTTGAAGCTGTAGCCGCCGATCACACTGGCAGACAGCACATTGCTGTCGTAACTGCCCTTGGCTGTGGTGCCGGCGATATGGCGTTTGCTGTCGTTGTCGTTATGGCCATAGCTGAGGCTGCCGTCGACAAACCAGTTTTGCAGCGACCAGTTGCCGTACAGCGACAGCGCATGGCCCTCCACATCGGTCTTGTTGCCGAGGTCGGAATGGATGTTGGAGTTAAGGTAGCTGTACGCCACGCCCAACGTGGTGGTGTCGTTCAAGCGCCCGTCCACACCCACGGCCATGCCGCTGCTGTTGGCCGAGTAGCCGTTGTTGCCGCCACGCCCGTCCTGGTCCATGTTGCTGCTCAGGCCCTGCACCCACACGCCGCCGGTTTGATGGCTTTCGCGCTGGTCGGTGAGGCGGTTGAAGATCGCGCCGTTGACCACGGTCTGGCCCGACAACGCCACGTCCAGGGCGCCGCGATTGACGTCCGGCTTGAGTTGTTCGCTGACCTGAGCAAGCTGCTGTGCTGTGCCGGCGTCAGCCAGGGTTTGGAACACTGGGTCGTTCTGATTGAGTCCGCTCAGTACGTCGTTTTTAAAGGTGTTCACCGCCGTCGCTGACGCAGCGCCGGCGCCCACCGCGGCGAGCTCCTGCTGCACTTGCTGGTTGTCTTTAACCGCCACCACGGCCTTGACCGTTTGCGCGTCGGCCGAGTAGCTCAGCACGTTCAGCAGAGAGGACGAGCTGGCCACAGACAGGCCATTGTCTTGCACGCTGGTGGCTTGCAACAGGGTGTACTGAGTGCCGTTGTTGGTGCTGGCGAAGTCGCCCGGCTTGGCGCTCACGGTCAGCTTCGAAGCCTGGGCGAAATTCGCTGCACCGTTGACGGTCAGGTACGGCGTGGTCGGCACTACGCTGTCGGCCAGGTGGATATCAATACCTGCGCCGCTAGCAACGTTGAGGTTGCCAGTGATCGCAGTACCGGGCGCCGACAGGTTCAGCGAGCCCGAGTTGACCGATACCGGCGCGATGATGCGGCTGCCGGTGAAATCGGCCTGGCCTGCGACATTCACCGCGCTCAAGTTGAGCAGGTCGCCGGTGATTTTGCCGCCGGTCCAATTCAGCGTGGCAAGGTTGGCGGCGTCGATGGCGATGCCGGCGTTACTGCGGATCTCGCCGGCTTGCTGGTTGATCTCGAACGCCGAGGTCTGGTCCGCGGCATCTACATGAATGGCTGTGCCATCGGCGCTGATCGTGCCGCGGTTAACGATGCCGCGCGCGCCGGTCGCGCTGTTCTGGGCAAAGGTTGCCCCGGCAAACTCGAAGGCATTGGCGTTGGTGCCCGTGGCCTCGACGGTGCCGGTGTTGAGGATGTAGTCGACCGAACCGTTTAGAAACATCACCGTCTTGGCGTCATTGCCGTTGGCAGAAAGCAGGCCGCTGTTTTCGATGCGCAGAGGGTTGGTGTCGGTTTCCACCTCGATGCCCCAGGCGCCCTCGCCCGTCGCCTTGAGCGTGCCGGCGTTGAGGATTTTGCCGCCGACAGTGGTCCCCAGATTGTTCTGGCGGTCGAGGATCAGGCCGATGGCGTAATCACCGTTCATGTCGATCACACCGGTGTTCGAGACGTCGCCGGCGATGGTGGTGCCATGCAGGTAAATGCCTTCACCGCCATCCACGTAGGAAGGTGAAGCCGGCGGGCTCAGGGGCAGCGTGGAACGGATGGTGCCGGAGTTGATGACACTTCCACCGATGGTCGTCGCGCCGATCTCAAGCCCCTCGTAACCCCCATTTTTCATAAGAATGTTGCCCGCCTGGACCACGTCCCCGGTGACAGTTCCCGGGCTCAGGTTCTGCGGGCCCGACCAGAACAGCGGGTCCAGGGCAATCGCACGGATGGCGGCGCCCTGGGAATCCAGAGTGATGTCGGCACGGTTGATCAACGAACCCTGGATAGTGGTGTTGGCCACACCCAGTCCGGCAGGGTTGGTGGTGGTCGGCACCACTACTTCGGAGAACGTCCCGTTGATAATCAATGACTCATTAAAGGTCTCGCCGACCCAAATGTTCTTGCCCTGCCCCAGGTCGAATTCCACCGCCAGCGCTTGCGAACTGATTGCGCCGACCATGAGTGCCAACAGGCTTTTCTGGAACTGCTTACGCTTCATTTCAAACTCCATGAACTACATTAAAAGCCGCCAATAGGCCCGGCGGCAGTAGGTGTACTAAGCGAGGGATCAATTGATCCGAATGCATTCCCCCAGGGTGCCTTCCTGAAACGCAGGCGCGCGCCTGTGCACCACAGCGGGCGGTGACAGAAAAGAGGCTTGGGGGGCGAGGTTCACATTAATCCTTAATGTCATTTGAAAACGCTGCAGTCCATGCAGCCCGACCGGTTGCGGGTGGGCGGGGTAAAGACACTGGGATATACAAAATGTTCAAGGTGCTCGGCGGGTTCTATCAAACTGCTCGCGTCAGGATCAGCCACCGCAAGCCACGCGGCGACCTCTCGCTGGTCTACTTGAGCTCCTTCACCAGATAACTCCCGGAGATCTGCGTGATACCCATCAACGCGCGGCGCAACGCCTCAGGATCAGTGCGATAAGTGAGCGGCGTGTAACCGTAGACATTCTGGCCATTGAACGGCGTGATCGACTCCACCGTGCGCCAGAGCATCTCGTCGCCACGGTCCATGCGCGCCACCACGGTTAGCGTCGGGTAGACCACGCTGCTGAAACCCTGGGTCAGGCGAAAGCCCCACTCGCCTACCGTCAGTTGAATCTGCGCATCGGCCGGCTCGTCGTCACCCACCACTTTGAGCGATGACGTCTTACCCAAGGCATCGATAAAGGCCTGCTTGAGCAACACGCCCAAGTCGATATTTTCGGCGTCCATCACCGTGAGGATCGCGGCCGGCGTCGACATCTCGGCCAGTTGCCCTGCCTTCATGCCGGCGGCAAACCCCGCGCCGCTCAAGGCCGCCGTGCCCAGCTTGGACGCGCCGCTGGCCATGCCGACGCCCGCACCAAGCCCGGCGCCCAGGGCCGCACCCCAGGCTTGTTCACGGCCCATGTAGACCATGTTCTTTTCCCACTTTACGGGCAGCACTTTGACCGTCTTGACCTGTGCGCGATGCTCGGGCGTGAGGGGCTGGCTGACGCAGCCGCCGAGGATGAGGGTGGAGAGGAGAATCAGGAGAAGGTTTTTCACATCAGTCCTTTAATGTTGGTGGTGGGTGGATGCGTTTAATCATCGCCAGGGTGTCGGCAATGGGGGTGAAGACATGAGGCATTGGGAGTGGGCCAGTACTTTGCTGCCTTGCGTGGGTTTGGGTGCGGGCTTATAGTCCGGGCCGTCGCCCACATGGCGATTCAGGTTTGGCGACCTGACAACAGAGCGCAAAAGCATCCCGCTTCTATGCAGGTGTTTTTGCACCCGCAAAGCTGTGCATGATATGGCGGCTGTGCGCGGGAGACCTTCGGGTCTGCCGGTTTTCTCTGTTGCCGGTTCGCCAACCTGCGTACGGCCGCCACCCATTCGTTTGGCGACGAATGAGTGGTGGCTTAATCCACCAACAGAGTACTGACAATGAATCGATACATGCCCCTCACGGGCCACGACTGCACCGTCCCCGCCCTGCTTATCGACACCCATGCGCCCCTCGATGTCCTCCACGACGCCGCCGTGTACCGGATTCGCGCCGTCACCCAACTGCTGGAAAACCTGGCCTTCCGCGACCAACTCAGCAGCGATGCTGTGGTGCTTCAAGACTTCGCCCAATTGCTGGCGATTCCGCTGCGCGATGGGTGTGATTTGCTGGATGTCATCAGTCGCAGACTCAATACCGATCCATCCTGAGTAAAAGCCGGGCGGCCTGGGTGCCGCCCATTTAACTCGGTTAAACAACCTCACTTACCATGAAGCAAAACTTTTAAAGCATCTTTAGAAACGCACACTATGCGTGCCCACTCTTCTTTTTCCAAATACTCTTTATCAGAAAGATCAGGACCATACTTATCAAAAAGCGCGTCAATAGCTTGAACCACGTCCTCGATGGCTCTAGCTTCCTGATCATTTTTCAAAACTAGCCCTATCCAAGTGTATGCATTTTCAGCGAGCCCTGTATCGTCATATAAAAAATGTATTGTGTAATCAAGTTCATCATAAGCTAAATTCGGCGATGAACGTTCTACCCAGGCACGGAACTGGTAATCTGAGTCCGACAAACCTGCCAGATAGGAAACCAGCTCCTCTCTCATACTCGGAAATTTTAACTCGGAGAGTTCCAAGTTTTCCATTTTTTATACTCACTCTGGGCAAAGGGGACGGATTTATTTAATTGACCTAGCTGGAGTTTTTAAATCTAATATTTAAACAAATCCGTCACTTTTACGTCCTAAATAAATCCTTGCCCTTTACGTTAAAGAGCAACTCTGCCAGCATTAAAACGTGGATTGCCCCCTATTTTCCAAAACGTGTGCAGATAGATAAACACTCAACTTATCAGACAAGCCTATCCGTTCAATATAAGCAACAATATATACAGCAGAGCTCTCGTCCGCCTCACATACCGGCTCAGACATTTGCTCTTGTAGCCCTACAATCTTATAGGCCTTATTGGCAAAAAAACCGATCACCAACAATATTAAAATTAAACTATTTTGTTCTACGCTTTCAGATGCAAAATTTCCTTCTGCCAGCGGTCCGCTCTGCATATCATCGGAGTCTAGATAATATGCTATATTCATCAGCACTGAGCCCTCGATCAGACAACCATCGCCAACACTTATCAACTGCCTCCTGACATTTTTTTTGCGTATCACTCGCCGAGTCAAGGTTACGTAGAGCATAATCAAGCAACAGAAGGAAAATTGAGGCTTTCTTTACCCACATCATACTGTCAATGACTTTAAGCGCTTCTTCATTGTCCATTAACTATTCTCCCATCTTTAACTAGGACTGTTAGACGATTTGGCATTGCTGCCCCTCCCTCAGCGGTAACTCTTAGCAGAAGAGTAGGATAGCGCTGACTGAATTGTTTAACCACCCCATTCAGGTCACTATTACCCGTCAAACCTGCACTACACTTATTACAGATACCACTTGCATTTGGTTAAAGGGGACGGATTTATTTAATTAACTCATAAGAAATTTTTAATATTTAAATAAATCCGCCCCCTTTACGCTGTTATATCATCGACCGAGAAATAGGGGGTCAGACCACTATTAATACTTTAATTAGAAAACCGTGGCCTGAACCCTATTTCCCGCGCCCGATTCTCGCTCTAATTCACGCGTTAAACAAAACTTCTCTCAGCAAGTCCTGCCTCTCTGCCTGAGCCCCTACGGCTGCAGTGAAGCACTGATTATAGGCAGCAATCTTCAAAACGCCGCCCAAATCTTCTACTGCAAAGCAGTCGATATCCATTAACTTCTTTTCGTCGACACCCACTAACTGAAGCAAGGATTTGCTTACCCACATGAAAGCGCCAACCGCCTCAATGTAGCCGTTTCTTAAAACCCAACGCCCAGGATTTTTTGATATATCTACGACCTCTTGGGTCAGCGGAAAAGGCAGCCCATTACTTTTCTTGGGCAGATGAGCGTGTTCGACGCGCTCAACTTCAAAGAGCGTAAGACTCTCGGCATTTTGCCATCGATCATACTCGGCGTCGTAAATTCGAGCCTGAACAAAGCCGGGCTCATCGATTAAAGCTTCAATCAAGGTCTGTGCAACTTCAATCGAATTCGCCAGGTGTTTCATATCAAGCCGATAAAACGCTTTATCTGCCACATACGAAAACTCGACAGAACCGTTTGCCAGCTCAATAAAAAAACTCTGACACTTGTTTTTCTCCAAGTAATTCGAAACGTCCGCCAACCCTATTTTCTTGCCGGTAAAGCCATCAATGACGGTATCCTCATTAAAGTTTTTGAGCTGTTGTATTAGCCGCCCCCATACAACTGAAGCGCCATCATGTAGCCTCTCGCTAAAGACAATTTCAATTTCAGCCATATGATTAGCCACCGAACTCTTTAATAATCACAGTAATATTACGTTGCTTTCCATACTCTATAAGCTTGCTCGCGTCAGCCATTCCGCCCGGTTGAACTCGGATGTCCAAAATTTTCGTTGCCGGTACGCCATCCACGGTAATTTTTGAACTTTGCAAGGTGTCCATATGGGTTCTCATGTCATAAGACCACCCTTTACCTCGGGTATCAATCGTTTTCAAACTCACCACATTGGGTCAAAGGGGACGGATTTATTTAATCAACTCATCTGGATTTTTAAATATTTAAATAAATCCGTCCCCTTTACGCACTTGGTATTTTTCCGTAAGGGTTCGCAGCATTTGCGTTGACAAATATCTTTCCACCAGGCTCAACCACGCGAGTAGCTTCCGGAAGAAAATCCATCATTGAGTTAGTACCACCTGCACTCTTGGGAATGAATGGGTTACTAGCAACAATCTCTCCCACCGAACTATCCTTGAAAGGAAGTTTCGTTGCGTCCGCTCGAATACCAGACTGAATATCTGCTCGGACATCCACGTTTATAGCACCAGGAGTTTGAGCATTCTTCCCACCAAATAACTCAACAGTGGGTTTCCCACCAGAACTAGCTAATTCTCCTGTCGCTTTTGCACCGAGCCTTTCTCAACCATTTTTTAAACGCAGAATCGTTATTCAACTGAAAGACATTATTCTTTTTTCTAAGAAATCGATAAAGTTTTTCGCATACAAACTAGAAGTTTGATCAGAAAGTTCAAGCCTATAAACAGGATACTCTCCATCATTAAGACCATCGTCCGTGGCAAAATAAAATGATTCCCCTGCACCCGGCGGTTCGCAGATAAATAGCCTCTCCTTCCCACACAACCCATTTCGACCGTTAACGATTGACATATAAACGATATCCCCCCCCCTTACACTATCAAAATCCATTTCGTAGATACTATAAATCTCCTCCCCAGATATTTCCCCGCCAGAATAACACTTCAGCCACCATTTATAGCTATCAGGCAACTTCAACCCAAGACGAGCTTCAGCTTTATAAATCCACTCATCAGCAATCCCGTCACCATAATCAGCAAACTCAACGTAATCCGACTCTTTAATAAGATTAATTATTCTCGAATAATCCACGCCTAATTACTCCCCGCTCCGAGCCCGCAACTTCCAATAATCCGACTGATAAGAGTTAAACTCTTTAGCCTGCTTTGTCAATGTTTTTGCATTCAAATCCGTAGGAACTGAAACATAGTCAGTCGTAGGGTTTCTGTATTCTGCAGAGTCTTTGTAACGAGTATACCTAAAGCTTTGAGCGGCATTGGATGGGACATGAAGAACACTGCTATTCTGGCTATGGAAAACAGAACCAACTTCTGCAAGTGAACCACGAGTACCAGCGAATCCATTAACTTCAGTTTGCGAGAGATGATGTAACTCAACTGATTTCCCATCATACCCAATTGGTGCTCGACCCGAGGCCATCCTCTCAAGGTTTGAGCCTTCAACAGTTTTACCTCGTACTCTCCAGGTCGATAGGGCCTCTGGGTCAAAGAGGTCGTTACGTTGATAAACAGTCCTATCTAGAACTGTTGTTTTATTCCAAAAAACATCAACTTTAGGCGTCGTACTTGCAACATTACTACCCGCCGTCGTGCCCGTACCAGCAGAACCTAGCCCTTTTGCACCACTGGCAAGCTCTCCAGCTAACTTACCATTAAAGTATTTACTCGCGCCGCCAAACAGAGCCGCCTGAGCTGCGGATTTCGCCGTGCTCCATGCCAGGTCAGACGTTACGCTCGACTCTCCTGGAAAGGTTTCCGGAAAGAAAGAAGCTAGCACTCGGTCGGGCTCATTGGATTTAAAATCCGCCGTAATCCGGCTAGCAGAATCCCATGCCCCCACCATCGAGGTGGTGCCAAGCGCTCCTAAGCCGATGGGTAAGGCACAGGTAACAACGCCAACACATGCGGGTGACGACATCACCATCCCGGTATATGCAGTAGCCCCTCCGACTAGGCCAAGGGCAGTGTCTTTGCTTGCTCCAACGACCTGCACCGCCTTGCCGTGAGCATTGAGCGTATCGTCGCTCCAATCCTGCCAACTACGGCCACCAAACTGGCCGGTCGCCTCAAGTAACGCGATCTCCTCACTAAAAGTGGCGCCGCGATCCTGAAGTGCCTTGAAGTCCTTATAGGTTTCATCGTTGGTCGGGATCGACTCTGCGCAACTAACCAAAGCGCAGGCCGCCGCATTCAAACGATCAGCCTTTTCCGGATGGAACCGTCGCTGTTCATCCAACGCATCGGCTTGAGACTTGTGAAGCTGGTGGTTGTACTGCGTGGCATTTTTCGCCACCCAGCCACCCTTCTCCAATTTGCTAGCATCTGCATCTTTTTGTGTGGCCGCAGCTAAAACACCGACCAGTTGAGAACTCATGGACAACAATGTCTTGTCGCCCTTCACGATGTCGTTAAGCTGTACGACCAGTGCCTCATTGGCGCCGGCTGCCAATGCGCCTGTACGGAAATCTCCACCCGTTGCTTCGGCCAAGAGGCCACCGACCATCGCATGAATCGCGATCTTGGGAATTGAACCGTTTTCGATGTTCCACTTTTTCGTGTAGTCGCCGACGGCATTGAAGCTGGCCGCTGCCAGGGTATTGAATAGCGCAGTTTTCAGCGCCTCACTCCCACTGCCGCCCTGCCCCAATGCTTTACTCAACAGCGTTGAAGTACCGCCTTGCAATGTCTGGTTCGCGGCAAACTGCCCTACACCAGTCCATGTGTTGAGCTGTGGCCCCGTTATTTGCTTAGTCGCCTGATCAGTATGAGTTCCGGTCCAGCCATCAAAATAAGCTGCGGTCAATCCAGCGGTCACACCGGAAATCGTATACCCCTTCAAAGCATCCGAAGAGGTGACATCCTTGAACACCGCCCCTAAGTTGCCACGATTATTAACGACACTAACCGTCGCATTGGTCGCAGCGCCTGCCGCTACGGCTCCCGCACCTGCCGCGACAGCGACGCCTGCTCCAGCACCTGCAGCCGCAGTCATTGCCAACGGCCCGACAAATGCGGCCATCAGAATTGCTATTACAATCTGCGAGCCCGCACCTAAACCGGAGTTACTGTATTTGAAGCTATCGTGGATCTCTTTGACTTGGCGCCAGTCCACGTCACCGCGCTTTTCAGCATCCTTGAGCCAAGCCAGATTCGGATCGGCTTTGACCATGGTATCGATGGTCTGACTAACGGTTTGCTGATCGATCTGCCTGACATCAATCTTCAATCCGTCGACAGCTTTGATAACGACCTGCCCTTGAGCGATCATTTCACTCTGGCGCAGCGTTTCGTCAGTGTTGCCTTTACCTTTGGCGCTGAACCAAGCGAGGTCACCCTTGCTCTTGGTATGGCTCTCGTCATGAAGGTCTTTGACGCCTTCAAAGACGATGGCCCCGCCACTGTTAAGAATGATGTCATTACCACTATCAAGCTTCGCGACCTGGTAACGCTGGTCACCTTCGCTGATCAACGTGAGGTTGCCGCCAGTCTTGATCTCGGTCCCAACGTTCGTGGTGCGGGTTACTTCGTCTCGCTGCTCTTTCTTCGCGCCCCAGCCACCGTTCTCCTTCATGTCATACAACGTATGAGTACTGTTCTGCGCCGCCAGCAAATTCAACTTATCCCCGCTATACAGATAAGCCTCATTCCCCGCACTGATCTTGCTCGCCACCAGCGTGGTGTCGCGCCCGGCCTGGCTCGTAAAGTCCCTGCCCGCCGTCAGCACACTGGCTAACTGCGTGGTCTGCTCATCCGCGGTCTTAATGCGTTTCTTGCCGTCTTTTTCCTTGCCTTCGACGTTGTGCACATCGCTGACAGACGCCACGTTGAAATCGCGCCCGGCCTGAATGTTCAGGTCCTTACCCGCGGTGGCGTTGCTGCCGATGATGTTGACGTCTTGCCCCGCCACCATGCTCAGGTTGCCACCGGCCGTGACCGTGGCCGCTTGGTTTTTCACGTCGGTGGTGATGCTGGATTTGTGCCCGCCGTCGCTGAAGGCGTGGATCTCGCTGGTGTCGCTGACGGCGATCAGGTTGAGGTCGCGCCCGGCTTTCAGGTCGGCATCGCCGCCGGCGGTGAGTGCACCGTGGTTGGTGAGGTCGCGGCCAGCGTCGATGGCCAGGTTTTCGCGGGCGGTGATGGTGCCGGCGCTGCTGTCGGTGAGGGTGCGCATGCCGGCACCCTGGCGCACCTGGATGGCGGTGTTGTCGTTGGTGATGTCGCCCTTCAGGGTGGTGAGGCTGACCTGGGTGCCGCGTATCTCGCCAGCCATGGAATTGCGGATGCTGTCCTGGGCCAGCAGGCTGAGGTTGTTGCCGGCCTCGATCAGGCCGCCGGTGTAGAGGCTGCCGCTGCTGGCCACTGAGAGGTTGTTGCTGGCGCGCAGGGTGCCGACGTTGATCAGGTCGCCGCCGGTCATCAGGTTGAGGTCGCGGCCCTGGATCAGGCTGTTGCCGCGCACGTTGCGGGAGTCGGCCTGGGCCAGGTAGAGCACCGGCACGAGCACGGTCTGGCCGTCGACCACGCGGTTTTCCATCCACACGATGTCGTGGGTCAGGGCGCCGACTTGCTGGTCAGTGAGGGATACGCCGACGCTCAGGCGCAAGGCGTCCTTGCTGGCCAGGGCGTTGTCCATCAGGTAGCGGAACTGGTCGTAGTCGCTGGTCAGGCCACCGGCGAGGAAGCGTTGCCCGGTTTGCGCCAGCACCGCATCGCGGATCAGCCGTGACTCGTATTGCCCGTCACCCAGGCGACGCCAGGCGTTGTCGGGGCTGTAGCCGAGCTTGCCGAGCATGTAGTCGGAGCTGAAGAAGCCCGCCACAGTGGTGAGGTTCGGGTTGGTCTCGATCAGGTAGTGACTGGTGGGGTCGGCGTTTTTGATGAACAGGCCGTAGTCGCCCTTGGGCAACTGGAAGCCGGGCGCGGTGGTGGGGTCGACCGGGGTGAAGGACTCGCCGGTGTAGTCCACGGGTACGTAGCGGCCGTCGGGCGCGATGCTGGTCACCGGCAATACGCTGCTCGGCGCCTGGGCGGTGGCGTCGTTGACGTGCTTGCTCAGGTTGATGTTGATGCCGCCGACGGGGATGCCGGTCTGGTCGTCACCGAGGGTGCCGGTCAGTTGCTCCAGGGTGTTGGTGTGCAACGTGCCATTTTGCAGGGTGCGCGCAACGTTGAGGTTGACCGCGCCACCGGCCTGTATCGTCGCGGTGTAGCCTGGGCCGCCGTTGTCGGTCCAGGTGGTGACGTTGCTTTGCTCGGAGAAACGCCAGTCGCTCGACCGGGCCTTGAGCACCTCAAAGCGTGCTTCATCGAAATTACCCGCTGCCACTGCTGCGTTGAAGGCGGGTACGTCGATGTATTCCATCCGGTCCCACTCATCGGTGTCGATGCGCTGCGGGGTGCCGATGACGATGGTGTTCTGCCCGGTGCGAGTCGCGGCGCCCTGGTTGAGCAGGTCGTTGGCGGTGATGCTCAGGTTGCCATTCGCCGCCAGCAGGCTATAGCGGTTCTGGACGTTGTCGCCCTGGATCAGCAGGTCTTTGCCCGCCACCAGGCGCGCAGAGGCCGAGTCCTTGATCGCGGATTCAAGGTAGGTCTGGTTGATGGTGATTTGACCGCGCTTGAACGAGTCGTGCCCGCCGCAGTGCTGGCCGCACTGCCAATTGAGGCTGCCGGTGGTGATGGTCTGGCCCAACTCGAATTCAGCCTTGGCGTTTTCCACATTCCGCGCACTGATGCCGATATTGCCTTCGCTTTCAACCGTACCGGAAAGGTTGCTGAAGCCCGCCGCCATGCCGCCATCGAGCGCCGCGAAACTCAGGTTGCCCTTGCTGTAGACGTCGCCGTACAGGTTGCTGAAGCTGTTCCCGCGCAGGGTCAGATCGCCGCCGCTGAACAGCAGCGTGTCGGCGCTATTGCTGATGCCATTGCTGGCGCTGAGGTTGACGTTGCCTTGTGAACCGAGGGTGCCGCGGTTGTTGATGTGTGCGGCGGCAATGTCGAGTTGCTGGCGTGCGGTGAGGTAGCCGAGGTTATCCAGCGTACCGCCCAGGGTGATGCGGGTGGTGGTGCCGCCGGCCAAACGCCCGCCGTTCTGGCTGAGGTTGTTGGCGACCACGCTCAGTTTTTGCTGGGCCGAAAGGCGGCCACTGTTGGTCATGTCGCCGGTCAGGTTGACACTCAGGTCACCGTCGCTGAGCAACTCGCCCGCGTTATCCAGGCTGGCGATATCCAGGGTCAGACCCTTGGCGCTGGCCAGGCGGTCGCCGGCCTTGAGGCTCAGGCCCTGGGTGCTGGTGTAGTGCAAGGCTTCATTGAGTTGCACACGGCCGAGGCCATCGACCCGGCCGAACGACCAGTCGGCGGTGCCCAGGCCATTGATGCTGCCCTGGCTGCCGCTGAGGCTGCTGGTATTGAGGCTGAACACGCCGGTGCCAGCGTGCTGCAGTTGCCCGGCCTGGTTATTCAGATGCCCGGCGCTGAGGCTGAAGGCCTGGCTGCCGAATTCAAGAATGCCGTTCTGGTTATTCAGTTGGTCGGTGACCGTCAGCGTGCTGCTGGCGCCTTCCATCGCCCGCAGTTGGCCGCCCGCGCTGTTGTCGAGGTTGCCGCCATTGAAGGTCAGGCCCTGGTTGGACTCAATCAGGCCGCCTTGGTTGGTCAGTTGGGTACGCGAGGTCAGGCTGAGCTGATTGCCGCTGATCTGGCCGTTGGCGCTGTTGTCCAGGGTGGCGCCGGAGACGGTGACGTGCTCCTTGCCGAACAGTTTGCCGCCCCGGTTGGTCAAGGCCTCGACCGTCAGTTGCAGGTCGCTCTTCAAGGCGGTCAACGCGCCGGCCTTGGTACCGTCTTGGCTGTTGTCGACGCTGTCGGCTGTCACCGTCAAGCTGTCGCCTTGCACGGTGCCGCCCTGGTTGTTCAAGGTGCCCAGCGTCAGGTCGACCGCCGCACCACCGCTGAGGATCATGCCCTGGCGATTGCTCAGGTCCTGGCCGCGGTAGCTCACGCCCTGATTGCCGGCCAGGAGTTGGCCCTGGTCGTTGTCGAGGGTTTGCGCCGCGATATCCAGGCGCTTGCCCCGCAAGGTGCCGCCCTGGTTGTCGAGGGTGGTCAAGGCCTTGACCAGCACACTGCGTTCGGCGGCGTCGATCACGCCGTTGGTGTTGGTCAGCAGGTTGCTGATGTTGAGGGTGATGTCGCCGTCATTGCTGACCAGCGCGCCCTTGCTGCTGTTGTCGAGGTCTTGCGCGGTGACAGTGAGGGCCTTGCCGAGCAGGATCCCGGCGCTGTTGCCCAGGCGCTTGCCGGTCAGCAGCAGGTCACCCTCACTTTGAATACGGCCCTGGGTGTTGAGCAATTGGTCGTTCAGCACCACGCTCACACCCGGCACACCACCGGCCAGCAACCCGGCACTGCGGTTGTCGAGGCTGCCGGCGCGGACGTCCAGTTGGTCACCGACGATACGCCCGGCGCGGTTGTCGATCTGCCCGCTTCGCGCATCCAGCAGCAACTGCTTGCCGATGATGGCGCCGCCCTGGTTATCCAGGCTCGCGGCGTGCAGTTCGATGTCGCCCTGGGCGGCCTGCAAGTGACCTTTGGCGTTGTTCAACTGTTGGGCGACGGTCAAGGTCAACTTGCCGGCATCCGCGCTGAGTACACCTGCGTCGTTGTTGCTGAGGCTGCCGAGGGTAGCGGTGAGTTGACCACCCACCAGCTTGCCGTCCTGGTTGGCGACGTCACCGGCGCGCAGGTTCAAGTCAGTGCCAGCCTGGGCATGACCCTGGCTGTTGTTGAAGGTGTTGGTGACGGTGAGGTTGAGCGCGCCTTTCTCGGCACTGATCAAGCCCTTGGCACTGTTGTCGAGGCGGGCGGCGTTGACCGTCACGGCGTCGGCAACCAGGAAACCGTTCTGGTTGTTGATTGTGTCCGCTGTTACACCGAGGTTGCCCGCGACAATCTGCCCGCCGGTGTTATTCAGCGTGCCGCTGTTGAGCGTCAAGCTGCCGCCCGCGACCTGGATATGGCCCTGGCGGTTATCCAGCGAATCGGTTTGCAGCGTTGCCGCCTGATCGGCACCGAAGCGAATCAGCCCGCCGAGGTTGACGATGGCCGGCGCGTTGATCGCCAGCGCTTGCTCGCCATACACCCGCGCGGTGGCGCCCTGGTTGGTCAGTCTGGCACTGTTCAGCGTGACGGTTTTACCCTGGATCACTGCGCCCTGGTTGTTCAGTTCCCGGGTGGCCGTGGCGCTCAGCGAGCGGCTGGCCAGGACGTTGCCGCTGGTGTTCAGGGTTTGCGTATTCACCACCACATCGCCGGTAGCATTGCGGCTGTTATCGGCCTGCACGCCTGCTTCGATGATGCCCGGGTTGGTGACGGTGGTGGCGTTGAGTTCGATGCGTTGGCCAGCGGCCAGGCTCTTCTGGTTGACCAGTTCTTCAGCACTGCTCACCTGCACATTGCCGGCGGCGTAGACCTTGTCGGTCAGGTTCACGTTCTGCGCGGTGACCTTGAGGTTACCGGTGGTCGCCGTCTGCGCCATGCTCAGGCGCCCGTTGGCATCCAGCTGGATATCGCCGCCACTGGCGGCCAGCGTACCGTCGAGTTTCACCCCTACGCCGGCCTCGGTGCCCACCAGTTTGATCGCACCGGCGTACATGCCGCCCAATGCCGAGGAATCGATGGCCAGCTCGGGCTTTGCGCTGCCGTCATCGGCGCGCGCGGTGGCTTTCAGGCTTTTGGCATCGACGTCGTTACGCCCGGCAATGACGGTCAATTCTCGTGCGTTGATCTGCGCATTGATCTTGGCCGAGCGGGTGATGATTTCGAAGCGGTCGACGTTGCTGGCATTCAAGCCTTCGCCGTCAATGGTCACGGCGCCGCTGTCAACCTGGTAGCGCTGCAACTGGCCGCTGGCGTCGAGCACCGGTTTGCCGGTGGTGAGGGTCACGTTGGGGGTGTTGATAAAGCCGCAACCGCTGCACGTGACGCCGTACGGGTTGGCGACGATGACCTTGGCCGACTGGCCCGCCACTTCGGTGTAGCCGCGCAACTGGCTGGGGCTGCCGCCGTTGACTTCGTTGAGGATGACGCTGGCCGCGCCGCCCTTGAGGTTGGGGTTGCCGACGATGTAGCCACCCAGCTGGGTGTTCGTCATGGGGCCGTTGGCGTTGTTGAGGATCACGCCGTTGGGGCCGACGTTGTAGTCCTTGAATTGGTTATGGGACAAGCCACTGCCATTGGGGGTGGCGATGTTCACCACCGGTACGCCATTGCCGGCCTGGCCGACGGTGGTGCCCGGCGCGCTGACCACAATGCCTTCGGCCTGGGCCAGCAGCGGCTGCCAGAACAGCGCGTTGGCCAGGATCAGCACCAAACCGCGCTTGGGCAGGCCGAAGAACGAGTCTCGCGGTTTCAGCGCAGCAGAAGGTTGGCGGGCCAGGAAGGCAAAGTGGCGAACATCCATTGTCATATTCTCGATGTAACGGGGCGTTGAATTACAGGAAGAAATCCATGCGGAAGTAGATCGGCGCTTCGCGCTCGCTCATCACTGCCGGGCGTTCCAGGGAATGGGCAAAGGTCACGCTGGTGCTGACGTATTTGCCACGGGCGAACAGCTCCAACGAGTTGCTCGAGACCCGGCCATGCACGTTGTCGTTGTAGCGGCCATTGCTGATCACACCCTGGTCGTAGCCGACGCTGGCGCCGTATTCGGCAAAGGCCGGGCGCATCCAGTCCCAGGTCACCGGGCGCGCCCAGCGCACGTCGTTGCGCCAGTAGCCGCCGCTGTCGCCGGTGAGCTGCTGGTCTTTGAAACCGCGCACCGAGGCCGAGCCGCCGAGGCTCATGCGTTGGGGGCTGAACAGAATGTCTTCACTGCGTTGGCCGGTGGCCAGGCTGGAGAAACTGAACGACTCACCCCATAGAGTGAACGGCTGCAAGTAGCTGACGGTGGCGGTGTATTTGCGGTAGCGCGCGTTGGGCAGGCGATTGCCGTACTGATCGCGCTCGTTTTCAGCTTGGGCATCGAAGGCGCCGATGCCGTTCTGCATGCCCAAGTCGAGGTTGACGAAGGCATTGCCGATGCGGCGGCCGTGGTTGATGCCCAGTTGCAGCTCGCTGAGGCGGTTGCTGCTGGTTTCGAGGTGAGCGTCGTTGATGTAGTTGTTGGTGCGCAAATGGGCCAGGCCGACGTTGACCGAGGTCTTGCTGACGTCGTCGCGATGGATCACGCGCTCGGCGCGCAGTTGATGGTTTTCGTTGTCGCCGTTCTGCTTGAATTTGTAGTCGTCGGTCACGCCGTAAGTGCGGTAATCACTCTCGCTGTAGGTGTAGCTGAAGTTCCACCAGCCCCACGGCACGTTGTAATACAGCATGCTGTTTTTCGAGGTTTTCTGGTGGTCGCTGACGGCATCGTGGCCGCCGCGCAACACCAACTGGTCGGCCAGGCCCAGCGGGCTGTCCCACTCAAGGCCGGCGCCCCACTGCTGTTCGCCGGTGCTTTTCTGGCCGTCGTTATTGCGCGACAGGCTGGCGCGCCAGGGCTTTTGCGGGACGTTCTTGACCTGCACTTCACTGCCGCCCACCTGGCTGCCGGGGGTCAGTTCCATTTGCGCCTGCTTGGACGGCAAGCGATTCAACTGGTCCACCAACTGCTCGATTTCCCGCAGGTTGAGCTGCTCGCCGACCTTGCCGGGAAAGGCCATGGCCAGCTCGCGCGGGGACAGGTTGCTGCCGTCGGCGCCCTTCAAGCCTTCGAGCTTGCCTTCCACCACCAACACCTGGAGGTGGCCGGTGGAAAGGTCCTGCTGCGGCAAGTAAGCACGGCTGGTAACCATGCCTTTGTCGATGTAGTAGTCGGTGATCGACTTGAGCACTTGGTTGAGCTGGGAGACACCCAGGCACTGGCCGATATACGGCTTGAGCAGGCGCTCGCGGTCCGGTGCAGGCAGGCTGTCGGCACCCTTGAGTTCGATGTCTTTGATCGGGAAGCAACGGGTGTCGGCCGGGGTGGCAGGCGCTTCGGGCTTGGCTTCTTTGCCGGGCAGTTCCTTGAGGTCTTCAAGGCGCCGGCGCTGTTCTTCCAGCAGACGGTTTTGCCGGTCGCGGATCAGGTCCTGGTCGCCAGGCGTAGGCGCCGCCACCGCACTATTGAGTGCGAAGCAAGTCAGCAGGCAAACGCCCAGCAGCAGCCGAGTCCGTGGCAATAATAAAGACATGTTCGATCCGTCGAAAAAGCGGGGGCCGGCAAACTAACATCGAACTTCCGGTGGGCCAAGATTCTGGCTTAGTGGGAAGTTATGTTTAACAGGCATATAAGTTGCTGATTATTAACAACAAATAAATCATGCAACGTTTAATTGCTTGCAATTGGAATTTTTATTCCGACAAGCGGTAACAGTTTTGATACACCTCTAATGGTGGCGCTTACAATTGCCATTACTTGGCCATCAATGCGGTATCAAGACTGGTTAGTAGCCAAAAGATGAGAAAAGTTCGCGGTTATTTTGTGAATTGGATCCCATTTTTCGATATCCCGGTTAACCAACCTCCTTGGTCCGCTCCTGCCCCGCTACCAACTTCAGCCCTGGCCGCTCCACATGCCGGGACACATGGGCTGTCACTTCCTGCACGCCCCCTTCGTGGTCGTTATGAATCACCAGCACACCCGGGCGGCGCAGTTGCTCCAGGTCACCTTCCCCCAGGCTGAAGCTGTCGCTCAAATGCTGGTCGCTCAAGGCCTTGGCCGCCGAGCGCCGCTGGGCAAAGTGCTTGCCACGTCGCTGCTGGTAGCGTGCCCAACTGATCAGCACGACTGCGTTGAACACGGCGATCCACAGGTAGATCTGCAAGGTATCCAGCGCCGCGAAAATCGGCGCATCGATCCGCGGGCCGCCGTGGCTGTCGAGCATCGGCACCAGCCCGCGCACCAGCAGGATGATCAGCCCGGCCCAGGCCAGCAGGGTCAGGAATACGTCGATGGCCCACATCACCGGGCGCTGTTGGGTTCGGATCAGGTTCATGGCTGCACATCCGTAGTGGGGGCTTTGATACCGCGATCCGGGCTGACCCAGCGCGCGCGTTTCTGGTGTTGGCGGAACAACACTTTGGGGAAGCTGACCAGGGTGGTGAATAGGCTCACCAACCAGAACACCAGCGGGTACCAGACGGTCCAGAACAGGGTTTTCCACAGGCCCTTTTCATAGCGCCGGTCGATCATGATGCTCACCGCGAACTGCACCAGGCACACCACTGCCAGCAGCAGGCCGGTGAAGGCCGGCGGTATCAGCGAGTCGACGGCGATGGCGGCGGGCAGCGTCACCACCTTGCCCACCGCCCAGAAAATCACCGAGAGCAAAAAGGTGAAGGCCCAACCGGTGGACAGGCAGTACTCGAACAGCAGCGGCCACAGGTAGCGATGGCGCCATTGCCAGATGCCACGAATATTTTTGAACAGCACTTCAGCGCCGCCCTGGGCCCAGCGCAGGCGTTGCTTCCACAGGCCGCCGAGGGTTTCCGGCATCAGGATCCAGCACAGCGCGCGGGGCTCGTAGAAGATGCTCCAGTGGTCCAGTTGCAGCTTCCAGCTCACGTCGATGTCTTCGGTGATCATGTCGGTGCTCCAGTAGTCGACCCGGTCCAGGGCCGCCCGCCGAAACGCCACCACCACGCCGGAGACGGTGAAGATCCGCCCGAAGACCCGCTGGGTGCGCTTGATCAAGCCGATGATCGAAGAGAACTCGCCCACCTGCACCCGGCCGATCAAGGTGGAGCGCGTGCGAATCCGCGGGTTGCCGGTGACCGCCCCCAGGCGCGGGTTGTCGAGCATCGGCGCCACCAGGTACGCCGCGGTGTTCGGCGAGAGCAACGCATCGCCGTCGATGCACACCAGGTATTCGCTGCGCGCCGCCACTGCGCCCATGCGCAGGGCCACGGCCTTGCCCTGGTTTTGCGCCAGGTGCAGCACCCGCAGGCGCGGCTCTTTCAGGGCCAACGCATCGAGCACGGCGGCGGTGTTGTCGCTGGAGCCATCGTTGATCGCGATCACTTCGATGTTGCGGTATTGCTGGGCCAACGCGGCGCCGATGGTCTCGGCGGCGTTGTCGCCTTCGTTGTAGCAAGGGATCAGGATCGAGATCAGCGGCTCACCGGCCAGCACCGGCGTCGGCGTGTCATCCGCCCACGGCCAGTGGCGCTCCCAGTGCAGCCAGAAGTACAGGCCGCCGGCGATCCACAAGCCGGACATGAACAGTGGATAGAAGAAGACGAAGTCCATCAGGAACTGCCCGGTGACCAGAAAGATCAGGCCCAGGGGCACACCCAATACCAGCGACAACACGATAAGCGCGAGGATTCTGTCGAACATGAGTCAAGGATTCCACTGGTTGGAAAGGGCCGGACGCACGGTTTTCAGATCCGGCGAATTCTCCAGGAAGTTGTCGGGGTAGTAGCCAAAACTGGTCACGCCCTGACGCTTGAGCACGCCCATCCACTCGGCCATTTGTGCACCGTCCAGATCGGGGGCGGCCGAGGTACGCCAGTCCTTGGCTTGCAACTCGAAGACTGTGCGTTGCAGCGCGCCGGGGCGGGCCTTGACGGTGGCCACGAGCTTTTCCAGCCAGGCGTTGGAGCACTTGAGGTCCTGGCCTTCCATCAGCGGCATGGCCATCGGCGCAGTCCAGTCGTAGCTGGTGAGGAAGTCGTCGAGGTTCTGCGCGAACCAGGCTTCGCTGCCCGGGTTGAGCATCGGTTCGGCGAAGATATTGCGTGCAGTCTGCACCTGCGGGCCGCGCAGCTTGCGGACCTTGGCCGTCAGCTCATGGGTGAAGTCGATCAGGTAGCGGCTCTTGAAACGCGTCCAGCGGTGCATCACCGCAGGGTCGGCGCGCAGGGCTTCGATGGTGTCCGGCAGGCCATTGGCGGCGTAGGCCTTGAGCGCCAGCGGGCTGGCGTCTTCGAAGTCCGACAGCACCGCGTCGTCGTGGAACAGCACGCCGTCGATGGCACTGGTGCGCGCCAGGTCTTCGTAGATCTCACCGATGACCTGCCGCACTTTCGGATCGAACGGCGACAGGCGCTGGTACTGGTCCGGGTCGATGGCGACCTTGCCGGTTTGCGGGTCCCAACGGGTAACGCGGGGCAGCTTCGAATCGAGGGCGAAACTGAGCACCGGCATCCAGGCAAATACGTTCACGTGGGCCCGGGTGCGCAGTTGCCAGGTGACGCGGTTGAACAGGTCGGCGCGCACCGGCAAATGGCGGTTGGGGAAGTACAGCGAACGCACCAGGCCATCGCCCTTGGGGTCGGCGAAAGCCTGCAGGAACACGGTGCTGGCACCCATGTCGACCACGCGCTGGATCAGTTTGTCGAGGTTGCGCACCTGCTGTTCCGGGTCCGGGTCGTAGACGTTGTCCAGGTCCACATGCAGCACCCGCAGCGGGGCTTCAGTCTGGGTCGCGACGATGGCGTTGGCGTAGTGTTCGCCGTCCGGGTCGGAGGCCACCAGGAAGCGCGGGCTGCTCATCAGGTTGCCGAGGCTGTCGAGACCGTCTTCCAGGGTCAGGGCCATCTGGTAACCCTGCTCGCCCACCACCGCCAGCGAGGTGCCATCGGCAGCGCCGTAAGGCCACACCCACACGCGCGGCGCCTTGCCGGTGACGGCGCGGATCTTGTTGGAGATCGCCGTCACGTCGGTGCGCATCCGCGCCTGGAACTGGGCTTCGGTTTCGTAGCGATGGGTCGCCGGGTCAAAGCGTCGGGTGGTGGCGGCCGGTTGCAGGTTGCCCTGTGGGTTGGCCAGCACGCCCTTGTGATTGGCGTCGGTGTGCGCGGCGATTTCCACCAGGCCGGACTGGGCGATTTCGCGCACCTGCTGCCAGGTCAGGAAGTCCGAACGCGGCCGAGGTGTACCGGCGAAGTCCACCGGCTGGTTCAGCGGCGTATCCACCCACGAACCCACCGGCGCCAGCAGCGCGTGCCAGTTGTAGCTGCGCAGGATCGGCATCACACGGGTGTAGAAGCTCGCGTAGCCGTCATCGAAGCTGAGCATGATCGCCTTCGCCGGCAACTCCGGGCCGCCGTTGCGGGCCGCCAAAATCTGGTCGACGGTGACGGGCTGGTAGCCGTTTTCCCGCAGCCACGCCAACTGCTCGATCAAACGTTCGGTGCGCACGGCCACGACAGCCTGATCGGGGTCGCGGTCCTCGATGTCGTGGTAGGCGATACCGAGGAAATGGTTCTTCGGCCACGCCGCTTCGCTGGCAGGCTTGAGCCGCTCGGCGGGTGGGGTGAAAGGTGCGGGTTGCTGGGCGCAAGCGCTGCTCAGCATTAACCCCAGGGCCAACAGGCAACGGGACAAGACGGGCATGATCGGACTCTTCTAGAAGCGGTAGGTGAGGTCGACGATCAGGCGCAGGTCGCTTTCGCGCTCACCGTCATAAGGTCGGCTGATCCAGCTGAGGTTGGCGCCGGTTTCGAGCACGTCGTTCCAGCGAAACCGCTGGCCGTAGCCCACCAGTGCAACGCCGCCGGTACCGTAGTCGCGCTGGCTGT
This sequence comes from Pseudomonas sp. D4002, assembly GCF_013385665.1. Classification (NCBI taxonomy): domain Bacteria; kingdom Pseudomonadati; phylum Pseudomonadota; class Gammaproteobacteria; order Pseudomonadales; family Pseudomonadaceae; genus Pseudomonas; species Pseudomonas sp. D4002. Next base: position 52,756 of record NZ_JACAPN010000062.1, read on the forward strand.
AGGTGCCCGCCCCCACCTGGAACTGCTGGCTCCACTGGGTTTCGTAGCGGTGGTAGAGCACGTGGTTGACGGTGGCCGTGGGCAGCACGCTGAAGTCCGAGCGCGGGTTGAAGTACGGCGTGTCTTCCTTGGTGTTGCGGCTGGTGCCGACTTCCAGGCCCAGGTCGACTTGCACCCCCGGCGAGCTGTACACGCCCTGGCGACCGGTGAGCAGCGCTTCAAGGCGGTTGTTGCCGTCGCTGAAGTGGGACGGGCTCAGGGCCAGTTTCCATTCGCGGCTTTCGTTGGCGCGCCAGCGGATAAACCCGCTGCCGCCGTTGGCAGTAATGTCGGCATTCAGTGCCCGCAGCGGGGTGCTCGCGGAGAGGTAATCGAGACTGCCGCCGTACTGCCATTGGTCATTGATGTCGCGGGCAATCGCGATGCGTGCGCCCTGCTTGTCGCCAAAGCCGTAGGAGTGGTTGGAGACCTCGGCTTCGAGGGTCATGTCGCGGGTGCGCCGCTCTACACCGAGGCGCTGCCAACGGTGTTGGCCGGTGCCTTCTTCGAAATCGGCGGTGGCGTAGCCGGCCCCGCCAAACACGCGCCAGTCTTCATCGATGGGCGGGCTGTAGAGCAAGGTTTCGATGCCGAAATCGCGGCTGCCGGACACCGCGCCCGCGCCGTTATCGCCGCCGCCGTTGCTTTTGCCGGTGTAGGCCTCGACGCGCAATTCGGCCATGTCGTGCACATCCCGCAGGCGGCTGAGGCGCTGTACCTGGCGGTTGTCCGGGGCGCGGTCGACCACGTCATCGGTGAGTGCATCGAGCTGACGCCATTCCTGCAGATCGAGGGCAGTGTGGCCTTGGGAAACCTCCAGGCCGATGTCGCGCGGGGCCTGGGCTTCGGTTTCCTTGAGGGTGTTTTCGGCGCGCCGTGGCCAGTCGCGGGCACGGTACATATCGGCCTGGGCCAGGCGCAGGCCGATATTGCCCGGGGCCTGTTGCACCAGGGCTTCCAGGCCTTTTTCGCTGGCGGGCAGGTCGGCGCCATAGGTGCCGGCCTGGGCGGCCAATTGTTGGGCGTCCATCCAGGCGTCGTTGGGGTTGCCGATGGGCAAGCCCTTGAGCTCGACCCGGGGTTTCTGGGTGCTCGCCAGGTTGTCGGCGACTTCGCGAGCTTCCACCACTTGATCGTTTTCGAGCAGGGCGTAGAACAGCGCGGTGCTGTCTTCGACGTGATCGCCGGCGTCCGCATCGCTTGCCGCCAGGGCCTGGCGATACAGCGGCGCGGCCTTTTCCGGCTGGCGCTGGTCGAGGTAGGCGGCAGCGACCCAGCGCAGGGCGTAGGTCGGCAGTTGCACGCCTTCGCCCTTCAGCACTTCGTAGTCGCGGATCACCTCGGCGGTGCGCGCCCGGGCTTTCAGCGCGCCCAGACGGTCGATGCGCCAGCGCACCACGTCGTCATGGGCGTTGGCATCCGGTGTCCAGGTGGTGAGCAGTTGGTCGTAATCCTTGAGGGCACGGTCGGCGATGACGTAGCGCTCTTTTTCACTGCGGGTCGCGAACTCGGCCATGCGCACGCGCTCGGCGGCCAGGTCGCCTTCGAGGCGGCGTTGGGTGACCGGGTCCAACAGGCCAGGGCGCCGGGCAGCGAGGCGCAGGGCCGGTTCCGGCAGGCGCGCACGTTGCAGGGCGACGATGTATTCGCGGGCGACTTCAGGTTTGTTGCCGGCACGCATGAACGCCTGGTCGAATTCGAACAGCGCGTCATAGGTAGAACCGGCACGGGTCAGTGCGTAACCCAGGGCCATGCGGCGGTCGGCGTCGTCGGGCTTGGCGGCCACCAGGGCGCGGGTGCGCTGCACCGCTTCAGCGGTCTGGCCGGCGTCCGCCTGGGTCAGGGCCAGGCCGAGTTGCAGGTCCGGGTTATTCGGCTCGCGCAGCAACGCCTGGCGATACACGGCAATCGCCGGTTCCCAACGCTGCTGGTTGCGATAGGTGCGGGCGACGGTGGCCAGCGCCTGGGTGGTGAGGGTGCGTGAGCGGCCCTGGGCCTCGTAGACCGTCAGCACCTCGGCGTCCTGGCGCGCCCAGCTGGCAATCAACAGGTGATCGCTGACCTGCCCCGGCGTCTGGCGCTCGGCGGGCATTTGGCGCAACAGGTTGAGGGCCGGACCATAGTTGCCACTGCGGGCCTGGTTGATCAGCGAATCATAGGCCGCATCGGCCGATGCCACGACGGGCCAGAGCAGTTGGCTGCACAGGGCCAGGCGGATAAACGGATGAATATTACGCGACATGTCGTCAGCTTCCTCACCAGGGAAAGCTGTAGCGATAAGTTCACCTGCACGACACTCCAGGCGGCCGGCATCTGATGACGCGGCCAAGCTTTCCCGGGGCGCAATATCCTTGAGGGGGGTACAAAAAAGGCCAATTCAGAACAATTGTTCAGAATTGGCCTACATCATTTTGAGCCGAGTCTTATTGAGCGCCGCTGACCGCGCCGAACTTGCCCAGCACAAAACCAATGAATTGCTCGACGGTCATTTTCTGGCCGTTGAAGGTCACTTCATTGTTGGCGTAGTGCAGCTTGGACACGATATCGGTACCCACCAGGGTCGCCAGTTGAGTACCCACGGCCATGCCGCTGATCATCTCGCTGGCCATCTGGGATTGCTGCTCGATGGCTTTCGGGTCGGTCACACCACCGATCTGCGCCTGCAGGCCGGCAACGTCCTGGATCATCGGCTTGGACAGGGTCAGGTTGGCGTCCAGCAGCGCAACGATTTGCTTGCCCAGTTCAACCGGCGGCAGGTCCATGCTCGACGGCTTGGCGAAGTCCGCCACCAGGTTGAAGCGGCTCTCGCCATTGGTGGTTTTCAGCGACAGGTTTTCTACCGCCACTTGCGGCTTGGCAGCCAGCAGTTGGTCGACGTTGGCCTGGGCCAGGGTCTGCTCGGCTTCGGTCAGTTGCAACTCAGGCACGGGCTGGCCAGCAGCGGCAGCGGCCTGGGCCGGCTGTACTTTTTCCTGGTAGAGCTTGGTCAGTACCAGCATCGACGGGATGTCGACGTTCTTCATGCTGACGGCCATGGCCGCCGAGCCCACGGGCTTGCCCTGGTAACCGATCTCGTCGATCTTGTAGTCGACGCGGCCGGCCAGGTTGTTGTCCTTGGTTTCGCTGCTGTCTTTCTGCTCAAAGTTCTTGAGAGTCAGCACTGCTTGCTGCGGGCCGAAGGTGACCTTGGTGTTGGTCAGCTCGACGGTGTTTTGCCCGGTGTAGAAACCGAAGGTGGTTTTTTCCAGGTTGCTGGCGATGGTCAGGCCGCTCAGCTCCGCATCCAGCTTGGCGTTGTTGGCATCGATGACCGAGACCTTGAGGCTGTCCATGTAGCCGCTGGCCTTGACCTTCTTGCCTTCGGCGGTGGAGTCGAAGTCGAGGTTGGCGCCGGAGAAGCTCACGGCCGACTTGTCGTCCTTGAGTTCCAGGGGCAGCAGTTCAACGTTGCCGGTCACCGAGCGGTCATAGCCGATGTTGGCCACGCCTTTGAGGGGCGACACGTCCTTGCTGGCAGCGAACCATTTTTCGGTGGTGGGGTTTTTCTCGAGTTCGTAGTGACTGGTGGCCATGACCGGCAGCCACTTCAGCGACACCAGGCGCGAGAACGGCAGCGGGCCGTGTTCGATATGGTCGACGAACAGCAGTTCGGTGTCCTGATGATTTTCGCCGAACACCGCGCCCTGGGCCTTGAGGCGATAGTGGGCGGTGCTGCTGAACAGCTGACGGTCGAGGGAGACCAGTTCGAGGGTCACAGTGCCGTCGACACCGGCCATGGAGGTCTGCAGTTCCTTGTTGGCGTCCTGGATGGCGGTTTGCAGCACCGGCTCCAGTTGCTTGCCGGTGTACCAGGCACCGCCTGCGCTGATTGCACCAATGGCGACGACGATACCCAAGAGAACGACTGCTGGCTTATTCATGTAGTGACCTGATCAAATCCTGTGAAGTGGGCTGTCTTCCCTGAACCCCGAAGGGTGTCGGCTCAAGCCCGCCGAAATCCGGGGAAGATTAGCATTGGCTGGCGTATGCAGCCCAATTTTTCAATAGGCGCAGACTTCAGCGCTGAACGGTAAAGTGCCTTCGCGAGCAAGCCCGCTCCCACATTCGACTGCATTCCAAAGATGGAACTCGATCGAATGTGGGAGCGGGCTTGCTCGCGAAGGCGTCAGTACAGACACCACAGATTTCAGGAATACTCGGTTTCGATCTCATCAAGTTGATGGTCGAAGCTCTTCAGCCGTGCCGTCCACGTATACACCAGCACCTCAAACTCACGGTGAATCACTGCATTGCCCGGCGTATCCGACTTGGGATCATAAAAATCCAGCTGGTAACGCTCCCGCGCCATCGCAGTGGCCACGTCGGATAATTCCCGGGCGTTATTCAGCCAATGCCGTCCGTCGGCGACTTGCCGATCAAGCATCACGCATTGTTTTTTCAGGGCTTCGAGGCTTTTTTCCAGCGGTGTGCCGGTCAGTTCGCCCATGACTTCCTGGAAGGTGCGCCCCGGCTGCCAGTAGCTGCCCCAGAAGTAGCGGTCGAACACTGTCTCGACCCGACGCAGGGCAACCTTGGTGTCCCAGATCGCCACGCGGGTCTTGCCTTGTTCGAGCAGTCTTCGCTTGATTCGCTGGCCCTGGTAGGAGGCCCAGGCCACCACGCCGATGGACAGCACCGCGATCAGCGCGCTGGCGCTGTCGAGGAACACCATGGCCTTGTCGATTTGATGGGCCAGCATGATGCCGTAGAAGTAAGTCGCCGATAGCAACACCAGTGCGAAGAACACGCACCAGAAAGCGGGAGCATAAGGGTTTTTCATTATTGGAATCCCCATGAGCAAACGCGAGCAGTGACCAGCGGACCATCACGTAAGTCCGCCTGTCAAAGCATAGCAATCAGCTCAGGGTTTGCTGGCTTGTGTGGCTTGCGTTCGTCCACTTTCCCAGCCGCCGCCCAGGGCCAGGAACAAATCGATCTGGCTCATGGCAACCTGGGTGTTCGCCGCGGCCAGTTGCGCCCGCACGTCGGTGTAGGTGCGGGTGGCTTGCAGGTCGGCCAGGAACGACGCGCGGCCGGCCTGGAAGAACCGGTGCGTCTGCTCCGCCGCCTCTTTGGCCGACGCGCCGGCATCCGCCAGGGCATCGCGGCGTTGCAGTTGCGCGGTGTATTGCGCGAGGCCCGTCTGAGTTTCACGGATAGCGTTGAGCACCACCCCGTCGAAGTGCGCCAGGGCGCCCTGGGTCGCGGCTTCGGCTTCGTGGATGCGGGCGCGGGCGCCGTTGGTCGGCAGCGTCCAGCTGATCAGCGGGCCAAAGCCCCAACGGTTGGTGGCCGGCGTGCCGAGGTCATCCAGGATGCCGACGGTGCCCACGGTGGCGCCGATACTGATGTCCGGGTACAGCGCGCCGGTGGCCACACCGATGCGCGCGGTGGCCGCCGCCAGTTGGCGTTCGGCCTGGCGCACGTCAGGGCGACGCTTGAGCAGCGTGGCGCCATCGCCCACCGGCAGCAGTTGCGCGATGTGCGGCAGTTCGGCGCATTGGGCAGTGCCGGCCGGCAGTTGATCCAGCGGCCTGGCCAGCAACATCGACAGGCGGAACAGCCCGGCCTGGCGCAGTGCTTCATAGCGCGGCATTTCGGCGCGCAAGGATTTGTATTGGGTTTGCGAACGGGTGACCTGGGTTTCATCACCGCGCCCGGCATCCCGCAGGCGCTGGGTCAGGTGCGTGCTCTGGGCTTGCAGGTCGAGGGACTCGTTGGCGATCGCCAGCTCTTCGTTGGCCGCACACACCTGGGTGTAGGAGCGCACCACGTCCGCCACCAGGGTGATACGGGCGATATCGGACGCCGCCTGGGCCGCATCGGCAGTGGCCTGGGAGCTTTCAATGCCGCGCTGCAAGGTGCCGAACAAATCGAATTGATAGGAGGTGCTGATACTGGCGCTGCCGATATTCGCCACCGGGACTTTTTCCGTCAGCAAATAGGCCTCACCCGATTCTTGCAGGCGCTGGGCTTCGGCCTTGGCGCCGGCACTCCAGCCGCCGGCCGATTCGGCTTGCTGCACCTGATAGCGCGAGCGCTGCAAGTTGGCCGCAGCCACCCGCAGGTCGGTGTTGGAGGCCATGGCCTGCTCCACCAGCTTATCCAGGCGCGGGTCCTGGTAGAGCTTCCACCAGTCCGCCGGCACCGGCGCCGACACCACATTGCTGCCCTCCCCGGCCAACTGGCCCTGAAGGTCACCGCGGTTCACGGCCGCCTTGTCCGGCAGCTTGTAATCGGGCCCCACCACTTGGCAGGCCGACAGCAACAACCCCAGCCCGGCGGTTGCTAAAAGCCGTTTCATGGCTTGTTCTCCGACTTGGGTTGGTCGTCGATGATCGACACGGTGGCGGTGCGCCCGGCAATCATGCGGAAGTCCGCCGGCACATCGTCAAACGCAATGCGCACCGGAATCCGCTGGGCCAGGCGCACCCAGCTGAACGCCGGGTTGACGTTGGGCAGCAGGTTGGAGCCGCTGGTGCGGTCACGGTCTTCGATACCGGCGACGATGCTCTGCACATGCCCGCGCAGGCGAGCGTTGTCGCCGATCACGCGGATGTCGACGCTCTGGCCGACGTGAATGCCGTCGAGCTTGGTCTCTTCAAAGTAGCCGTCGATGTGGAACGAGTTGCTGTCCACCACCGACAACACCGGACGCCCGGCGGTCACGAACTCCTGGTTACGCGGCGCACGGTCGTTGATGTAGCCGTCCACCGGGCTGCGGATCACCGAGCGGTCCAGGTTGAGTTGCGCGGCATCCACCGCCACTTGCGACTCGGCCAGGGCCGATTGGGCACGGGCGACGCGGGACTGGCTTTCTTCCAGTTGCTCGCTGGCCACCAGGTTGCCGAGGCCACGGTTACGCTTGTTCTCGCGCACGGCCTGGGCCAGGGTTTCCTGACGGTCGGCCACGGCGGCCTGGGCCTGGCGCAGGGCCAGCTTGAAACGGTCCTGGTCGACGGAGAACAGCACCTGGCCGCGCACCACCAACTGGTTATCGCGCACGTCCACTTGCTGGATCAGCCCGGACACGTCCGGGGCGATCTGCACGATGTCGGCACGGATGTGGCCGTCACGGGTCCACGGCGCGAACATGTAGTACATCACCATGCGCCACACCACGACGCAGGCGAAGGTCACCACCAGTAACGTCAGGACTACACGGCCAATGGTCAAAAAAGGTTTTTTCATGTCATGAGGTATCGACTGAGTGAATCCACTGCGCCCAGCAACAGAGCGTAGAGACCCACATTGAACAATGCCCGGTGCCAGACCAGGCGATAGAAGTGGACGCGGGTCAACAGCCCGTGCACCACCAGGTACAACACATACGTAATGCCCATCAGCACCAGCAGCGTGGGCAGGAACACCCCGCTGATATCCAGATCACCGATCATAAAGGCGCTCCATCGGGTAACGGCGCTTCCATCTCTGTGCCGCCAAGAAATTCCACGCCGGGCAACAGCGCCAGGCGCAAGCCGCTGAGGGCGTGCAACAAATGCAGGCGGGTTTCGTCCTCGCCTTGCAGGCCCTGGCCGTTGAGGGCGCGGCGGGTACGGTCGAGGGTCATCAGCAGACCGCTGGGGGCCGGCAGACGTTCACCGGCCTTGAGGCAGGCCTTGAAGTAACCGCCGACGCCTTCCACCACCTGGTTCAACAACACCCGCGGCACCCCGAGGATGCGCGGCGAGTACGCCAGCAGGTCCAGCAGGTTCAGCGCCACCCGCACTTCGCGCAGGGCGATGCCGGTGTCCTGGCCGGTCATGGCCAGGCGCGGCAGGTGTTGCATCAGGCGGTCGAGCATTTGCACGCCCATCTTGCGGTGTTCGGCCAGGGTCGCAGGCTCGGTCAGGGTGACGATGTCGCGCCAGCTGAAACGGGTCAGGCGCTTGGCCGCAAGCTCAGCGCCGAACGGCCGGGCAATCAGGGTCCAGACAAAGGCGAACAACAGGCCCACCGGGCCCGCCAGGTTGGAGTTGGCAAAGGCCAGGAAGTCCGCGTCGTAGGCACCCTGGATGCTGATGAACGACGAGGTGTTGACCAGCGTCAGCAGCATGCCGAGGTAGAAACGCGGCTGTACCGTCAGCGTGCCGATGCAGATAAAGGGCACCGAAAACGCCAGCACCAGCATCGGGAAATCATGCAGGTTGGGCAGCACCAGAAACAGGTAGAGGCTGGCGAACAGCACCGACATCGCGGTCCAGAAAAAGAACCGGTAGATCTGCGGCGCCGGGTCGTCCATGGAGGCGAAGAAGCTGCAGGCCACCGCCGCGAGGATCACCGCGCTGCCACCGTCGGTCCAGCCCAGCAGGATCCACAACACCGAGGCGACGATGATCGCGGTGACGGTGGAAAACGCCGAGTAGAACATCAGGCCACGGTCGAGGAATGGCGTCAGCCGGCCCAGGCGCCAGTGGCGGTAAACTGCGCGCCAGCTGTCCTGGCTTTCGCACTGGATGGCGGCTTGCAGGCTGCGGCAGTCTTGCCACAGATCCACCCACTCGCCCAGGCGATACAGGGCGTTGGAGAACAGCAACTGATGGCGGTCATCCAGGGCGTCGGCATCGGGTTGCAGGGCTTCGATCTGGTCACGCAGGACACGCCAGCGTTCGAGGGGCGCATCCTTTTGCGTGCTGGCCAGCCACTCGTTGGCGGCGGTCAGCAGCGGCGTGAAGCGCTCGAGCAATTCCGGCGCGCGGTGTTCCAGGGCGTACACAGCGTCGTCCAGTGCGTCGATCACCGGCAGCAGGTGGATCATCCGCCCGCGCAGCTCCTTTGTATTGCGCACCGTTTGCGGCCGGGAGCCCTCGTGGGGCAGTTGGCCGATCATCAATTCCAGGGTGTTGAAGGTAGCGACCATGCCGCCTCGCAGGGTGCTGATTTCCTCGGGTTGCACGTTGCGGCTGAGGAAGCGCTGGCTGTAGACCTGGGCGTCGGCAAACCACTTGCTCACCGAGTCATCGAACACCGGCGCCAGGCGTCGCGGCCAGAACATCGCCCCCACCACCGCCGCCACGGCGATGCCGAGGAAGATCTCTTCGGTCCGCGCTTCGGCCACATCCCACACCGCCAACGGGTTATCCACCACCGGCAGGGCGATCAGCGGCAAGGTGTAGCCGGCCAGCATCAGCGCATAGCTGTTGGCGGTGCGCAGGTGCAGGGACAGGAACAGCAGAATCCCGGTCCACAGCGCGATCACCACCACCAACACGTAAGGCGTCTGCACAAACATCGGCACAAAAAACACCGCAGCGGCCGCGCCCATGAAGGTACCGACCGCCCGGTACAGCGCCTTGGAGCTGGTAGGGCCGACAAACGGGCTGGACACGATATACACCGTGGCCATCGCCCAATACGGACGCGGCATTTGCATCAGCATGGCGATGTACAACGCGATCATTGAAGCGGCGAATGTCCTTACGCCATAGAACCAATCCCTGGCCGGCGGCATGCCGGTAAAAAATCCGTTCAAGAACTCACAACCATGGGATGTTGATTGGCGCCTTCGAAGGCCCGCAGTACACGCAAAGCAGCTTCCAGGTCATCGGGGTCGATTGTCGCCAGCACCTCGCGGCGCAGGCGCACCAGTTGCTGTTCCACTGCCTGCACCAGCTCGCGGCCACGCGCGGTGAGGCTCAAGGCCTTGGCGCGGCGGTCGTGGATGTCTTCGGTGCGGCACACATAGCCGGAACTGCACAGCTGATCCAACAGGCGCACCAGGGACGGGCTTTCCATCCCGGCGGCCTGGGCTACCTTCACCTGGTGCACACCGTCGCCGAGGCGGCCGATCATCAGCAGCGGCACGGCGCAGGCTTCGGAGATGCCATAGCTGACGAGCGTGGTCTGGCAGATTTTGCGCCAGGTCCTGGCACCTACCACCATGCTGCTGCTGATGTTCATCTGGAGTTGTTCGAGGGTCTGGGACACTGGATTATTCGCATACAGTTAGTTTGCTAACTATCAATATGGTCGATGGATCCAATGCAGTCAAGTTTTGATACAAATTTGCGGATGGGTGGATGGCCCGTGGGCTAAGTAAAGCTGGTTTGGGGAAAGGTGGTTTGCTGTCAGCAACCGTCAGTCGCCTCACTCAGCTCACATGCGTCGTCAGGTATGCACGTTGTATATACTTCGTACATACCAATCTAGAGCATTCACTTATGTCAAAACTAGCCGTTTTCACCTTGAAGCTTGAGTCGGAACTACGCGACCAATTCATGGCCGAGTGCGAGGCTACCCACCGTCCTGCATCGCAAATCGTGCGAGATATGATGCGTCAGTTTGTCCAGGCCCAGCAGGAATCACGGGAGTACGACGCGTTCTTGCAGCGTAAAGTAGACGCCTCTCGCGCCTCGATACAGGCAGGCAGAGAGATTTCCAATGAGGATTTGGAAGCTGAGTTTTCTGCGAAACGTGCTCACGTAGATAATCAGGAATGAGGGTTGCCTGGACGCCGGAAGCGGCGCAGGACCGTAGGGATATCTGGGACTTTTTATTTGAGAAAAACCCACAAGCCGCAGCCGATATGGATCGACGCTTCAGCAGTGCAGTGCTGGGGCTGGCAAAACACCCAGAAATCGGCCCACTCGGCAGGATCACAGGCACACGCGAAGTCATTCCTCATCCAAGCTACCGCCTTGTTTACCAACTTGAGCCCGACGTAGTAAGGGTCGTGGCGCTTGTGCACACCGCTCGCCAATGGCCACCAGAGAAAGCAACCGCCTCTTGACGGCCTAGACTCCTCGCCCCTCTCTCAACCGCAAATTCAACTCATCCACCACCTCCGCCCAATCCGCGTCCTCCAGAATCTCTTCACGCAAAAACGCCCGCTGAGCCGGCGTCCAGAAAAAAGCATCCGCCAGGTGCAGTTCGGGTTTGAGTGGGGAGTGGACCGCGATGAACCGCTCGATACTGACCGGGTCTTCCGGCAAACCGAGCTGTTTGAACAACGATGGCAAGTTGTGGACTGGGGATTCCATGAGGCGTTCCTGGAGAGTAGGTTCACCTGAGTCTAGCCCCCCAGGCGAACATAAACCTCTCGGGTGTTGCGCAGATTAATCACAGCCCTCACGGTGCACGCCCGCTGGCGCGTTACACAGCACGAACAGCCGGGCCCGCGCGCCGCCGCCGTCCTGCTGGCTGAGCTGACGCCATCCGGCCGGCAACGGGGCAAACTCATCCGGCGGCTCCGCGGCGCTGATCAGCCATACACGCTGGATCTCGGCGGGTAACGCCGACAAGCGATCAAGGTAGATGCGCCCGCCATCCTGGTCCACCAGGGTGCCAAAACCATAGGCATTAGGCCGGGTGGACTTGCCGGCGGCGGTCGGCGGTGTGAAAAGCTGCAACTGGGCGTCGGTCTCATCGTAATAGACGTAGGGCAGGTACCACAGCATGTCGCTGATGACGATGCGGTCATCTTCCTGGTAGTTGCGATTGACGAACTCCACCACCACGTTGAACTGATCATGCTCATCGACGGTGGAGTTGGTCTTCACGCCCACCAGCTCGACCCCGACAAACAACACGAAGACTGCCGCCGCTGCGAGCGGCAGGCGCGGCGACAGACGGTCGACGGCCAACGCCACGATGATCGGCAAACTCATCGCGTAGGCGGTGAGATAACGCTCGATAAACACCGGGGAAATAAACGAAACCCCATAGACCAGCAGCACCGGCAGCATGAAAAAAAGCCCCAGCAGCCAGCCAAAGCGAAAGCGGCTTTGATCGCGCCAGGCAGTCACACCGACCAGCGCCATCAGCAATAACGGAAACACCACAAAGAGCGGTCGCCACAAGTGGTCGCCCGGGTCCTGAATGAGGAACTGCCACACCATCGACGGCACGGAATACAGGTTGACCGGGTCTTCCCAGCCAATATCACCGCCCACCTTGAGTTCTTCGGTGTGCTGCACCAGGCCCAGCAGATTCGGGAGCCAGGGCAAGTACAGCAACACAATGGCAACGTTGGCCAACCACCAGCCCGCACGCGTGACCAGGCGCAGGCCGCCGGCCCGTGGCTGACGCAGCAACAGCAGCCATGACCAATGCACCAGCACGCACAACGCGGTGAAATAGTGGGTGTAGAAGGCTGCCGTCATCAACAGCGCATAGGCCACCAGATAGCGCTTGCGCTCAGGCTGGCGGACCCAATACACCAAGGCCAGGGTGGCGGCCAGCAGCCACACGCCCAGCAGCGAATACATCCGCACTTCCTGGCTGTAGCGCACTGCCGTGGGCAGCAACGCCAACAGAATCCCGGCCAGCACCGCCGCGCGACGGGTCGCGACCAGCCTTGTCAGCCAGATTCCCAGGCCGACTGCGACCACACCGGGGATCGCACTCATGCTGCGCAGGGAGAAAATGCTGTCGCCGAACACCTCGATCCAGCCGCGCAGCATGCAGAAATACAGCGGCGGATGAACGTCATGTGCGGCGTGAAACCACAGGTCTTCCAGGGAATACTCGGCGAGCAGCAGGCTTGAACCTTCATCGCCCCAGATGGCGGAGGCGGTCAGGCCATAGAAACGCATGGCCATGGCCAACGCCACCAGCGGTACCCACCACAACCGAGCCAGCCAGCCGGCATTCTCCCATAGGCCAGGATTGAGCACGGGCAATGCCCCGGCCTTGTTGTCTTGTTCCGCCACAGAGCGTCGCACCTCTACTTCCTCACCCACTACTGAACCTGCGCTTGCGCGAACACCCGCCACTCTAGGTCAAAAGGCCTTGATTCGCCCGCTGTTTTGCATGGATTTGACCAACCATCCGCCAATCGGACAAATCTGAATTTTGCGCAGGACGTCTCCGACGCTTTCATCGGATCACGCTATGATTGCTGCCTTCCATGGATTCAGGATCAAGGACATTTCATGCGCATCGGTCTTCTGTCACCCCTGGCACTGGCATTGCTCGCCACCCTTCCCTTCCAGGCCCACGCCAGCGGCGATGACTCTTGCTACCCGGATTGGCGGGTGTCGCGCAACAGCCTGGACGTGTGCAGCAACCTGCCCTTCCTGAGCCCCGGCAATGACAGCCGGGTCAACCTGCGGCTGTTGCTGGCGGACAAAAACGTCATGCCGCTGGCGCCGAATGCCTTGGGCGAGCAGGACGTGTCCGAAGGATTTGGCCCGGTGCCCTTTCCGGTGTATCGGCTTATGCCGGCTGCGGATGAGCCCGACAACAAACCCGACGACTCGCGCACCGCCGAACTGGATGCACTGCTCAGCCCGCTGGGCATCAAGCGCGACGACGCCAAGACCGCCGGTGAAGCCTTCCTTTCCGGCGAAGGCAGCCGCTGCCGCAGCAACGCCGATGACAGTGCCGCCGCGTTTATCAGCCAGGTGGTGAAGGCCGATGTACCGCAGGCCGAGCGCCAGTTACTGGCCAAGCTGCGGCTGCAGATGCTCGGCAGTTGTTCCTCGGACGGCGTAGCGGCAGGCGAGGCCGACCAAATCAAATCGGCAGACGGCCAGGCATTGCTCACCTATCTGAAAGCCGCCGGGGACTTTTACAGCGGACGCTTCAGCGATGCGCAAAAAGGTTTTGCCGGGCTGACGAGCAGCTCGCTGCCCTGGCTGAAGGAAACAGCGCAGTACATGACCGCCCGCACCGCGCTGAACGACGCCCAGCAAAATGCCTTCGATGAATACGGCACACCGTCGCTTGAGCATGTGGATAAGTCTGCCCTGCAACGGGCCGAAAGCGCTTTCAACGACTACCTGAAAACTTATCCACAGGGCGAATACGCCGCCTCCGCCCGTGGCCTGTTGCGCCGGGTGCACTGGCTGGCGCCCAACCCCGACAAACTGGCGGACGACTTTGCCTGGCAACTGACCCAGGCCACCGATGCCCAGCGCAACGTGTCGCTGGATGAACTGGTGCAGGAAGCCGACACCAAGCTGCTGACCAGCACCACGTCACCTGTGGGCAACCCGCTGATCCTGGCCCTCAACGACCTGATGTGGATGCGTGCCGGCGAGCCGCCGAAGCTCAAGCGTGAAGCGCTCGATGCACAAAAAGCGGTGTTCGCGCAGGAGCCCGCGCTGTATGCCTACGTGCAGGCGGCGTTTGCCCTGAACGTCGAGCATCAGCCCGACCGTACCTTGAAGCTGCTGCCGCAAGACGTGCCGTCGAATCTCGACTACTTCGCTTTCAGCCAACAGACCCTGCGTGGCCTCGCGCTGGAAGCCAAGGAAGACTGGAAAGCCGCCGAAGCGCTGTGGCTGCAACTGCTGCCGCTGACCAAGCAACCGTTGCAACGTGACCAGCTGGAGCTGGCATTGGCGATGAACTACGAACGCAGCGGCCAGCTGGCCAAGGTATTCGCCGCCGATTCGCCGATCAGTGCCAAGCAGGTGCGCTATATCCTGCTGCGCAACGTCGCCGGTCCCGACCTGCTGCGCCAACAGCTTGCCCATGCCGAAGACCCGGTAGAGCGCCAGACCGCACAATTCACGCTGCTCTATAAAGACCTGCTGCGCGGCCAGTTCGAGACCTTTGCCGAGGACCTCAAGCAACTGCCCGCCTCGGTTCCCGATGACAAGCTCGGCACCAGCCTGGGCTACGTCTACAGCGGCGGCCAGTCGTTGAGACTGTTCCAGTGGAACGGTGACAAGGCCGAGTCCGGCTACACCTGCCCGAGCATCGCGCAAATCGCCAGCACCTTGCAGGCCGATCCGAAAAACCCGCAGGGCCTGAACTGCCTGGGGGAATTCGTCCTGCGTAACGGCCTGGACGGCATGCCCCTGGAACAAGCGCGCTCCGCCGGCAGCCTGGGCAGCACTGCCTCGCCCTTCAAGGGTGAAACCTTCTCGCGACTGGAGGGCTACAAGCGGGTGATCGGCAATCCCAAGGCACCGCGAAACGACAAGGCCTACGCGCTGTTTCGTGCCATCAACTGCTACGGACCTTCGGGCTACAACAGTTGCGGTGGCGAAGACGTCGACAAGAACGTGCGCAAAGGCTGGTTCCGCCAGTTGAAAACCGGGTTCGCCGACACCCAGTGGGGCAAGTCGCTGCAGTACTACTGGTAAGCCGTGAAGCGTTTCTGGCTGGCCCTGCTCCTGCTGGCAAGCCCGGCCTTCGGCGCGGTGGACGCCCGCGAACATGACGCGTTCTGGCTGTGGAGCGGCGTCGCGCCGCAGCCGGTGCTCAAGCAGGCGAAAACCCTGTACATCCTTCAGGGCCAGATCAACTCGACCCGCCGCGCGCCCCGGCGTGGCGTGCAATTCATCGCCCAGGGCATGAGTGTGCCGCGCATCACCCAGGGTGAAATCTGGGTGGTGTACCGCGCCCACACCCTGCACTGGCCCGAGTCGGTGTACAGCCAGATGCTCGGCCAGGTGCAACGCTGGCGGGATGCGGGCAATCCGGTGGTGGGCATCCAGATCGACTTCGATGCGCGCACGCAATACCTCGACGAATACGCGGACTTCCTGCGCGACCTGCGCCAACGCTTGCCCAAGGATCTACGCCTGAGCATCACCGGGCTGATGGACTGGAGCAGCAATGCCGACCCGGCCGCCATCGCACAACTCAAGGGCGTGATTGATGAAGTGGTGGTGCAGACCTACCAGGGCCGCCACAGCATCCCGGACTACGCGGCGTATCTGCCACGCATGAACCGGTTGGGGGTGCCGTTCAAGATTGGGTTGATTCAGGGTGGAGAGTGGGAGGAGCCGGGGTATTTGAAGGGCAGTGAGTGGTTTCGAGGGTATGTGGTGTTTTTGCAGAATCCTTGAATGCCCACAGTCCCTGGACTGTGGGCACTGGTATTAACGCCCTGCCGTCTGTTCCGGATACACCGACTCCCAGCCCCCACCCAATGCCTTGTACAACCCGACCATGGCCAGGGACACACTGGTGGAGCTTTCCACCCACTGCTCCTGGGTCGCCAGCAACGCACTTTGCACGGTCAGTACGTTGACGAAATCCACCACGCCTTCGACGTATTGATGCTGCGCCGTGGCAAGGGCGATCTGGTTCTGCCGCACGGCTTCGGCGAGGCTGTCGCGCCGCAGTTGGCTGGCGTTGTAGCGGGTCAGTTGATCGTCGATTTCATGCCAGGCCCGCAGTACGGTCTGCTGGTAGGCCAGGGCCGCTTCCTGTTGCTGGGCTTCGCGCAGATCGAGCATGCCTTGCAACCGGCCACCGTTGAAAATCGGCAAGCTCAGTTGTGGGCCGAAGGCGAATGCACGCGAACTCCACGAGCCGAAATCCGCCAGCTGCAACGCCTGGGAGCCCACGCTGCCGGACAGGGTGATGCGCGGGTAGAAGTCGCCCTTGGCCACACCAATGGAGGCGGTGGCCGCATGCAAGCGAGCTTCGGCCTGGCGGATATCCGGGCGGCGCTCGGCCAGTTGCGACGGCAGGCCGATGGCGACCTGGCGTTGGGTTTGCGGCACCGCAGCGTCCTTGGACAATTCGGCGTACAAGGCTTGTGGCGGTTCACCCATCAGCAGGCTCAGGGCGTTGATCAACTGGTCCTGGCGTTGCTGCAAATCCGGCAGGCGCGCCTCGATGGCGGCCACTTGAGCAGCGGCTTCGGCTACGTCCAGGTCAGTGGCGACACCGTCGGCCAGGCGCAGTTGCGAGAGCTTCAGGCTGTGGCGCGCCACCTCGAGGTTTTGCTCGGTGACGGCGCGGGTGTTTTGCACGCCGCGCAGCTGGATGTAGTCCTGGGCGGTTTCCGCCAGCACCGACAACAGCACCGCGCGGCGGTCGTTTTCGGCGACTTGCAGGGTGGCGTCGGCGGCTTCGGTTTCGCGTTTTACCCGGCCCCAGAAGTCCAGTTCCCAGGCGGCGGAGAAACCCATGTCCCACTGGTTGAACGCCGAGCGGCCGTTCTTGCCCGAGGCATCGCTCAAGCCATCGGCGCTGTTGCGCTGACGCAGGTAATCGCCGGTGGCGTTGACGGTCGGGTAGCGCTCGGCGGTGATCACCTGGCGCGCCGCGCGGCTTTGTTGCAGGCGGCTGCTGGCGAGTTTCAGGTCGAGGTTATCGGTCAGCGCGCGACGGGTAAGCGCGGTGAGCTGCGCGTCGTGGAACACTTCCCACCAGCGCTCTTCCAGCGGGTCGTTGACCGCGTGGCTGGCGGCTTGTCGGCCATGGGGCTCGGTCCATTGGCCGACGGGATTCTGCGGGCGCTGGAAGTCCGGGCCGACGGTGCAGGCACTCAGGGTGAGCAGGCTCAAGGTTAACCAGGCAAGGCGTCTCATTGCTGCGCCACCTCACGTTGCTGGGCGGCGGCGTGGGTGTCGACGCTGGCTTCCACCGACATGCCGACCCGCAGGCGCTCGGTCAACGCCTGGCCGGGCTCCAGGATGATTTTTACCGGAATACGCTGCACCACCTTGGTGAAGTTGCCGGTGGCGTTGTCGGGCTTGACCGAGGCAAATGTCACGCCGGTAGCTGGCGCCAGGCTTTCGAGGTGGCCCTTGAGCACTTCGCCGTCGAGGCTGTCGACCTTCACGTCCACCGTTTGGCCAGCGTGCATGTGGGATAACTGGGTCTCCTGGAAATTGGCCACCACGTAGGCCTCGGCCAGCGGTACCACGGCGAGGATCTTGCTGCCCGGCGTCACATAGGCGCCGACCCGCACCGCGCGCTCGCCGACCATGCCGTCCACCGGCGCGACGATGCGGGTGTACGACAGCTGATAGCTGGCCATTTCCAGTGCGGCCTGGGCACGTTTCAGGCCGCCCTCTGCCGCATCACGCTGGGCGCTGAGGATTTCCACCTGCTTGCGTTCAGCGGCCAGCACCGCCGTGGCATTCGCCAGGCGTGCGGTGGCCTGGTCAATACGCGTCTTGGCTTGCTGGGCGTTCTGTACGGTGCCGGCGCCTACACCCGCGAGGTGGTTGTAGCGGTTCAGTTCGTGTTCGGCAAACGCCACTTCGGCGCGATCCGCCGCCACAGTCGCCTGGGCCTGGGCGATCACCGAGCTTTGGCGCTCCAGGGTTGCCGTGGCATTTTTCAGCTGCGCCTGGGCCACCAGCGTATCGGCATCGGCCGCCTGGGCAGCGGCGCGGAAGTCACGGTCATCGATCAGCGCCAGCAACTGCCCGGCCTTGACCCGCTGGTTGTCTTCCACCAGCACTTCCTTGATGAAGCCGGCCACACGCGGCGCCACCAGGGTGTAGTCAGCGGCGACGAAGGCGTCGTTGGTGCTCTGGCGTTTGCTGCCGAACACACCCGGCGCCAGCAGGTAAACCAGCACACCTACGGCAAACACGGTGATGACGGTTACAGCGATTTTGTCTTTGCGTTTCATAACAATCCCTTTGGCTCAGTGAGCAATCAAGTCGGCGCGCGGGGCGGATAAATCCGCGTCGGCATCCAGAAAATCAGCAGGATCAACGCCGCCGCGACACCGGCCATGACGTAGTAGAGATCCGAAGAGGTGAGCACCACGGCCTGCTCGTGCAGCCGATGGGCAAGGCCGGCGGCATCGCTGTCGGCCAGGGGCGAGTTGCCCAGGCTGTCCACCAGCATGGTCGAGTGGAAATGCAGGCGGTGTGTGGTCAGGGCATCGAGCACGCCGGTGGCGACCACGGCAGCCAGGCCTTTCACGGTGTTGAACCACGCCGAGGCGAAAGGCCCGTCCTGGGGCGTGATGCTGCCGGTGGAGAGCATCAGCAGCGGCAACACCGCCATCGGTTGCCCGAAGATTTGCAGCAGTTGCAGCACGTAGAAATCATCGCGAATCCATGCCGACGTGAGTTGCGCCCCGCCCACGCAGGACAGGATCAACATGCTCAAGCCAATGCCCAATACCCAGCGGCAATCGACCCAGCGCAAGTTGCACAACGCCGCCACCAACGGCAGTGCGATCAACTGCGGCAGCGCCATGATCAGCATCACCGGTGCAGTTTGCAGCGGGCGGTAGCCTTGGACCTGGGCCAGGTAGCTGGACGGAATGATCGTCACCGCCAGCAGCACGATCAGCACCCCGGCGAGCACAATCAGCGCGAACGACAGATTGCGTAGCCCAAGCATCTGCAACTTGAAAAACGGCATCGGGTGCGACCACTCGTTGATCATGAACAGCACCAGCAACACCAGGCCGCCGATCAACAATGAGGTAATCAGCGGCGACTCGAACCAGTCCAGCCGATTGCCCTGCAACAGGCCGATCACCAGCATGCAGATCGCCGGGAAGCCCAGCAGCAGGCCACGCCAGTTGAACTGCTTGAAGCGCTCCAGGCGCAGCGGGTCCTGGGGCAAGCCGTAGGCCACGGCCGCCATGGCCAGCAGGCACGGCCCGACAATCTGCCAGAACGCCCATTGCCAGCCGACGTATTCGGTCCACATGGCCGCCAGCGGTGTGCCGAGGCTGGGGCCGAAAGTGGCCGTGAGGGCATAGCCGGCCAGGCCGTACAGCTTGACGTTGGCCGGCAGGAACCGCAGGGCCACGGTCATCAGCATCGGCGGCAAGGCGCCACCGGCCAGGCCTTGCACGGTGCGCAGGATCAGCAGGCTTTCGTAGTTCGGTGCGAACGGGCACAGCACGCCAAGCACGGTGAACAGGCCGATGGCGCAGAGGGTGAAACGGCGCAGAGAGAACGTCACCGAACACCAGGGTGCAAAGGCCATCGCCGAGACAGAGGTGGCGGTGTAGGCAGCCACCAGCCAGGTGCCTTCGTCGAAGCCGATGTACATCGCACCACGAATATCGGCGAGAGCGACTTTGGTCACCATCTCGTTGAGGCCGGACACCAGTACCGCAAGCAATACGCCCACCAGGCCGATGATGATGCGCGGGCCGAAAACGGGCGGGGTAATGGCGGTCGGTTTGGCTGCGGCCAGGGGTGCGGGAGCAGCGAGGGACGTCATGAACTACAACTCGGAATAGGAAATACCCGAGCAGTTTAATAAGGCTTAGACATGACAAAAAGTGACTTATCGGAAGCTTATAAGTGCACCAGACGCAATGATCAAAATGTAGGCGATCTCTGTGGGAGCCGGGCTTGCCCGCGATGGCATCACCTCGCTATGCCTGAAAAACCGGGTCGCCCGCATCGCAGGCAAGCCAGCTCCCACATTGACCGGGCTCACTTGCGACTCACGTGGGCTGCGCTTCCTTCCACGTCGCCTCGCAGCATTCACGCATGGTCTCGCGCAGCCATCTATGGGCCGGGTCCTTGTCGAAACGCGGGTGCCAGGCTTGGGTCAGCACCAGGGTCGGCAGGGAAATTGGCAGGGTGAAGGCTCGCAACGGCAGCTTCAGGCGATTGGCGCTGTAGAGCGCTTCCTTGGGCACCGGCAGGATCAGGTCGGAGTCCGGCAGCATGAACATCGCGCCGTGAAACCCCGGGGCGATCATCGCGACTCGGCGTTCCAGGCCCTGGGCATTGAGCGCCGTGTCGATCGGCCCCCGGGCAATGCCGCGGCGGGAGATGCTGATATGCGAATAGCTGGCAAACCGTTCGGCGGTGATTTCTCCATCGAACAACGGGTGCCCTTCCCGTGCCAGGCCGACGAAGGTGGTGGTGAACAGGTTCTGCACCTTCACTTCCGGGGTGATCGGCATGGTGTTGCCCACCCGCAGGTCGAGACGGCCTTCACGCAGGGCCTCGTCATCGGTGTCGCCTTCCGGCACGAAGCGCAGTTCGCACAGCGGCGCCATGCGTTCCATGGTGTCGAACAGCCGACCGCCATACACTCCGACAAAAAAGTCATTGGCCCGCACGCTGAAGCGTCGGCGCAGGGTGCGCAGGTCCACTTCGTCCGCCGAGCGGAACAGCAGCGCCGCCTGCTCCACCACGCTGCGCACCTGGCCTTGTAGCTCCAGGGCCTTGGGCGTCGGTACCAGGCCGCGACCGGCGCGCACCAGGATCGGATCGCCCACTGCCTCGCGGATGCGCGTGAGGGTGCGACTCATGGCGGCCGGGCTCAGGTTCATCCGCCGCGCGGCGCCTACCACACTGCCCTCGTCGAGCAAGGCGTCGAGGGCGACCAGCAGGTTCATGTCCGGTAATTGCATGCCAAGCACTCGTGATTGGTTATGAGTGAACTTGGCGCAATCGTAGCAGACTGTGGCGAGGGAGCTTGCTCCCTCGCCACAGGGTTGGTGTTTCAGTCCGGGTTGGTGTTCAGTCAGCGTTGCATGCCCCAGCGCTTCACGGTGACCCGCTCCAGGGTGTCGAACACCAGGTTCTCCACCAGCAGCCCGATCAGGATCACCACCGCCAGGCCGGCAAACACTTTGTCGGTGTACAGCTCGTTGCGGTTCTGGAAGATGTACCAACCCAAACCGCCTTTGCCGCTGGTAGCACCGAACACCAATTCGGCAGCGATCAGCGTGCGCCAGGCGAACGCCCAGCCGATTTTCAGCCCGGCGAGAATCGACGGCAGCGCAGCCGGGATCAGGATGAACAACACGAAGCGCATACCCTTGAGGCCATAATTTCGACCGGCCATGCGCAGGGTTTCGGAGACGCCGAGGAACCCTGAATAGGTGTTGAGCGCCAGCGCCCACAACACTGAATGCACCAGCACGAAGATCAGGCTGTTCTGCCCCAGCCCAAACCACAACAGCGCCAGCGGCAGCAGGGCAATCGCCGGCAACGGGTTGAACATCGAGGTCAGGGTGCTCAGCAGGTCACGCCCCAGTTGGGTCGACACCGCAAGCGTGGTCAGGGCAAACGCCAGCACAATGCCGATCAGGTAACCCTTGATCAGCACCACCAGCGAGATGCTGACCTTGCTCAACAACTCGCCACTGGCCATGCCGTCGTAGAACGCGCTCAGTGTCTGCAGGAAGCTCGGCAGCAGCAGGTCATTGTTCTGATAACGGGCAGCCGCTTCCCAGAGGATCGCAAGCACGATCAGGATCAGGCTTTTACGCAGCCAGCCTTGTTGCCACAGGCGCTGGCGCCACGGCAACTCGCGCTCTACGCGTACACCGGGCAACGGTTCGAGAGTGATTTCATATTCCTGGCGCATGGTGCAAACCCTTCAATAAGCGATGCGGATATCGGCGAAACCCAGTTCGGTTTCCACCTCGGGCGCTTCATCAAACAACAGCCGATGAATGCGCCGCGCCGAAGCCTGGAACTCCACACCGCCGAGGCTGTGCAGGTCGTATTGATGGCTGTGGATTTCCGCCCGCACCCGCCCCGGGTGCGGCGACAGCAACAGGATGCGGTTGCCCACCACCAGCGCTTCCTCGATGGAGTGGGTGACGAACAGCAGGGTGAAACGCACCTCTTCCCAGAGCAGCAATAGTTCTTCCTGCATCTTGCGCCGGGTCAGGGCGTCGAGGGCGGCGAAGGGTTCATCCATCAGCAGGATTTTCGGCTGCATGGCCAACGCCCGGGCAATTGCCACGCGGGCTTTCATGCCGCCGGACAGGGTGTGCGGGTAGGCATCGGCAAAGGCCGTAAGGCCGACTTTTTCCAGGTAGTACAGCGCCCGCTCTTCGGCCTCGCGACGCTTGAGGGTTTTGGACGCCAGCAGCGGGAACATGACGTTCTGCTTGACGGTTTTCCACGGTGGCAGTTGGTCGAACTCCTGGAACACCACGATACGGTCCGGCCCTGGCTGCTCGACTTTTTGCCCGAGCAGACGGATCTCGCCCTCACACGGCTTGATAAAGCCGGCGATGGATTTCAACAGTGTGGATTTGCCACAGCCCGAAGGCCCCAGCAATACAAAGCGGTCTGCCGGATCGATCGCGAAGCTGACCTGGTGAGTGGCCCGCACCACCCGTTCGGGCGTGCGGTATTCAAGGCTGACTTTATCCACCGAAAGCAGTGCTTCGGTGGTGGTCGGGTTGCTGGCCGTGTGGCCTTGCAAGGGCGCGTTCATGTCAGCTCCCTTGCAGCGGCTTGGCGTCCTGGAAGAAGTAATCCTTCCACGATTCGGGTTTGTTTTTGATCGCGCCGACGCGGTAGAGGAATTCCGCCAGCGGGTAGGTGTTTTTCGGTGTGACGCTGAATTCGAACTGCGGGTTTTCGATGATTTTCAGCAGCTCGGCGCGGTCGATCTTGGCCTTGGTCACGCGGATGTAGGTATCGGCTGCGGCGCCTTTGTCGTTCTGGGCGAACTGCGCCGCTTCGGTCAGTGCCTCGACGAACGCCTTGTAGGTTTTCGGGTTGTCGTTGCGGAATTTCTCGGTGGCGAACAGCACGGTCGGCGAGTTAGGCCCGAGGATGTCATAGGAGTTGAGCACCACATGCACGTTCGGGTTGGTCAGGGCCTGCTCCTGGAACGGCGGGTTGGAGAAGTGCCCGGTCAGCTCGGTGCCACCGGCAATCAGCGCAGCCGTGGCATCCGGGTGCGGGACGGCGACGGTGTACTTGTCGAGGCGATTGAATTCCTTGTCGCCCCATTGCTTGGCGGCAGCGTATTGCAGGAAACGCGACTGCACGGAAACGCCCACTGCCGGTACGGCAATGCGGTCTTTTTCGGTGAAGTCGGCAATGGTCTTGACCTTGGGATTGTTGCTCACCAGGTAGTAGGGGAAGTTGCCCAGGGAGGCAACGGCTTTCACGTTCTGCTTGCCGTGGGTGCGGTCCCAGATAGTCAGCAGCGGGCCAACGCCGGCCCCGGCGATGTCGATGGAACCGGAGAGCAGCGCATCATTGACGGCTGCGCCGCCGGACAATTGTGTCCAGTCGACCTTGATGTCGATGCCTTCCTGCTTGCCGTATTTTTCGATCAGGTTCTGGTCGCGCACCACGTTGAGCAACAGGTAGACGATGCCAAACTGCTCGGCGATGCGAATTTCGCCTTCGGCCTGGGCGGCGGCAGGCGCCACAAGACTGCCGGCCAGCAGGCTGACGCCCAGGCCGACCGTCGCGGCCAGGCGCGCAAATGGGGTTTTCTTGGACATGGTCATGCTCCGGGTCAGAAAGGCGCGTCGCCCTGGATGGTGGTGCGGTACAACTTGCGCCGCAGGTGGCTGGGGCAGCCGGCCGCCAGGTGGATCAGCGAGCGGTTGTCCCAGAACACCATGTCGTGGGGCTGCCACTGATGGCGGTAGATGCTTTCCGGCAGCACGCTGTGGGCGTACAGCTGGGCCAGCAGGTCGCGGCTTTCATCCTCAGGCAGGCCGACGATACGGGTGGTGAAGCCCTCGCTGACGAACAGCGCCTTGCGGCCGTTTTCCGGGTGGGTGCGCACAATCGGGTGTACCACTTCCGCCACTTGAGCGAGTTGCTCGGGCGTGAGGGTCGGGCGCCAATTGCCTTCGAATTTGGTTTCGCTGTAGCGTGCGGTGTAGGAATGCGCGGCGCTGCGGCCTTCGACCGCCTTGCGCAAGGGCTCGGGCAGGTTGTCCCAGGCTTTATGCATGTCGGCGAACAATGTGTCGCCACCCTCGGACGGCAGCTCCTGGGCATGGAGCATCGAGCCCAGGCTCGGCAGCTCCTTATAGGAGAGGTCCGAGTGCCAGAACTTGCCCGCGTCTCCCAGGCCGATGGATTGGCCGTTTTCGATGATGTTGGAGACGATCAGGATTTCCGGGTGGTTGGCCAGCAGGAATTGTTTGAGCACATGGATTTGCAGCACGCCGAAACGGCGGCTGAAGGCGATCTGTTGCTCGGGGGTGATACGTTGGTCGCGGAAGACCACGACGTGATGGTCCAGATGCGCGCGGTGAATGCGTGCGAAGTCCTGGTCGCTGACCGGGCGGGCCAGGTCCAGGCCTATGATTTCGGCGCCGACGCTGCCGGGAACTGGACGGATCTCGAAGGTTTGTGTGGTGTCGGTCGCTGTTGGAACAGTAGAGGTGGCAGACATGAGTTCACTCCCGTGCAGTCAGGAGAGTGACTTTATAGTCATAAGAACCGCATTTTAAATACCGTTAGTGAATATCGATATGCAGCAATACCGCTGTTGGCCCGACTCCCGGGAATAAAATGTGCACGACGGACCTTTAGCCTGTAAGACCTGACAAATGGGAGCTGTGGGCCCGAAGAACACGCTGTTGAGTCGCTTACAAGCCGAAACCTTGCCCGTTTGACAAGCTTGTGGACAATCTCTAGTGTGCATTGGATCCAATTAGCCACCTCACCTTGAAAAGGAGGATAGCGTAGTCGTGACGCAGAAGCCGAACCCTTTGAGCAGCATCCAGATCAGCGGGCCTATCCCCGCCCATCTCGCCCGCTCCGTGATTGAAGAAACATTGCGCAACGCCATCCTGGATGGCCGCTTGCCCTGTGGCACCGCCATGCGTCAACAGGAGCTGGCCAGCTTGTTCGGGGTCAGCCGGATGCCGGTGCGCGAGGCATTGCGTCAACTGGAAGCCCAATCGCTGCTGCATGTGGTCACCCACAAAGGCGCGGTGGTGGCGCCACTGATCGAGGACCACTCGGCGGAAACCTACGCCCTGCGCATACTCCTCGAATCCGAAGCGCTGCGCTTGTCGATTCCCCTGCTCACGCCCGATGACATCGCCCAGGCCGGCGCCTTTATCGACGCGCTGGAACGGGAAAGCGACTACACCGAAATCGGCCGCCTCAACCGCCTGTTCCACATGGCGCTGTATGGCAAGGCGGGCAATCAGCGGTTGCTCAAGCTGGTTGAACACGGCTTGAACGAAGAGGAACGTTTCCTGCGCTTCAACCTCGAGGCCATGGGCCTGGGCAAGACGTCCCAGGAAGATCACCGCGAACTGCTCGACCTCGTGGCGCAAAAGAAGGTCGACGAAAGCATCCTGACCCTGCGTAACCACCTTACCCGCGGCATGGAGGTAATTACGGGTTACCTCAAAAGTCTTGAAGAGACTGAACAGAACGCTGCGCTGTAAATTCCGCGTGGAACTGAAACGCCTCCCTCGACCACAAAGCGCTGCAAAGTGACGCTGGCCGACGGAGGCCAGTGCACCACCATTACTCCCGTTAAACCATTAAGCCCAAAGAAAACTTCACACACTCCGCAGAGCGATCCAACTACCGCAATATTCCAACTCGAAAAACTTATAAAACTAAAAACACCTGAATACTTAATCAGATTATTACCAACACTCCAATTCTCCCAATCGACAGCGTGAATCCATGCTCGGTGCGTCACTGCGCGTGGCGTACCTTTAAATAAAGCCTTGGTATTTTGTCACAGCATGCTGCTTGCCAGTAACAGTGTCAGCCTCGTACAGGGCTGCCTGTTATCAAGGCACCCGCGCATCCGTGAAAACCAATGTTTATTTGTCGCTAAAGCACAACGCTTTTATCAGGGAAGAGACACGACTTATAGGCATCAACATGTTCCAGCACTCACACCTGCTTAAACAAAAAAAGCAGAAGTTACATATCCATCCAATATTCAAATATATAAATACCCTTCCAAAGTTGCAGTACTTTATGGAAAACCACGTATTCGCCGTGTGGGACTTCATGACACTCACCAAACGCCTGCAACATGACCTCACCGGTATGCGCCTGCCCTGGTTACCGCCAACGGACCCGCAAGCGGCTCGCCTGATCAATGAGATCGTATTGGGCGAAGAGTCGGACGCGTATCCCGGCCATGGGCACGGCAGCCACTTCGAGTTGTACCTGGAAGCCATGCGTGAAGTCGGCGCGAGCACGGCGAACATCGAGCGGTTCGTCAGCCTGCAGCGTGACGGCAACGATGCAGAAACGGCCCTGCAAAAAATCGATATCCACCCGTCCGTGGCCCGGTTCGTCAGAAGTACCCTGCAGGTTGCCCTGGACGCACCGACGCACTGCGTGGCGGCTGCCTTTCTCCACGGGCGCGAGAGCGTCATCCCGGCGATGTTCAAGCGCATCCTGGAGGAGTGCGAGGTGCTCCATCGCCAGGCGCCCACCTTCTGCTACTACCTCAAGCGCCACATGGAGATCGACGCCCAGGAGCATGGCCCGGCGGCAACGCAATTGCTGCAACGCCTTACCCTCGGCGACCCAAGCCGCGAGCAGCAAGCCGACAGTTGCGCCCTCGGCGCCGTGGAAAGCCGCCTGGCCTTATGGGATGGGTTGCATAGGTGCCTGCCGGAGATGAGCGCATGAACCCTGCCGACTACCGCTCATTTGCCGACGACTGGGAGCGCCGCGCGACCATCCGCACACGCCCGCGGCGGCGGCTGGAAAACGATCAGAAACTGATCTACCCCCTGAGCCGACAGCCTCTGGTGCTGAGCGCGACCTTTATCGACCAATGCCCGCAGTGCCGTGATTTTGTCTTGCTGCAGACGTTCTACAAGTTCATCAACGACGTGGTGATCTTTGAAACCGAGATCGTCGACAAGACCGCCCGCAGCATCGCCAAGAATCGCTTTTCGGTGCCCTTCCCGCTTGCCTGTCGCTACGACGCCATGACCGTGGTGGTGGACGAGGATTACCACGCCCTCGTCGCCCTCGATTTCATGCAACAGACCATCGAGATGACCGGGATCCCACCCCTTGAACTACCCGCGCAAATCGAGCTGAGCCGCGCCTTGCCTGCCGCACTGGCGCTGGCGCCCGAACACATGCGCGATGCCGTGGAACTGATTGCCGTGGCCATCGCCGAGAACACCGTGACCCATGACGTGGCAGCGTTTTCCAAGGACGACAGTGTCAAGCAATCCATCCGTGGGTTGATGGCCGACCACTTGTTTGACGAGGGCCGCCACGCGCTTTTCTGGACGCGCCTGGTGCGTATTTATTGGCAGTCTGCAGACGCCGCGGACCGCGACTGTATCGCCCGGATCCTGCCGGTTTTTCTCCAGCATTACCTGACCCACGACCTGCAGAAAAACTTCGACCTGCACTTGATCGAGCACCTGGATGTCAGTGACGGCACGCGCTCTGCGCTGCGCACTGAAGTGCAGGCGATGGGCTTTCCCATTACCCGCCAGCACCCGTTGATCGGCAATATCATGGGCTTCCTGAACCACAGCGGCCTGCTGCAAACGCCGAGTGTGGTTGGGGCGCTGGATGCCTTTCTTGCGGCACCAGGAGGGCACCCATGAGGCACCTGAAGATTGGGCTGGCGGGCTTCAGCGCGGCGCTGAATGAACTGGGTGAGACATTGGCGCAATACGGTCATGGGGTGCTGCGAGCACAGGATGTCACCCACCTAGTAGACCTGCTGATTGATGACGGTAGCGAGGAGGTTCCGCCCGGCGTGACGTGCACAGCCTTGATGAGCCTGCGCGTGGGTATGGGAGCGTTGACCGACTGTGGATTGCCGGCCCTGCAGCTCAGGTGTTACGCCCACTCACGGCGACTCCTGACAACCCTGGAGGTTGCCGGAGAAGCCTGTGGCAATGGTCAACGGCTGCGTCAACACGCAGTAAGCAGCCTGGTGGAGTGGGTAGCCCAACAGGTGAGTGGGTTCTCCCGGGACCCGGGCTATTTCTCGCAGGCGGCCGTCGCCTCTGATGATCCGGAACACGGCCTGCAAGCGCTCGCATCCCTGGCGTACCTGCATCGTTTTAACCTGACGGCCGATTTGGTTCTGCAGCAGCAAGCCCAGGTACCCCTGATCGAACGATTGGAAAACAGTCTGCAAACCTTCGCCGACCGGCTGGCGTTGAACATTGCCGGCAGCGGGCTGACTTACCGACAGTTGCATCGCCAGAGCCTGGCTATCCAGCACCGTCTGCGACCTCTGCTTGGGCCCCACGACACACCGCCGGTAATCGGCGTCTGCCTGGACAAATCCCTGGAGCTGTACGCCAGCATTCTCGCGGTACTCGCCTGCGGTGCGGTGTACCTGCCCCTGGAGCCGGGCCACCCGCTGCAACGCCAGCAAGCGATGCTGGAAAACGCCGGCGTCTCGGTGCTGCTGGATGATGGCAAGCATCCACTGCGGGACGGGTTCTGTGCATTGGATGTGAGTGCCGTCGACACTCCCGACACCTCGCTGCCAATGCGCCAGCGCCCCGCCATGGACGACCCTTGCATGGTGCTCCACACCTCGGGCACTACCGGCCACCCCAAGGGCGTGCTGCTCAGCCAGCACAACCTGGCCCATTTCAGCGCCTGGTTCGGGGGTCATGTGCAGCTGAGCGAACACAGCCGGGTCTTGCAGTTTTCGCCCTTGAGTTTTGACTCGTCCCTGATCGATATCTTCCCGAGCCTGATCGCGGGCGCCGAGCTGATCGTGCCCAGTGAGGACCAGCGACGCGACCCGCAGCAACTGGTGGAGTTGATCCGACAACAGCGCGTCACCCACGCCTTCCTGCCGCCGGCGCTGCTGAGCATCCTGCCGCTGGATCAACCCCTGGGCCTGGCGCACCTGATGACCGGAGGCGACGTGTGCGAGCCCTATGTCATCGAGCAGTTGGCAGGCCAGTGTCGCCTGCACAATTTCTACGGGCCCACCGAAGCCACCGTGCTGGTGACCAGCCACACGTTGCAGCCGGGCGACAGCAATCGCAACCTCGGCACGCCCATCGCCAACAGCCAGGTACTGATCCTCGACGAGCACCTGCAACCGGTGGATGAGCAGGTGTTGGGCGAACTGTACATCGCCGGTCCCGGCGTCAGCCTGGGTTACCTCAACCAGCCGCGTCAGACCGCCGAGCATTTCGTCCCCCTGGAGTTGCCCGACGGCCAGACCTTGCGGGCCTACCGCACAGGCGACCTGGCGAAGTGGACCGCTGCCGGCATCGAGTTGGTCGGGCGCCGGGATCAGCAGGTGAAGATCCGTGGGTTCCGGGTCGAACCGCAAGAGATCGAACATTGCCTGCGCAGCAGTCAGCTGTTTCGCCAAGTGGCGGTGGTGATTGACCGTGAGCGGCGAATCCTGGCTTTTGTTGCTCAGCCCGAAACACAAGACGCCCTGCCTGCACTGACGCAGCATGCCCGGCAAACACTGCCGGACTATTTGCGGCCAACCCTGTGCACGGAACTTGCGAGCATGCCGTGCACCCCCAACGGAAAGGTCGACCGCCAGGCATTGCTGGCGTTACCGACTCCAACGCTGCCGGCCATCATTCACGGCGAACCGCACACGCCCATGCAAGTGCAGTTGCTCAACCTGTGGAGCGAGTTGCTGGGTATGCCGGTCACGCAGCTGTCGGCCGACGAGAGCTTCTTCAATCTTGGCGGCCATTCCATCCTGCTGTCGACGATGCTGCTGCGTATCCGCGAGCAGTTCGGGCGCAGCCTCTCCCTAAGCCGGTTTTTTGAAACCCCCACGGTTCGTACCCTCGCTACGCTGATGGGGGACGACGCACCACCCGAAGCACCGACCGGCCAGGCTACCCGGGATGCGCTGCGTGAGCTGCATGTGCAGGCATTGCCGGCTGAACAGGCGGGCGAACGTCGCCGGGTGATCGTGACCGGGGCCAACAGTTTTCTCGGGGTGCATATCGTCGAGGCACTGTTGGCCGAGGGTGCACTTGAAGTGGCCTGCCTGGTGCGCGAACGGCCCGGACATTCGGCGACCGCGAGGTTTGCCGAGGCCCTGCGAGAGTACCGTCTGGAACACCTGGACCTGAGCCGGGTGCAGGTGTATGCCGCCGACATCAGCCAGCCGCGTCTTGGCCTGTCGAGTGAGGTGTATGACTACCTCGCCGGGGAGTTCGGCGTGTTGGTGCACAACGCCGCCCACGTCAATCATGTGATGGATTACGCCACCCTGGCCAAGGACAACGTCGAACCGGTGCTGGAATGCCTGCGCCTGTGTGAAACCCGGTGCAAGAAGGTCTTCAATTTTATCTCGACGCTGTCGGCCGCCAGCACTATCGACGCACATGGCCAGGTACTCGAAAACCCCGCCGCGGCCACCCCGCCGCTCTACATCCAGAATGGCTACAACCTGTCCAAATGGGTTGCCGAACGCTTGCTGGGACGCGCCGCAGCGCAAGGTGCCTGGGTCAATATCCATCGCCCGGGGAACATCAGCTTCAACAGCCGCAGCGGAGTCTGCGAGCCACAGAAGAATCGCCTGATGTTGATGCTCAAAGGTTCACTCCAACTGGGCCTGGTGCCGCACCTTGAGTTGAATTTCGACCTGATGCCGGTGGACTTTCTCGCCCGGTTTATTGCGTTCCACAGCAGCCGCTGCCGTGCTGGAGGGACGGTGTTCAACCTGCATAACCCGCAGCCCCTGAGCTGGGAAACCTACGTCGACGCCTTTCGCCAGGCAGGCCACGCATTCGAGCTGGTGAGCGTGGCTCACTGGCAACGTCACCTGCACACAGTGGACAGCCGCAATGCGCTGTTCGGCGTACTGGGCTTCTACCTCAACGGGGTGGGCGAGGACATCGGCGATACCTCGATGATCCGCCATGACAACGCACGACGCGGCGTCGAGCAGATGGGCGGACGCTACCCCGAAAAAAATCCGGCGCTGTTACGCAAGGGCTGCGAGTACCTGCGCAGCACCGGTTTCCTGTGACCAGGCTCTCAATTGAAGGAAGACCTTATGAAACCCGATACGTTGATTCGCAACCCTTGCGGCAAACCTGTGGTGTCCTCAGTTGTGGTTGCCTGTGATGCAGCCAGTGCGTGGGCGGTGGTCGGTGACTTTGGCGGATTTGATCGATTCATCCCCGCCTTGTCCCACATCGAAATCACTGGTGCGGGCGCGGGATCGCTGCGCAAGAAGTTCTTCCACGATGGACACTTGGTGGTGGAGCAACTCAACAGCCGCGACGAGCAGGCCATGCGCATGACCTGGACCACGATCTACAACACCTTGGGCGTAGCACGGTTGTGGGCCGCCATGGATGTCGAACCGTTGGGAGCAGGATCCTCACGGGTGACCTGGACGATCATCGCCGAGCCGGTTGAACCTGGCGCGGAGGGATTTGAGCCGTTTGTGCAGGCATTCGCCGACGGTGCGCTGGCGAATGTGCGAGCGATGTTTGGCTAAAGGAGACAGGAGCGAGCAGGCTCGCTCCTGTGTGTTCATCGATCAGATTTTGAAACTGTCGACCAACTGCTTCAGGCGGTTGGCCTGTTGAGACAAGGCGTCGCAATCCTTCAAGGTTTCGTTGAGGTTGGCCACGCCCTGCTGGTTCAGCAGGTTGATCTGGTTGATGTCGACGTTGAGGGTTTCCACCACGGCGGTCTGTTCCTCGGTGGCGGCCGCTACCGACTGGTTCATCCCGTCGATCTCGACGATCCGCTGCGTCACGCTGACCAGGCGTTCACCGGCCTGGTTGGCGACCTCGACGCTTTCTTCGCTGGAGGTCTGGCTGGCGTTCATCGTGGTCACGGCCTCACGCGAGCCAATCTGCAGCGAGGTGATCATTTTGTGGATCTCTTCTGCCGATTCCTGGGTGCGGTGCGCCAGGTTGCGTACTTCATCCGCCACCACGGCAAACCCACGACCGGCCTCACCGGCACGTGCCGCTTCAATCGCGGCGTTGAGGGCCAACAGGTTGGTTTGCTGGGAGATACCTTTGATCACATCCAGGATGTGGCCGATGTTGTCGGTGCTGGCGTTCAGGGTTTCAATCTGCGTGCAGGACAGGCTGATTTTTTGCGAAAGCTCCGACATCGCCAGGATGGTTTTCTCAACCACCTTGCGCCCATCATCGGCCTGCTCACTGGCACCGCTGGCGTGTTGCGAAGCATCAGCGGCGTTGCGCGCGATTTCCTGCGTGGCGGCCCCCAGTTCGTTGATCGCTGCGGCCACGCTGTTGGTGCGCGCGCTTTGTTCGTCGGAACCGATGATCGACGCGTTGGACGAGGCCATTACTCGCTGGGACAGGTCGTGCACCTGGCGCGTCGCCGAGGAAACTTCGGAAATCGACGCGTGAATACGCTCGACGAATTGGTTGAAGGCACTGCCCAAGTCACCGAACTCGTCCTTGCTTTCCACTGTCAGGCGGCGGGTCAGGTCACCCTCGCCCTGGGCGATGTCCTGCATGGCGCGGCCCATGGTGGTCAACGGGCGCATCAAGACCTGGATCAGGACGCTCAGGAACACGGCAATGGCGGCAACCGCAATGAACATGGCGATCAATGCCGAGGTACGGAACTTACCCAGCGGTGCGTAGGCTTTGTCTTTGTCGATCGACAGGCCGATGTACCAGTCGGCATTCGGCAACCCGCTGATCGGGGTGAAGGACAAAATCCGTTCCTGGCCATTCAAGACCACTTCCTGGCTGAGCTTCTCGATGCGCACGTTGGTGCCCGGGTAGATGTCCTTGAGGTTCTTCATCACCTGGTCCTGGTCCGGGCTGACGATCACCTGGCCATCACCGCTGACCAGGAATGCATGGCCGATGCCGCCGAAATCCACCGAGTTGATGATCTTCACCAGGGTTTGCAGGCTCAGGTCACCGCCGACCACGCCAAGCAGTTCGCCATTCTTTTTCACCGGCATCGCGATGGTCACGATCAGCCCGCCTACCGCAGCCATGTAGGGCGGTGTAAGCATGGTCTTGTCGGCTGCGACAGCTTGCTTGTACCAGGGACGCTGACGCGGATCGTAGCCGTCGGGCATTTTGGCGTCGGGACGCTGGGTGAACACGCCGTTGGTGGAACCGACGTAGGTGAACTGGAAGTTGGAGGTAAATGCCGACTGGTCGACCAACCCCGGAAGATCGGCAGAGCTGCCTTGATGGGCCACGTTTTGCGCGAGGCTTTCCAGTACCAGCACCCGCCCGCTGAGCCAGTTCTGCACGCTGCTGGCGGTGAGTTCACCGGATTGCTGAATGGACGACTCCAGGTTTTGCCGGATGGTATTGCGCTGCAAGTAGTCGTTGTAGAACGTGAATAACGCGAAGGCCAGAACCACTACGCCTGACGCGGCCAACAGAATTTTATGACTGAACTTGAGATTCATTTCATTGACTTCTTTTTGCCAAAAGGGGGTGAGCGTGCCGGATGCAACATTCCATGTAACGGTATAGGCAGACTCTGCGACTGCTCTATTTCGGTGCACGCATGGCTCGTCAGGCTTTCGGCCAAGGCAGGATAAATCTTAGGAATTTGTGAGAAGCATCTGCTTTTAATGTCAGAAACCGACCAGTGGTAGCGCTCTAACGTCAGGAGTTGCAAAATTTTTCAGGCTTGTCGACAATGCGACTAATTATCATTTGTGACGCTTTGCCAGGCCGTGTGAATGCCCTCATCCGAGTACGCAGTACAGACGCTTTACAGCAACCATCATGGCTGGCTGAACACTTGGCTGCGCAGCCGTCTGGGTAACGCAGCGGATGCGGCGGACCTGGCCCAGGACACGTTCGTGCGGCTGCTGCAAAAAACCGAACGTTTCGAACTCAAGGCCCCTCGCGCTTTCCTGCGCACTATCGCGCGGGGCCTGGTGATCGATCATTGGCGTCGCGAAGAAATCGAGCGCGCCTACCTGGAGTCCATCGCGCATTTGCCCGAAGCCTTGGCGCCGAGTGCTGAAGAACGTGCGTTGATTCTGGAATTGCTGGAGTCCATCGCCCGGCTTCTGGACGGACTCAAGCCCAAGGTACGCAAGGCGTTTCTACTGGCTCAATGCGACGGCCTGACTTACAAGCAGATTGCGCAGCAGATGGGTGTATCACTGCGTTCGGTGGAACGCTATGTCGCCGAGGCGCTTTATCACTGTTATGTGCTGCGGTATGAGGCATGACCTCGATGGATAACACCGCGCGCGCAGGAATCGACCCGCAGGTGGTCAAGCAGGCCATCAGCTGGATGCTGCGCCTGCGTAACAATCGCGCCAATGTCCGCCTGAAGGCGCAGTGCGAGCACTGGCGCGAGGCTCATCATGAACACGAGTTGGCCTGGCAACGCGTGCAGGCACTGCAGCATGAATTAAGCAGCCAGTTGGCGGCGATTCCCGGGGCCCATGTGGCGCTGGAGAACAGTGCCCAGCGCCTTGGGCGCCGGCAGGCATTGAAGGTATTGTCCGGCGTGCTGTTGATGGGTTCGGCGGCCTGGGTCAGCCGAGACCTCACCGGCTGGCAGCGTTGGACCTCTGACCTGGCTACCACCACTGGCGAACGCCGTAGCGTGCAACTACCGGATGGCACGCGCCTGCAGCTCAATACCGATAGCGCAGTGGACCTCGACTTCAACCCGCAACAACGCTTGATCACATTGGTGCGTGGGGAAATCCTGGTGACCTGCGGCGCCGCGGCGACCGCCCCCCTGCTGGTTCGCACCCGTCATGGTTTGTTCGAAGGAATAGACGGGCGATTTGTGGTGCGCCAGGACAGCGATTGCACACGTCTGAGCGTCGCGTCAGGCAACGTGGCGATTCATTCACCGCATACCGCCGACGGGCTTTTCACTCAAGTGCATGCAGGAGAAAGCTACCTGGTGCGTCAGAATGCGGCCGCTCTGGCACCGCCTTCGGATATGGATACAGGGGCCTGGGCCGACGGATTGATCGTCACCCGCAACATGCGTCTTGCCGATTTCCTGGCGGAGGTGGGGCGCTATCGCCATGGTTATCTGGGCTGCTCGAGCGATATCGCAGATTTGCGCTTGTCTGGTGTTTTTCGCCTGGAGGACACCGAGAAACTATTGGCGATCCTTCCGCAGACGCTGCCTGTGCGCCTGCGCTATCGCACCCGCTGGTGGGTGAGCCTGGAGCGTCAGGCCTGATTATTTTTGGCGTGCCTGATTTATTTTTGGCGGCTTTTTTCCGTGAGTCCGGCTTAGACAGTAAGCAATTCAATCTGCCTTCAGCGACCTCTACGGATCTCGATAATGACTGTGCGTTTTTTCAGCAACTCTCCCTCTTCCTACCCTTTGCTCGGCAAAGCCGTACGCGCAGCATTGCTGTCGACCACGATGGGCATCGGCTTGCTGCCAGTGGCCGGTGTCGCGGCTGATAGCGGGGTCGAACGTATCAGCCAGCGCTATGACATCCCGGCAGGCGCGCTGAGCGATGTGCTCAATCAGTTTGCCCGTCAGGCAGGCATCACCCTTTCCAGCACGCCTGCGCAGACTCAGGGCCGACAGTCTCCCGGGCTGCACGGGGAGTACTCGGCCGAACAGGGCCTGAGCCAATTGCTCAACGGCTCAGGCTTGCAGGCGCAGGCGCAGGACGACGTGAGTTTCGTGTTGCAGGTCCAGCCCGAGAGCGAGGCGCTGACCTTGCCGACCACCGACATCAAAGGCTTCGCCCTGGGTAATGCCCTGGGCAGCATGGAAGGCTACAACGCGACCCACAGCCAGATCGCCACCAAGACCAGTACCGCGCTGCTGGAAACGTCTCAGACGGTTTCAGTGGTGACCCGCGAGCAGATGGACGACCAAGGCTCGCAAACCGTTGCCCAGGCCATGCGTTACACCCCTGGCGTGCTGACCAACCCTTATGGCGCCACTCACCGCTATGACTATGTGGCGATGCGTGGTTTCAACGACGGTTCGGTGGATAACATCTACCTGGACGGTTTGAAATCCATGGGTGACAGCGGAACCTACAGCACCATGCAGGTGGACCCGTATTTCCTCGAGCGCGTAGATATCCTCAAAGGACCGTCATCGGTGCTCTACGGGCGCAGCTCGCCGGGTGGGCTGGTGGCGTTGACCAGCAAGAAGCCATTGTTTGAGCCATACCATCAGGTCCAGGCCACGATAGGTTCCCAAGGGCAGCGAGGCATGGGTTTCGACTTCAGCGGCCCGGTGGATGACGACAAGCGCATTGCTTACCGACTGACCGGGCTTGCAGACAAGTCCGACACGCAATTCGACCATGCCAAGGAAAAACGCTACGCGCTGGCACCCACCTTGAGCATCGACTTTACCGATGACACGTCCCTCACACTCCAGGCTTACCTGCAGCATGACCCCGACGGTGGCTACCACGGAGGCATGCCGGCAGATGGCGCGCTGCATCAGCGCAACGGCCAGCGGATCTCCAATCACTTCTTCGAAGGCGAACCGGGCATTGATGGGTACAAGCGTGATCAACAGTCGTTCGGCTATCAGTTCGAGCATCGCTTCAATGATGTTTTCACGGCGCGGCAGAACTTTCGGTATCTGGACTCCAAGGTCCAGCTGGACCAGGTGTATGCCTATGGCTGGACCACGCCCACCAGTAATGAGCTGAATCGCTACTACTCAGGCGGTGACGAAAAGCTGCATGCGTTCATCATCGACAACATGCTGCAGGCTGAATTTTTTACCGGCGCGACCAAGCATACGGTGTTGATGGGGGCGGACTATCAGCGGCGCAAAACCGTCGTGGACTGGAGCAGCGGCTCTCTTGCGCCAATCAATGCGTTCAACCCGGTGTATGGCAATTCCGAGATCAGCTATTACAGCCCAACCAGTTATCTGCGCCGGCTCGAGCAGACCGGCGTTTACCTGCAAGACCTGATTGAGATGGACAAGTGGCGGTTCTCCCTCGGGTTGCGTCAGGACTGGGTTGAGACCTCCGATGAAAATCGCATTGCCGAAGCGGGACGGCCGCTGGGCACAGAGATCAGTGATAAACGTACCAAACTGACCGGCCGGGCCGGAGCGCTCTACTTGTTTGATAACGGTCTCGCGCCCTACGTCAGCTATTCCGAATCCTTCAACCCGAACTCCTATTCGGACAGTGCCGGCAATCCCCTTGCACCTACCGACGGCACCCAGTGGGAAGTCGGCTTGAAGTATCAGCCGCCGGGTACCGACAATTTGTTCACGGCCTCGCTGTTCCGCATCGACCAGGAAAACCTGGCGACCAAACTGCCGCAGGAAAACTTCTATCGCGCGGTCGGCGCTGTACGCTCCCAGGGCCTGGAGCTGGAGGCGCATATGCAGTTGACCGACCATCTCAAATTGTTGGGCAGCTATACCTTCACCGATATCGAGTATTCGAAGTCGATGGTCAGCACGCTGAGTACCGCAGACAACGTGATCGAGAACAAGGGGAACTCGCCGACGCAGGCGCCGCGTCATATGGCGTCGGTATGGGCAGACTACAAGTTCGATAGCGGCGCACTGGATGGCCTGCGACTCGGTGGTGGTGTTCGTTATGTCGGCTACAGCTGGGCAGATGCGGAGAACACCATGAAGGTGCCCGCCTACACGCTGTTTGATGCCTCGATGGGTTATGACCTTGGCAAGGTTGGACTGAAGGGTGTGGATGTACGCCTGAATGCCAACAACCTGACGAACGAGTCGTACGTGGCGTCGTGTGCCAGTTTGAACTTCTGCTACCTGGGTGAAGAGCGCAACGTCAGTGCGACGGTGAGCTACCAGTTCTAATCCCTCTCGATTCATACAAAGCCAGTTCCTGATTCCAGGCGCTGGCTTTGTCGTCTTTGCAGGAAATTTTTATGCGCGCATTGCTGGTTTTACTTCATCGCTACATCGGGTTGGCAACGGCGTTGTTTCTGATGATGGCGGGACTCACGGGCAGCCTACTGGCGTTTAACCATGAGTTGGATGAATGGCTCAATCCCGGCTTTTATGAAGCAACGGCCAAAGGTTCGGCATTGCCACCAGGTGAACTGGTGGACACGTTGCAGGGGCAGCATCCCAAACTGCAAGTCTGGTACATGGAGTATCCACAAGAGGCCGGTCATACCGCGATGCTGGCGGCAGTTGCGAGAAACGATCCGGCGACGGGCAAACCCTTTGAGGAGCCCAACCAGGTCTTTTACCTGGATCCGGTCAGCGGCGAAGAAATGGGCCGGCGTGTTTGGGGGGCTTGCTGCTTTCAGCGCGAGAACTTCATTCCGTTCATTCTGGAATTTCACTACAACCTGACACTGCCGGGTAATTGGGGTTTGTGGCTGATGGGACTGGTGGCGATCGCATGGGTGTTCGATTGTTTTATCGCGCTGTGGCTGACCCTGCCGAGAGGTAAACCGTTCTGGAAGAAGTGGTCCACGGCGTGGAAGATCAAGGGCGGCCACGCTTACCGGCTGAACTTCGACCTGCATCGTGCAGGCGGGTTATGGCTTTGGCTGTTGTTGCTGCCGATTGCAGTCAGCAGCGTCGCGATGAATTTGCCGAGCCAGGTGTTCAAGCCTGCTGTCTCGCTGTTCTCACCGGTTGAGCCTAGCGTCTATGAGGCCCGTGGCGGGTTACCCGCCGAGCAATTGGGCGTGACACAACTGAGTTATCAACAGGCCTATGAGCGGGCGCTGGAGGAAGGCAAGCGGCTGGGACTGACGGCGGCGATTGGAGAGCTTTACTACAGCTTTGAGTACAACTTTTATGGGGCGGGTTTTGGACAACATGATACCGAGGCCCATGGGAAATCCTGGTTGTTTTTCCACGGGACGGATGGGCGTTTACTGGGGCAGGAAATAGCAGGGCAAGGTACGTTGGGAGAGCGCTTTTATCGGCTGCAACTGCCGATCCATGGGGGCAGGATCATCGGGGTGGCGGGTCAGGTGCTGATTGCGCTGCTGGGAGCTGTGATCGCGATGTTGTCTGCTACCGGGATCTATATATGGTGGCGCAAGTTAATGGCCAGGCGAAGCAGTAAGGCACGCAAAGGGTGAGCCGGTTCTAGTTGTTTGCCCAGCCCTTAAACGACAAAACCCCTGTCTGCGCTAGCAGACAGGGGTTTCGGAATTCAATCTTGACGATGACCTACTCT